>CAZDWH010000242.1:0-4184 GCA_964509025.1 uncultured Rhodanobacteraceae bacterium
CGCCGCGGTCAGCTCGGACGGATCGAAGTCATCCACATTGATGAATTCGAGCGTCGCGGCGCGCACGCGTTCGAGCAGCTTGCGTTCCTCGGACGAGATCGCGCCGACGGCTTCCGCTTCGGCGAGTTGCGCCACCGCGTCGAGACTCTTGAGCACACCTGATTTCTGCACCTTGGCAAACTTGCGCTCGACCGGTTCGGCCGCGATCACGTCGGGTAGCAAGGCATTCATGCGCCCGATGACGTTGTTCGGCGTCGGTGAGAGGAAGGTCCATTCAGCGAGGCGATCGCGTGCATCGTTCGGCGACATCAAGAGCGCCGCGACGCGATGGCCCAGGCGATCTGACGGCGGCACTTCACGCCGGCCAAACGGAAATACGAGCGCGCTGAGCACCCATGCCGCCGGGCGAATCGGGAAATTGCGCAGCACGCCCGCGAGCGCTTCCTGCATGCGGTAGGCGCAGTCGTGGAACGCCCAGGCGAGCAGCGGCTGATCGGCGACGGGACGGCCCTGATCCTCGTAGCGCTTGAGCATCGCACTCACGATGTACAAATTTGACAAAACATCGCCAAGACGTGCCGAGAGTTTTTCCTTGAACTTGAGCTTGCCGCCGAGCATCAGCATGGCGCTGTCGGCGACGAGCGCCAGATTCGCCGCGTAGCGATTGAGCTTGCGGTAGTAACGCTTTGTATATTTGTCGCCGGGCGCGCTGCCGATCTTGGCGAATGTCAGGCCGAGCACGAAGCTGCGCGCGGCGTTCGAGATCGCAAATCCGATATGCGCGAACAGTTCACGATCGAACGCGCGCAGGCGCGTGGCGTAGTCGGGAATCTGTGCCGCCTGCATTTCCTTCAATACGTGCGGATGGCAGCGGATGGCGCCCTGGCCGAAAATCATGAGACTTCTCGTCATGATGTTCGCGCCTTCGACCGTGATCGCGATCGGCGCGGTCTGGTAGCCGCGCGCGGCGAAATTGCTCGGCCCGAGCTGCACGCCCTTGCCGCCGAGCACGTCCATCACGTCCTTCGCCACATCGCGGCCGAGTTCGGTGCAGTGATACTTCGCGATCGCCGATGGCACCGACGGTTTCTCGCCGCGATCGACCGCGGCGGCCGATGCGCGCGACAGCGCGGTGATCGCATAGGCGTGACCGCCGATGCGCGCGAGCGCATCTTCGACGCCCTCGAAACGGCCGATCGCCATGCCGAACTGCTTGCGCATGCGCGCGTACGCGCCGGTGGCGATCGCGCCTGAACGCACGCCGCCCGAAGCGTTCGACGGCAGGGTGATCGCACGGCCGACCGAGAGACACTCGACCAGCATGCGCCAGCCTTGACCCGCCATATCCGCGCCGCCGATCAACTGCGACATCGGAATGAACACGTCCTTGCCATGCAGTGGGCCGTTCTGGAACGCGGCGTTGAGCGGGAAGTGGCGGCGGCCGATTTCCAGGCCCTTGGTGTCGCGCGGAATCAGCGCTAGCGTAATGCCGAGATGTTCCTTGTCGCCGAGCAGATGATCGGGATCGTGCATCTGGAAGGCGAGGCCGACCAAGGTCGCGACCGGCGCCAGCGTGATGTAGCGCTTGTCAAAAGTCAGGCGCACGCCGAGCACTTTCGCGCCCTGCCATTCGCCTTCGCAGACGATGCCGTAGTCGGGGATCGAGGTCGCGTCCGAACCCGCGGTCGGGCCGGTCAGCGCAAAGCACGGAACTTCGCGGCCGTCGGCGAGACGCGGCAGATAGTAGTCGCGCTGTTCCTTGGTGCCGTAGTGCAGCAGCAGTTCGCCGGGCCCGAGCGAGTTCGGCACGCCGACGGTCGCGGCGAGATCGCCCGCCGCGCTCATGAGTTTCTGCAGCACGGCCGACTGCGCGAGCGCGGAGAATTCGAGGCCGCCGTATTCCTTCGGGATGATCATGCCGAAGAATTTCTTCTTCTTGAGCAAGTCCCAGATTTCCGGCGGCAGGTCGGCGAGTTCGTGCGTGATCTGCCAGTTGTCGGCCATGCGGCAGACTTCTTCGACCGGGCCGTCGAGGAAGGCCTGCTCCTCGACCGAAAGCTCGGGCTTGGGCTGCTTGAGCAACTTCGACCAGTCGGGCTTGCCGCTGAACAGCTCGCCTTCGAAGCCGACCGTGCCCGCTTCGAGCGCGGTGCGTTCGGTGTCGGAAATCTGCGGGGTGATCTTCTGATACACCTTGAGTAGCGGTGCGGTGATCTGGCGGCGGCGGAAGTCATCGAGATTGAGCGGAATGGTGATGACGGCGAACGCGAGCGCGGTCAGCGTCAACGCGAGCCAATGACTGCCGAGGATGGCAGCGGCGACGAGCGCAACGGCGCCGACGATCGTCCAGGTGCGCAGACTCGCACGGAAATAGGCGCAGCCAAGCGAGGCGACGAGAACGGCGAGCAGCGGATACCAGGCGGTCATGGTCCTAACCTCAAGCGTGAAACGGGGTGGGGGAGAGGGTACGCAGGAATTCTTGCAGCGCGTCGGCGAACGCGGTATTCGCATCGCCGGCGACCATGTGCGTTGCGTCGACGCGCGCGTGGCGCGCGTGCGGCACGAGTTCGAGAAATTCGGTGATGGTAGCGGCAGAGACGACATCCGAGCGCGCGCCGCTGATCAGGAGCGTCGGCACGTCGACGCGGCGCGCGGCGTCGAAAATCGCTGACTGCCAGCTGTCGCTGTGTGCTTCGATGTAGTCGAGCAGGCGCGGATCCCAATGCCAGCGCAGTCGTCCGTCGGCGTGCGCGACGAGCAGCTTGCGTAGTTGTTCCGGCGATTTCTTCTCCGCGCGATGCGGCAGATATACAGCGATCGCATCGGCCGCTTCGGCATAGTCGGCAAATCCATCCGGATGCGCGCGCATGAAGCCAATGATGCGCGCTACGCCGGCGGCTTCCCAGCGCGGCGTGATGTCGACCAGGATCAGCGCGCGGAACAGCGGTGCGTGCAGTGCCTGCGCGCACAGTCCGACGAGTCCGCCCATCGATGCGCCGACGAGGATCGGCAGCGACTCTGCGCTGTTCGATGCGCGCGCGACCTGCGCGAGATCGTCGATCAGCTGGCTGTAGTCGTAGGCACCGTCCGCGACCCAGCCGCTTTCGCCATGACCGCGCGCATCGGCGGTGATGCAATGCCAGCCTTGCGCAGCGAGTGCCGCAGCGCTGTCGTCCCAGGCATGCCGCGTCTGGCCGAAGCCGTGCGCGAATATGATCGTCGGCGCCGCGCGATCGCCGAAATGTTCGAGCGCTAGCTGCATGCCGTCTGCCGTACCATGGCGCGAGACACGCGTTTCAACGCGTGCGGCGGCAGTGACCTGGGCGGAAGCGTGTACCATACGCATGAGTATGGAATCGCGATTTAGAGCTGTCAATCGGAAAAATCCAATGCAATCAAACTCTTTTGTTGCATCGCAGCACGGCAGATTTTTGCCTACCGGGGCAGCGGCCGTTAACATGCGCTCCATGCTTGCCGCCGCGGAAAAAATCGAACGTTCCCGCCTGAGTGCTGCCGATTGGGAGGCCGGAGCGCTCGATTTGATCGCGGACCAGGGCGTCGCGGCCGTCGCGGTCGAACCGCTCGCGCGCCGGCTGAATGTCACCAAGGGCAGCTTCTACTGGCACTTCGAGACGCGCGAGGCCTTGCTCAAGGCTTCGCTGCTGCGCTGGGAAACCCACGCCGACGAAGCGCTTGATCAGCTGGCCACGATCGCGGATCCGCGCGCGCGCCTGTATGAGCTGTTCCGCCGCGCCGGGCGCGAGGCGAAATCGCAGATGATCTATGCCGCACTGATGCGCGCGATGGATCAACCTATCGTGCATGCAGTGATGGAGCGTGTGTCGCAGCGGCGCCTGGAATTTCTCAGCAAGGCGTATCGCGAGGTCGGCATGTCCGCGGTCAATGCCCTGCATCGCCCGCACCTTACTTACGCGTCCTACGTCGGCTTTCTGGACGAGATTCGCCGGGTCTTCGCGCTGACGCCGGAGGCGCGGCTCCGCGGCTATGCCCCGAATCGCTTCTCGTTCAACGTCTCCGGCGGCCGCTGCGAGGTCTGCGCCGGTCAGGGCAAAATCCGCAAGGAGATGAGCTTTCTCCCCGACGTGTTCCTCGACTGCGACGCCTGCGGCGGGCAGCGTTTCAACGAGGAGACGCTCGCGATCCGCTATAACGACAAGAGCATC
>CAZDWH010000243.1:0-4181 GCA_964509025.1 uncultured Rhodanobacteraceae bacterium
CGCAGGTTTCGAGACCCATTGCCTTCACGCCGCGGATCATGTCCTTGATCGGCTCGAGGTGGCGGTCTTTCGGATTGCGCCACGCGGCGCCCATGCAGAAACGCGTCGCGCCGTTTTCCTTGGCGACCTTCGCGGCTGCGAGTACTTCGTCGACCGGCATCAGCTTGTCGGCTTGCAGGCCGGTATCGTGGTGCACCGATTGCGGACAGTATGCGCAATCTTCTTCGCAGCCACCGGTCTTGATTGACAGCAGCGTCGACAATTGCACGGTGTTCGCGTCGAAATGCTCGCGGTGCGTTTGTTGCGCGCGGAACATCAGGTCGTTGAACGGCAGTTCGTACAGCGCGACGATGTCGGCCACGCGCCAGCGCGCGACCTGCTTCGCGCCTGCCGCTGCGTTGTTGGTGGCGGCGGCCGTATCGGTGGAAGCCGGAGCGATGTTCAGTTGCGTCATATCGTCAATCCCTTTGGATGGATGTAATGGTGAATCAGCGCTGCGCATGGCGCAGCGTCTGCAAAAGCCGGTTGATGTCGAGCCGATCCGCCGCGAGGTCGGGCGAAGCCGGACTCAGATGCGGCACGATGCCGAGCAGCGGCGCGTCATAGTCGCGCGCGAGATGCTCGCGGATCGACGCGATGTTTTCGTCGGGGAAGGTCATGTCCGGATCGACGCGATTGGCGACCCAGCCCGCCAGCGTGAGCCCGCGCGCAGCGATGGCTTCGGCGGTGAGCAGCGCATGGCTGATGCAGCCGAGCCGCATGCCGACCACCAGCACGACAGGCAACTTCAATGCGACGGCGAGATCGGCGGTGTCCTGCATTGCGGTCAGTGGCACACGAAAGCCGCCCACGCCTTCCACGACGACGATCTCCGCGCGCGTCACAGCCTGCGCATGGCAGTCGACGATGTGGCCGAGATCGAACGTGACGTTTTCCAGCGCGGCTGCGATGTGTGGCGCCGCGGGTTCTCTCAGCAGATACGGCGTGCGCATGTCGGGTGGCAACAATACGTTCGAGGCGGCGTCGAGTTGATCCGCGTCTTCGTTATGCAGCACACCGTTCAGTTCGAATGCGCCGGCGGCGATCGGCTTCATCGCGGCGGCTTGCAGGCCCGCGCGAACGAATCCGCGCAACAGCGCCGACGAGACGAACGTTTTGCCGATTTCCGTATCGGTACCGGTGACGAATACGGACAGTGCGTTTTGACTCGGGCCGCTCATGCCGCCTTCGCTCCGAGCTGTTGCAAGCCTGCCTCCAGCCTGTCCAGATCCGCCTGCGAGTGTGCCGCCGACAGCGAAATGCGCAAACGCGACGTGCCGGCGGGCACGGTTGGCGGACGGATCGCCGGCACCCACAGACCGGCGCGATCGAGCGTGGCCGCGATGTCGAGCGTCGCTTCGTTCGCGCCGATGATGAGCGGCTGCACGGCGGTGTGCGAATCGACCGGTAGCCACGGCGTGGCCTTTAGCATGGCGCGGGTGCGTTCAATCAATTGCTGAAGATGCGCACGCCGCGCGTCGCCTTCCTCACCGCCGATAATGCGCAGGCTGGCCGATACCGCATGCGCCGCGGCGGGTACCGACGCCGTGGTGAAAATATAAGGCCGCGCGCGTTGCACGAGCCATTCGATCACGGTCTCATGCGCCACGACGAACGCGCCGGACACGCCCGCCGCCTTGCCGAGCGTGCCGATCGAAATGAGATTCGGCGAACGCAACGCGGCCTGCGCGACAGCGCCGCGTCCTTGCGGTCCGAGCACGCCGAAGCCGTGCGCGTCGTCGACGATCAGCCATGCGCCGTGTTGTTCCGCGAGTTCGAGCAGGCGCGCCAGCGGTGCGATATCGCCGTCCATGCTGAACACGGTATCGGAGACGATCGCTTTGACGTCGGCGTCCGAGGCTTCGAGCATCGCGCTCAACGCCTGCATATCGCAGTGCGGGTAGATCTGCACATCGGCGCGTGACAGACGCGCGCCGTCGATCAGCGACGCGTGATTCAGCGCGTCGGAGAAGAGCGTCGTACCGCGGCCCGCGAGCGCGGTGAGCGTGGCGAGATTCGCCATGTAGCCCGTGCTGAAGTAGAGCGCGCGCGGCGACTCCACGAATCCGCCGGCGAAGGCCGCGAGATCGTCTTCGAGCTGGGCATGCGAGCGCGAGTGGCCGCCGAGCAGATGCGAACCGCCGCTGCCCGCGCCGTAGCGCTGTGCGCCTTCCGCCATGGCCGCGATGAGTTGCGGATGCGCGGCGAGGCCGAGATAGTCGTTGCTGGCGAAGCCGATGATCGCGCGGCCGTCGACCGTCATGTGCGCGGCGCACGGCGTGTCGGCGACGCGGCGGCGACGGCGCAGGCCGCGCGCGTCGATGTCCTTCAGCCCTTGCGCGAGTGTGTCGAGCAGATGCATTAGCGAGTCTCCGCGAGCGTGGCTTCGAAGGTCTCGCGGGTGCGCGAGGCGAGCAGCGTGATCTCTTCGTCGTCGAGAATATAGGGGGGCATGAGATACACCGTGGTCGAAATCGGGCGCAGCAGCAGTTCGCGCTGCAGGGCGTTCTCGAAGAAGCGGCGCGAGAACGTTTTGGCATGCTGAGCATCGTCGATCACGGCGTCGAACGCGAAGATCGTGCCGCACTGGCGCAGATTGCGCACACGAGGATGCTCGGCGAGCGGCGTAAGCGCGCCCTTCAGCTTCGCGGACTTTTGCGCGTTGACGGCAAGCACGTTGTCGCTCGCGAACAGATCGAGCGTGGCGAGCGCCGCGCGGCAGGCGAGCGGGTTGCCGGTGTAGGAATGCGAGTGCAGAAACCCGCGTGCGGTGTCGTCGTGATAGAAGGCCGCAAATATTTCATCGCGCGACAGCACGATCGAGAGCGGCAGATAACCGCCGCTAATGCCCTTCGACAGGCATAGGAAGTCTGGCCAGATGCCGGCTTGTTCACACGCGAAGAAGGTGCCGGTGCGCCCGCAGCCGACGGCGATCTCGTCGGCGATCAGATGCACGCCGTACTGATCGCACAGCGCGCGCAATCCGGCGATATACGACGTGTCGTGCATGGCCATGCCGGCCGCGCACTGCACGAGCGGCTCGACGATCAGCGCGGCGATTTTCGTGGCGCGCGCCTCGAACAGCGAGCGGACGTGATCGAGCGCACGGCGCGCGGCATCGGCGGCGGTTTCGCCGGGTTGCGCGAGGCGTGCATCGGGCGATGCCACGACGTGCGCGTGGCGGATCAGCGGATCGTAGGCATCCTTGAAGAGCGCGACATCCGTAACGCCGAGCGCGCCGATAGTTTCGCCGTGGTAGCTGTTGGCAATGCAGACGAATTCCTGCTTGTCGGTAAAGCCCTGGTTGCGCCACGAGTGAAAGCTCATCTTCAACGCGATTTCGACTGCGGATGCGCCGTCCGACGCGAAGAACGCGTGGCCGAGCGTATTGCCGGTGAGCTCGCTGAGGCGCTCAGCGAGCTCGATGGCTGGCTCGTGCGTGCAGCCGGCGAGCATGGCGTGTTCGAGCGTGTCGAGCTGATCTTTTAGCGCCGTGTTGATGCGCGGGTTGGCGTGACCGAACAGGTTGACCCACCAGGAGCTGATGGCATCCAGATAACGGTGGTTGGCGCGGTCGTAGAGCCATGCGCCCTGGCCGCGCGCGACGGGTACGAGCGGCAGGCGTTCGTGGTGCTTCATCTGGGTGCAGGGGTGCCAGACGGCGCGCAGGCTGCGGGCGATCCAGTCTTCGGGGACGGCTGAATTTTCCAAAAGGGTACTCCAGAGGTGCTTTTTTGCCGCTGTGCGGCGTGGCTTTTTTAGGGCCTTTTCAGTCGTGATGCGCAGGGATTTTCTTGCGCTGTGCGCGGCTTTGGCGCGCGTGCGGGGTCGAGATTAGCGGTTTATTTCGTGCTGTGCACTAGGCGCGGAAGTGCGGTTTTTGCCTGCGGCGCCGGGGTTGGCGGCTGTTCGATGCAGGTGGGTTCTGTTCCTTCGCGAAGGTCGGTGTTCAGCGGAGTTGACGGCGGCAAAGTAGTGCAAACTTACTGGCGGGAATTTAGGTTTTTTGCCTGCTCGGCGGTTTTGGGCTGTGCTCTTTGGGCTTTGGCCTTGCCTTGATTTCTTGGTGGTCTTTTTGGGATTTTGGCCTTTCCTTGAATTCACGGTGGTCTATTGGCGTTGCCCCTGTGCGGGGCGGCACT
>CAZDWH010000244.1:0-4143 GCA_964509025.1 uncultured Rhodanobacteraceae bacterium
GCGGATTGCACGTCCGTGTGCAAGGCCGCGCAATCGGCGCGATCCTCGCGCCGCCCCTGCGGGCATCGCGGCCTCGGACGCCGCCATGCGATGGGGGCCCCGGAATCAAGAGCAGCGCGCTCCTGCGCGCAGAAGCAAAAATCAAATCAGACAGAGTGAAGCGCACTTGCTTCTGCGCGCAGGACGCGCGCGCTTGCTCTTTCGGGGTCCCCATTCCATTGCGGCGGCAGTGGACGATCAGGCCCGTTGAGGGTCGGCGCGGGACCGCGCCGACTTCGCGGGGTACATGGACGTACCTTCCGCGAAGCCCGACCGCTGACGCGGATTTTCGCGCACGATGCGCGAAAAGCGCAATGGCCTGGGGCGTGTTCTTTTGGTTACTTTTCTTGCACGAGCAAGAAAAGTGACTCGCGCGGCCGAAGGACGAGCGAAAGCTGGTGCTCTTAAAGACAAGAGCAAGAACTGGATTCCGGGTTCGGCCTTCGGCCGCACCAGAATGACGAGCAAAAACAGCGAGAGCCGACGCGCGCATCGCGCGCGTCGCAACCTTTCGTCACATTTCACCGCACCAGCGCAACGTCTCGTCGCAGCGTTGCAACCTTTATGACTAACGCCACATCCAATCGTTGGACGCGCCGCGCAAAGTCCGCCGCACTCAGCCACGCGGCGGATTGCTTCGGCGTACGCACGCGCATAAAGCAAAGACGATACCAAGGATCACGGCATGAAAATCATCGAAGCCTCGCTCAAGAACCCCGTTGCGGTCGGCATGGTGGTGGTACTCGTGATGGTGTTCGGCTTCATGAGCCTGCGCGAACTGCCGCTACAGCTGTTTCCGGATATAGAGCGGCCGCAGATCTCGATTCAAACGAATTGGCGCGCGGCTTCGCCCGAGGAAGTCGAATCCGAACTGCTTGAACCGCAGGAGCAGGTGCTGCAAGGCCTGCCGGGTCTGGAAGAGCTCGACGGCAACGCCGGCGCGGGCGGCAGCTTCATCAATCTGACCTTCGCCATCGGCACCGACATGAAGAATGCGCTGGTCGAAGTGATCGGCCGCATCAACCGCGTGCGTTCGATCCCGAAGGACGCCGACCGGCCGATCGTGCAGGTCGGCGGCAACGGCGGCGGCGGCAATGCGAACGAGACGCTGAGCTGGTTTTTCGTGCAGCTGCTGCCGGGCACGGCGGGACCAATCGACCAGTACCGGCATTTCATCGAGAACACGGTCAAGCCGCGCATCGAAGGCGTGCCGGGCGTATCGCAGGTGATCGTCAACGCCGGACCGCCGGACGAGGTGCGCATCACCGTCGATATGGCCAAGGCCGCTGGCCTCGGCGTGTCGATTCCGGAAATTTCCGCGCGCGCCGCCGCAGCGGCGGATATTTCAGGCGGCCAGATCGAAGTCGGCCGTCAGCAATACGAATTGCGCTACACCGGACGTTACAAGCCGGCCGAGCTCGGCGAACTCGTGTTGTCCTGGCGCGACGGCAAGCCGATCCGCCTAGGCGATGTAGCAACGATCGAAGTCAAGCCGCCGAAGCGCCAGTTCTACGCCTACCAGAACGGCAATCCGGCGATCGGCCTGCAGGTCAACAAGGCCAGCGGCGCCAATGTGCTGGCGACGCTCAACGCGGTGAAGAAGGTCGTCGGCGAATTGCGCGCGAGCGCGCTCAAGGACAAGGGCCTCGGCATCGAGCAATCCTTCGACTCGGCGCTGTTCATCAATCGCGCGGTCGGCTTGCTGACGGAAAACCTGATCGTCGGCGCGCTGCTGTCGCTGCTGTGCGTCTGGTGGTTCATGCGCGATATCCGCGCGACGATCCTGATCGCGAGCGCGATACCGATCTGCCTGCTCGCGACGTTCACCGCGCTGCATCTGACCGGACACAGCCTCAATGTGATCTCGCTTGCCGGTCTCGCCTTCGCGGTCGGCATGGTGGTCGAAGGCGCGATTGTCGTATCAGGCAATATTTTGCGCCTCAAAGAAAGCGGCATGACGCCAGACGAAGCGGCGACAAAAGGCACGCGGCAAGTCGTCGGCGCGCTGATCGCTTCGACCATCACGACGATTGCGGTGTTTCTGCCGGTCGTGTTCCTGAAAGACGTGGAGGGGCAGATCTTTGCCGATCTCGCGCTGACGGTTTCGATCGCGGTGGCGATTTCCGTCGTCGTCGCGATCATGGTACTGCCCGCCGCGGCGGGCTGGCTCAAGGCAAAGAAGCTGAAGTCGGGTTACGGCGACGGCTGGCCTTGGCTGACCGACAAAATCATGGCCTGGACGGACACGCGACCCAAGCAGCTCGGCTGGATCGTCGCCCTGCTCATCGTGCCGATGATCGCGACCTTCGTGTTCAAGCCGCGCCTCGACTACCTGCCGCCGGTCAAGCGCGCGGCGATCGATGCCTACTTCAATTTCCCGCCTGGCATGGCGCCCGATGTCGTCGACAAAGAAATGGTGCCGGCGATGCTCGCGCGCATGAAGCCGTACATGGACGGCACCAAGCAGCCGCAACTCAAGAACTGGTACGTACTGCTGTGGCCAGGTGGCGGCACCATCGGCGCGCGCGTGGTCGACGAAAAACGCATCGGCGACCTGGAACGCATCGTGCGCGACGAGATTACGGTCGGCTTCCCCGACACGCGCGTGTTCACCGAAGAAGGCAATCTGTTCGGCGGCTTCGGTGGCTCGGCGCGTTCGGTGTCGATCCATCTGCAGGGCGACGACAGCACCAAGCTGTACAAGGTCGCAGAGGCAGGCCGTCAATTGCTCGAAGCGAAATTCAAGGGCGCGAACGTGCAGGCATTCCCGCCAACCGATGCCGCGCAGCTTGAACTGCATGCGGTGCCGGACGACCGCCGCATCGCCGAAGCGGGCTGGGATCGCGCGACGCTCGGCGACATCGTGCGCACGCTCGGCGACGGTTCGTGGCTCGGCGAATATTTCGACGGCGAACAGCGCGTACCGGTGATCCTGCGCGCCTCGAACGGCCAGACGCCGGAGGAAATCGCGCAGACTCCCGTGGTCACGCCGAGCGGCAAGGTGATGCCGATCGGCGATATGGTCAAGCTGCAAACCGCGCTCGGTCCGACGCAGATCCGCCGCCTCGACCATCGCCGTACGGTGACGCTGACGATGGATCCGCCGGCGACGCTCGCACTCGAAGACGCGCTCGCGACGATCGACAAGGACGTGCTGCCCGAACTGCGCAAGCAGTTGCCGGAGGGCACGATCCGTCTCGCCGGCAGCGCCGACCGTCTCGACCAGATCGTCGGCACGATCGGCAAGAATTTCCTGTTGGCTCTTTTGGTACTGGGCCTGCTCATGGCGGCGATGTTCAAGTCGCTGCGGCATGCGCTGATCGTCGTGCTGACCGTGCCGCTCGCGCTGATCGGCGGCATGCTCGGCCTGCGCGTGCTCGGCCTGTTCGCATTCCAGCCGCTCGATCTGCTTTCGATGATCGGTTTCATCATGATGGTCGGCGTCGTGGTCAATCACGCGATCCTGCTGGTCGATCTCACGCGCACGGCACAGGAGAGCGGACACAGTCTCGACGATGCGATCCGCATGTCGCTCAACCAGCGCCTGCGCGCAATTCTCGCCTCGACCCTGACCGGCGCGCTCGGCGCACTGCCGATGGCGGTCAACCCCGGCCCCGGCAGCGTGATCTACCGCGGCCTCGCGGCCGTCAATGTCGGCGGCTTGGTTGTGAGCCTGGTGTTCTCGCTGCTGCTGCTGCCGAGCCTGATGCGCTTGATTTTCCCGACGAACGCCGTGAAGGCACAGCTCGCGCCGCCGCGTGGCGAGCGGCCGCGGCTGGTCGAATCGGAAGCTGCCTGAGTTTTCTTGAAACGGTGCCTTATGAAACTGATTTATACATTGCCGCTTTTTGTTCTCGCTCTCGACGCAACCGCGCAGACGCCTGCCGCGCCACCTGCGATCGTCGATATTGGCACCGCAACCTCGTCGAAGCTGACACCGCAGCGCTGGGTGCCGGGCAGTGTGGTAAGCCGTGACGATGCGAAGATCGCGAGCGCCGAGGCCGGGCGGCTCGAATTCGTGGCCGAGGTCGGTACGCGCGTCAAGGCCGGCGAGCGTATCGCCAAGATCGACGACGTCGCGCTGCGCCTGCGCCGCGACGAACT
>CAZDWH010000245.1:0-4110 GCA_964509025.1 uncultured Rhodanobacteraceae bacterium
GAACAGCACCGGGCAGGTGCGCGTGCCGAGCGCGCGCGCGTTGCGTCGTGCCAGCGTGCGCTCGGCCGCTTTCGCGCCGATGCTGGCCGCTGCAGGGAGATCCTGCGCCGCGCGCACGGATTCGTACCAGTAGTCGCGCTGCATGCCATTGGCGTCGTCCGCGATCAGAGCACACGACAAGGTATGGCGCGTGCCTCGCTCGGCGCCGACAAAGCCCGCGGACGTAGCGAATACCGACAGCGACTGACCGCTCGACACGTTGGCGCCTTCGGAATTGCTGATGCCCGCGTGCGCGCGCCCGGCATCCTCGATTTCCTGGCCGAGCGCAATCGCCGCCTGCGCGTCGAGCGCCCACGGATGCCACAGGTCTAGATCGGGAAATTCCTTCGCCAAACGCGCCGGATCGGCGAGCCCATTGCACGGATCTTCCTCGGTATACCGCGCGATCGCGCAGGCCTGTTCGATCGTCTTGGCGATCGAATCGGGCTGCAGATCTGCCGTACTCGCGGAGCCCTTGCGCTTGTCGAAATACACGGTCACGCCAAAAGCACGATCGCGCGTGTGCTCGACCGTTTCGACCTCGCCGAGGCGCACGTTGACCGACAACCCGCTGTCGATCGAGGCGCCCACCTCGGCCTCGCTCGCGCCGGCGGCGCGGCAGCGGCGGATCACGTCCTGGGCAAGTTCGGCAAGACGATCCAGCTGCGCCGAGCTATCATCTGCGAGAATCGCGTCGTTGTTGTGCGCAATGGCGCTATTCACTTGAAGTTCCTTCAGTATGTTGCGGCGGCGCTATGCCGCAGCGAAGCTGTCGGCTGCAACGGCGGAAATGGCCGTTGCGGCGCAGCCGCCAACGATAACCGAATATGAGTCCGGACGAACACGAAATCAACGAAGACGAGACGCGCGAGCCACGCCTGCCGCGCGACGAGCGCCCGAGCCGTGGCGCGCGCCGGCGCGAGGCGCTCGACGTGCTCAAGCTCGCCGGCACGCTCGCCGACCTAACCGACGCGCAGCTTGCCGCAATGCCGCTGTCGGACGACCTGCGCGCCGAAGTGCAGCGCACGCGCGCCGTGAAGCAGCAGATCGCGCGCAAGCGCCAGACGCAGTTTCTCGCCAAGCAGATGCGCAAGCTCGACGATGCAGAGATCGACGCGATCCGCGCCACGCTCGAACACGACAAGGACCACGCGCGCCGCGAAACCGCCGCGCTGCACCGACTCGAACAATGGCGCGACCGCCTGATCGAAGAAGGCGACGAGGCGCTCAACGTCCTGCTCGCGGAATTCCCCGACGCAGATCGCCAGCACCTGCGCCAGCTCGCGCGGCAGGCGCGTGTCGAACGCGAGGCGAACAGGCCGCTGCATGCCTATCGCGAGCTATTTCGCGTGTTGCGCGAACTTGCGAACGCGGATTGACACGCTTCAATTCACGAACGGATTGCGCTTGAGTGCCGCGAGCGCGGCCCACGCCGTCGGAGCGAGATGCGGGCGACGGTAGTAGTAGAAATCTGCCGCCGCACTGTCGGCACCGATCGCCAGTCCGGTCGTGATGCGCGGTTCGCGCGTCGCGTAGACATAATCTTCAACGCCACGCTGTCCGGCGATCGTCATCACCAGTTGTCTCGCATCGCTCTCGCGGCCCAGCAGGCGATAGACGAGCTCAGCCTGCGCGGTGCCTTCGAGCCAGAGTCCGTCGCGATCGGTGTTGAAATCGAAGCCGCCCGGCACGGCATGCTCGCGTTCAACATAGGCGAGCGCGCGGCGCCATTCGCGCGGCGCGCCCGGCAGCAGCTGCGCCCACAGCTGCGCGTCGAGACCGGAGGTGTCGCGATTCGGCGTGATGCCGTCAGGCAAGGTGCCCACCCAGAAATGTCCGCTCGCCGTGTCCCATTGCGCCTGCACGAAACGCCGCGCGTGCTGCGCTTGCGTCTTCCACGCGCCCGGCGCGCCCGCGCGCGCGAGGCCGTCGAACAATGCGACGAGATCGATATTGTGCTCGGTCGATTTCCAGGTGAGTTTCTGCGGCTGTGCGTCGAACCCGATCAAGCCGCCGCTGAAGCCGCCCGCACCATGCATGTCGCGCGTGTTGTCGACGACCCACTGCGCGAGCTTCGCTGCGGCGTCGCGCCATTTCGCTTCGTGCGTCGCGTCGTAAAGCGCCAGCAGCGCCAAGCCGACCCACGCGACATTGCCGGTCGCACTGCCCATCTGATACGCGTCTTCGACCCAGCGATTCTGCTGCGCGTCCCACCAGCCGTTCGGCAGCGGCTTCTTGTCGACCTCGCCCACGCGGTAAGCATTGCGCAAGCGCGCATCCTTCATCGCCGCGAGCCGCAGCGCTTCGCCGATATGCGAGGCCTCAGCGGGCCTGTCGCAGGCAAGCAGCGCGATTACTGCGAGAGCATTGTCGTAAGTGAATGCGATGGTGCGCAAAGCAGGCTCGTCAGGTTCACCAACGCCCCGCTCATGATCGTAGCTGCGCAACAGCAGCGGTTTTTCGGCCGAGATGGCGATCGCTCGATTCTTGATCGACTCACAAGCCCAGCCCAGTTTTGGATGCGGTGACAGCGATGACTGAGACGCAAAGCCCGTTCCGCCCACAAAACTCGCGAGCACCAGCAAACTGCGCAAGCCGAATCTCGGAGTGCAACTCATGGTGATCTTTCCGGCAAATCAACGAGCAAATGCTACGCCGCCGTTCCGCCCACCGTCATCGCATCGATGCGCAGCGTCGGTTGGCCGACGCCGACCGGCACGCTCTGACCTTCCTTGCCACAGACGCCGACGCCTTCGTCGAGCTGAAAATCGTTGCCGATCATCGACACGCGCGTGAGCACTTCGGGACCAGATCCGACGAGGGTCGCGCCTTTGACCGGGCGCGTGATCTTGCCGTTCTCGATCAGGTAGGCCTCGCTGGCCGAGAACACGAATTTGCCGTTGGTGATATCGACCTGACCGCCGCCGAAGTTGACCGCGTAGAGTCCTTTCTCGACCGAGGCGATGATCTCGCCCGGATCGTGCTGGCCCGCAAGCATGTAAGTGTTGGTCATGCGCGGCATCGGCAGCGCGGCAAACGACTCGCGCCGGCCATTGCCGGTCGAGCGTACGCCCATCAGCTGCGCGTTGAACTTGTCCTGCATATAGCCTTTCAGAATGCCGTCCTCGACCAGCACGGTGCACGAACTCGGCGTGCCCTCGTCGTCGACACTGAGCGAGCCGCGCCGATTGGCCAGCGTGCCATCGTCGACCACGGTCACACCCGGCGCGGCGACGCGATCGCCGAGTCGCCCGGCAAATGCGGACGTGCCCTTGCGGATGAAGTCGCCTTCGAAGCCGTGCCCGATCGCCTCGTGCAGCAACACGCCAGGCCAGCCCGGTCCGAGCACGACGGTCATGCTGCCCGCGGGCGCCGGCACCGATTCGAGATTGACCAGCGCCTGGCGCACCGCCTCGCGCGCGAACGCCTGCGCGCGACCGTTCGCGAGCAGCTCGCGATAACCATAGCGGCCGCCGCCGCCCGCGCTGCCCGATTCGCGTCGGCCGCTTTGTTCGGCGATCACGCGCACGTCCATGCGCACAAGCGGACGCACGTCGGCCGCAAGCGTGCCGTCCATCGCCGCGACGAGCACGGTGTCGAGCGTCGCCGACAGGCTCACGATCACCTGCGCGACACGCGGATCGGCAGCGCGCGCAATCTTGTCGACTTCGCGCAGCAGCGCGATCTTCTCGTCGTTGGCGAGGCTCTCGACCGGATCGATCGGCGCATACAGCGACTTTGCATCGCGCGCGGCAAGCGCATGCGTATTGCGGTCGGCTCCCGACTGCGCGATCGCTCGCGCGCTCTTCGCCGCAGTCAGCAATTCCGGCAGCACGATCTCGTCGGAATAGGCGAAACCGGTCTTCTCGCCGCTCATCGCGCGCACGCCGACACCCTGCTCGATCGAGTGATTGCCTTCCTTGACGATGCCGTCCTCGAGCATCCACGACTCGCTGCGCGAATGCTGGAAGTACAGATCGGCCGCGTCGATCGACGGGCCGACGAGCTGGGAAAACACGCGGTCGAGATCGCGCGCGGCGAGTCCGCCGGGGACCAGCAGGCGCTGTTCGG
>CAZDWH010000246.1:0-4089 GCA_964509025.1 uncultured Rhodanobacteraceae bacterium
GGACCTGGTCGCTGTTCTTGTAACTGGGGTACTCGGTGAGCAGCCGATTGTAGAGCGCGATCGCCTCGAGGGGACCCGTGGAGGCTGCGTCCACCGCTGCCGCCACGTCGGAAGAGGTCGCGCCGGCGTTGCCCGCCAGGATCTGGCTCTCCGCAGTCGCGCGCCGCTCGAAGTCCTGATCGGATTCCCGCAGGCCGGCGCAAGCGACCGCCGCGACCGGATTGGGAGTAGCGGCCGGCGTGTCCGCGATTGCCTGACCGGGTTCCGGGGCGGCCATTTCCCGGGGCTTCCCGTCACCCGTGTGTATCCCGAACAGCTTCTCGATTTGCAGGTCCGCGAGACGCCGCATCGCCTCCGGAGTCATCGTGTTCTCCGGTGCATCCTCGAGGAAGCGCCGGTACTGCTGCATGGCCTGCTCGAGTCCCTGGTCGACCTTTACTTCCTGCATGTCCGGACGCACATTACGCAGTTCCGCCAGCGTCCCCGCCGTCGCCACCTTGTTGACGGTGGTGTGCTTGGCGCAGCCGGCCATGAAAGCCAGCATAAGTACTGTCGGAATAATGCGGCGATACATCATTATTGCTGTCCTCCGGGTTGTCGCGCGGCTCGATCGTAGCTGTCGGCGACGCCGTAGCGCGCCTGATTCTGCTGGGCCACGAGGCGTTCACGGCGAGCCTCGAGCTGGTTGATGGCAACCGTCTCGATCATGTCTCCCTGACGGGTCATCAAGCTGTCGACACGGCCCTGCGCGTCCGCGACGCGCTTGCGGAGGCGTGCAATCTGATCGTCGTATCCGACATAGCTGTGTGTCGCCGCCTGCCTCGCGTTGACGAAGTCGTCGTACTGCTTGTTGAGAGCTGCGACAGGCGCATTCAGTTCTTTCAGGTGTTCATGTGCCGCTGTCAGCCGTTCGTTGTACTCGGTTTCCAGCCGGTATGTCAGCGTGCCGCGCAGGCGAGCTGCGCGTTCACGCAGCGCGAGGGATTCAGGAGTATCGGAGTCGCCGAGTTGCTTCTCTACGAGCGCGATGCGATCGAGGACAGCCCGCTCCTCTGTTGTCGCGAGGTATTCCGGACGCGGCGAGGTCAGCACGGCCTGCAGGAGCTCGGCGAGGTGCTTGCGCTCCGCGAGTCTTATGCGCATCCGCGCATCCAGATCACGGAACTGCGCATCGACCTCCGGCAGCAGCGGCTCGTAGTTCTGGCTCCGCAGCCGGATCACATCCTCGAAAGCATCGAGGCTCGTCTTCCATGCGCTGAGTTTCGAGCGCAGTTCCTCAAGGTCGAGGTAGTTTTGCAATGCGGTCTGGAAGTCGTGAGACGCCATCAACTCCATCAGGTAGTACGTTTCCGGCGCATCCGGCAGGTTGCGAAGAGTGATGACCCAGGTCTGGTCTTCGCGGCTCTCCTCGCGGATAAGCGCACTGAGAAACCGTCCTTGTCGGATGCTTTCGATCGAAGCGTCGACTCTCTTGATCTGGTTGGTGAACGTCTCGAGCGCACGGCCGTAACCGATCGCAGCGCGGCCATAGAGTTTCAGGCTGGCGTACGCATGCGGTAAGGCCAGCATGACTTCCTGAACCGCGGCATCCGTCGGCTCACGATCGACCAGGATGTTCCACGGCACGAGCGCACGGTCATACTTCTGCGTCGACGCCTCGGCCCATCCTGCCCGCAGCAGAGCCTGGTTCGAGAACGGTCCTTCGAGGTGGACGCGATCGAGAGACTGTCTGGCCCGAGCAAAATTGCCGGACTCGAACAGCATGGTGCCGAGCACCAGGTTCGACTTGTCGCGGATCGCGATACCTGCCGGATCACTAGCCGGCAGCTGCCCGGCCTTGTCCAGTTGCTCGATCGCTTCTTGTGGCCGGCCGTCCTGCAACAGAGCGATCGCAAGATTGTATGCAACAAACCCGGCCAGGCTTGCATCGCTCTTCAGCGGCGCGAGCACCTTGACGGCCTCGCCCGGCTGTCCTGTCGCCATATCGACATTTGCCCGGAGAAACTCGATGTCGTCTTTGATCGCCTCGGGCACCGTACCTTTGATCCGCGCCAGCGCCTGCTGCGCATCATCGAACTGACCCTTCTGGAAGTGGATGCGGGCAAGCCTGAACGCCGCTTCGTTTCGTACGGCCTCATCGACAGCGCCTTCGAGCACCGCCTTGATGGCGCGCCCTGCGCGTTGGTGCATGCGATAGTCCAGTTCGAAGTCGCCGACCGAGAATTCAGCGCTGTTGATGTGAAAGTGAAGCGTATCGAGATCGGGCTCGTCCAGTCCGTGGTACATGGCGAGTTCGGTGTCGAGCCGCTGGATTGCATCGAAGAACTGTCCCTGGTAGGCGTGATAGAGCGCCTCGCCGAAATAGAGGTCCTTCAAGTCGACGGCCGTGGCTGGAGCGGCAAGTCCGAGAACCAGGCCAAGTGCGATGAGCCGTCGTATCGTTCGCATTGCTTACCAGACCCCCAGCGTGATCGCATTGTTGCCGGAACTCGGTCCAGCCAGCGTTAGCCCCAAAAGCTTCGGCTTCACTTCCTTGCTGAACGAAAAGAGTTCGGTGCGGCTGAAGTCGGCACCGCCCTCGAGCTTTCCGTCCATCACCACCTCGAGCTTGTGATCGCCCGTCGCCAGATTGCCGACGTAGATTCGTTGCACGCCGCCTTTGCGCAGGGCATCGAGTTCTTTGAAGCTGTAGATGTGGTGCGCGACGAGTTGGCCGTCGATCTGGAGCCGCACCGCGTCGAGGCGCATCTGGTCGCCCTTCGCCACCGAGACGAAGATCGAAACCTGCGTCCCGGACGGGTAGAGCAGTTTCTCCTCGAGCCGGTTCAGTTCCTGCCCGATGCTGAGGACGTCGGATTTGACCTCCTGAACCTGATCGTCGAGGCCTCTCATCTTCTGTTGATCGTTTTGCGGCTTTTGCTGGTCGGCTTGCTGCGCCCAGCCGTGAACACTGCTCAGGCAGAGGAGAAGAGCGAAGACGACGACGCGCGCTGCCAGAATTGGCGCGCAACGCACGAGCGTCCGACTATTGAGCCTGTACCGTAACTTCATCGATCCTCCGTAGATTCTCGGAGAATCGCATCCTGACGATTCTTCGTAGACAGATCCGCCTTGCAACTCAGACGGCATTCTCGACGTTCTCGTGTTTTGTTCAGGTTGCAGGCGACGGCCGCGGCGAATCCATCCAAGTTGGTTACAAACTTCTACAGAATTGGGAGATTCGTGAGGCTAACCACGAGGCTCGTAGATTGGACTTGCACAAAAAGTGTCGTTGATGTGGGGCTTTCGTCGGAACCGGTCAATCGCTCGAAACGCTCGGGGGCCGGAATAGGTATGCGTCGAATCGCCAGCCGATCGCAAATCCGAACGGCTCGCCTGTCACTTGATCCAGCGATTACCGTACTCGAATGGCGTTTCGCAAACGAAGTTCTTCGCCTCATCACTACTGCCATTGCCTTTGAAGACTGCGATGCCTGGATACATGCAAAGCGGGCGTGTTCGTGTGATCTGATTGTTCTGCATCTTCGACGCGATAATTCGGTCGGGAGGTTGCTTCGATTCGACCCATTTCACCAGCTCGCCAAACATATCGAACGTGTTCGGTCCGGATCCGCCGCCGCAGTGCCCAACGCCCGGAGCCATGAACAGCCGCGCAAAACTTTGCGCCTCCTTCAGGCCGCCGGCAGCGTCGGCGACGCGCTCGTAGTAGTCGATCGTACCTTCCGGAAAGATCAGCTGATCCGACAGGCCGTGCCACAGAAGCACTTTGCCTCCGCCGCGGCGGAACTTGCCGAGGTCCGGATCGTCGGTGCCGATGACACGGTTGAACTCGCTGCGCGATTTCTGAAATCCCGCTTCGAAGCCGGCGTAGTCCAAAGCGTGCCAGTCGAACGACGGGTTGCGTTCAATCCAATAACGAAAGTGGTCCGCACTGATCATGAAAGCATTGGCGCCGCTTAGCGCCGCCAGCGGAGTACCCGGCGTTAAGCCATACCACAAGCGCTTACCATCGATAAAGCGCGGGCCATCCCAGATCAGGGTAACGTCAAAGTCCGAGGCGATGTGGTGACTGCACGGGTGATATATTTC
>CAZDWH010000247.1:0-4075 GCA_964509025.1 uncultured Rhodanobacteraceae bacterium
CGCTTCTTGTCGTCGAGCTGTGCAATCAGCGTTTCAAAGCCGAGACGCAGATTGCCGATGCCGCCGAACACATCGGCCGGAGAGTCGGCGTCGATCTTGAAAATGCTCGCAAGTGAGGCGCGCATCGCCGACATGTCCGCGCTGCCGCGCGTGGCCATCGCGCGCACGAGCGCAATGGCCTGGAACATCCCGGCGAGGGCGATAACACGTTCTTCTCTCATGGCGTTGCGGCGTTCCATCCGCCGAAGGGTGCATCCGTGACATCGATGATGCCACCGCCGAGGCACTCCTCGCCATCGTAGAACACGATCGATTGCCCCGGGGTCACCGCGCGCTGCGGCGCGTCGAATGCAACGATGCAGCCATTTTCACTGATCCGCACGTCACAGGGCTGATCTGCCTGGCGATAGCGCGTCTTGGCGGTGCAGGTGAATTCGGCAGCCGGCGGCTTGTCGTTCGTCCAGCTGAGCTGGCTCGCAACGAGGTGGTGCGATTGCAGCCATTCGTTTTCGCCGCCCTGCGCGACGTAGAGAACGTTCTTCGCGACGTCCTTGCCGACGACATACCACGCGGTACCGCTGGTGCCGCGACGTCCGCCGATGCGCAGGCCGCTGCGCTGGCCGAGCGTGTAGTACATCACGCCGTCGTGCTCGCCGAGCGGTTCGCCCTCGGGCGTACGCAACTCGCCGCGCTGCGCGGGAATGTATTGGCTCAGAAATTCGCGGAAGTCGCGCTCGCCGATAAAGCAGATCCCGGTCGAATCCTTCTTGTCGTGCGTTGGCAGTGCCGCCTCGCGCGCGAGTGCGCGTACCTCGGGCTTGGGCAGGTCACCGACCGGGAACAGGGTCGCGGCGAGTTGTTGCTGACCGAGCGTGTAGAGGAAGTAGCTCTGGTCCTTGTTCGCGTCGCGCCCGCGCAGCAGACGATGGCGTCCGTCGAGTTCATCAGTGCGCGCATAGTGACCCGTGGCGATCCTGTCAGCACCGAGCGCACGCGCATGCTCGAGAAAGGTCTTGAACTTGATCTCGCGATTGCACAGCACGTCGGGATTGGGCGTGCGTCCGGCGCGATACTCGCTCAGGAAATTCTCGAACACCTGGTCCCAGTATTCGGCGGCGAAGTTGCGCATGTGGAACGGAATGTCGAGCTTCGCGCAGACGCGCAGTGCATCGGCGCGATCGCGATCGGCCTGGCATTCGCCGAAGCGCTCGTCTTCTTCCCAGTTCTGCATGAACAGGCCACTCACGCGCATGCCCGCGCGCACGAGCAACAGCGCGGCGACGGAGGAATCGACGCCGCCGGAGACGCCGAGCATCACATGTTCGTTCATCGCCGCGATTCCGTTGCGGGGAGCAGCGATTGCAAGGCGTCAAGCGGATGCAATTTCCCTGCGAGAAAGTCGTCGATATTCCGCAATACCAACGGACTGCGCAGCCGGACCGCCTGTGCCGCGATTTCGTCGCGCGTCAGCCACAACGCGCGAACGATGCCATGGTCCAGCGGCTGCGCGGGGTCGTGATTCACTGGCTGTGCGGCAAAGGCGACGCGCAGCACATGAAAATCGTCTACGGGGCGATGCCACTGGTATATGCCGACCAGGCCGGTCAATGCGACGCGCCAGCCGGTTTCCTCGAGGGTTTCGCGCACCGCCGCGTCCGCCAGCGATTCCAGCGGTTCGAGATGCCCGGCCGGCTGATTCAAAACGAGGCGGCCATCGGAGACTTCCTCGACGATCAGAAAGCGTCCGTCGCGGGGCACGACCGTCGCGACGGTGACATCCGGGCGCCAGATCAAGTCGCGGGTTTCAGCGCCGTTCGTCGGCGGGTTTGATGCATAAGTCATTGACCAAATTTTACACGACGTGCCGGGTGCAACGGTCGCTACGCGTCAGTTGAATCAAGGGAAAACGCCCATATGCTCAGGCGTCGCGGCGCAGGCGCAAACCTTGCAACACGATATAATTGAAGGCACTAGGAACCAGGGCACGATGCCGAAAAAACCCGCCAACGAGAACGAACAGCAACACGAGCACGGCCTGGTCGTCGAGGAGGCGCGGCCAGAGGTCGCGCGCCCGCCGCTGTACCAGGTGCTGCTGATCAACGACGACTTCACGCCGATGGATTTCGTGGTGGCGGTGCTCGAGACTTTTTTCAACATGGACCGCGAGCGCGCGACGCAGGTGATGCTTCACGTGCACACGCGCGGGCGTGGGGTGTGTGGTGTGTTCACGCGCGAGGTAGCCGAGACCAAGGTGACCCAGGTCAACGAGTTTTCGCGAGCGCACCAGCATCCACTATTGTGCACACTGGAAAAGGCGTAGGCTCAACCCCATATCTGGCGCTGGTTCAATAAGGTAACCGAAGATGTTCAGTAAAGATCTCGAGTTGACTATCGGCCAGTGCTACAAGGAAGCGCGCGAGGCGCGCCACGAGTTCATGACGGTCGAGCACCTGCTGCTGGCGTTGACGGAGAACCCGTCTGCGGCGGCGGTGCTGCGTGCCTGCGGTGCCGATCTCGGCAAGCTGGCCAAGGAATTGAAGGCGATCATCGCTGAAACCGTGCCCGTGCTGCCGGCCGGCGACGAGCGCGACACGCAGCCGACGCTTGGCTTCCAGCGAGTGCTGCAACGCGCGGTCTATCACGTGCAGTCGTCCGGCCGGAAGGAAGTGACTGGCGCGAATGTGCTCGTCGCGATTTTCGGCGAGAAGGATTCGCACGCGGTGTATTTCCTGAGTCAGCAGGAAGTCGCGCGCCTCGACGTGGTCAATTACATCTCGCACGGCGTCGCGAAGATCGGCAATGATGCCGCCGCGGCGCCTGCGGTCGAGCCGGGCAAGGAAGGCGAGGGCGGCGACGAGCCGCGTGGTAATCCGCTGACCGAATTCGCAAGCAACCTCAACGAGCTCGCCAAGCAAGGCAAGATCGATCCGCTGATCGGTCGCGTCGAGGAAATCGAACGCACGATCCAGGTGCTTTGCCGCCGGCGCAAGAACAACCCGTTGTACGTTGGCGATGCCGGCGTCGGCAAGACCGCACTCGCGGAAGGCCTGGCCAAGCGCATCGTCGAAAACGACGTGCCCGAAGTGCTGCGCGAATGCACGATCTACGCGCTCGACATGGGAGCGCTCGTGGCCGGCACGAAGTACCGCGGCGATTTCGAGAAGCGCCTCAAGGCGGTGCTCGCGCAGCTCAAGAAAGAGCCGCACGCGATCCTGTTCATCGACGAGATTCACACGATCATCGGCGCCGGTTCCGCCTCGGGCGGCACAATGGACGCATCGAACCTGATCAAGCCCGTGCTCGCCTCGGGCGAACTGCGCTGCATCGGTTCGACCACGTTCCAGGAATACCGTGGCGTGTTCGAGAAGGATCGCGCGCTGGCGCGACGTTTCCAGAAGATCGACGTGGTCGAGCCTTCGGTGGCCGAGAGCGTGGAGATCCTCAAAGGTCTCAAGTCGCGTTTCGAAGAACACCACAAGATCGAATACACGAATGAGGCGCTCAAGGCCGCGGTCGATCTGTCGGTCAAGCATATCGGCGACCGTCTGCTGCCGGACAAGGCGATCGACGTGATCGACGAAGCGGGTGCGCGTCAGCGTCTGCTGCCGGAAAAGGAACGCAAGACGGTTGTGGATGTTCCGGAAATCGAATTCATCGTCGCACGCATGGCACGCATCCCGCAGAAACAGGTGTCGACGTCGGATCGCGATGTGCTGAAGAATCTCGATCGCAATCTCAAGATGGTCGTGTTCGGCCAGGATCAGGCGATCGATGCGCTGGCCGCGTCGATCAAGATGGCGCGCTCGGGCCTCGGCAATGCGCAGAAACCGATCGGCGCGTTCCTGCTCGCCGGTCCTACCGGCGTCGGCAAAACCGAAGTCACGCGCCAGCTCGCGCTGCAGCTCGGCATCGAACTGATCCGCTTCGACATGTCCGAATACATGGAAGCGCATTCGGTGTCGCGGCTGATCGGTGCTCCGCCGGGATATGTGGGTTTCGACCAGGGCGGCCTGCTCACTGAGCAGATCACCAAGCATCCGCATTGCGTGCTGCTGCTCGACGAGATCGAGAAGGC
>CAZDWH010000248.1:0-4060 GCA_964509025.1 uncultured Rhodanobacteraceae bacterium
CGACTGTACACTCCGGTTCCTGCGCTCCGGCGTCGCGCGACCTGCCTTCGCTCGCTACGCTTGTTCAGAGGTTTCCAGGCACAATGAGCGCGGCGCGATATTCGCTGGCCGCGCCCGCCACGCTCAGTCAGGAAATCCGCAAAAGCCGCTTCGTCGCCCACGCGCGTGCGATCGACTCGCCCGATGCCGCGCTCGCGTTCGTCGCGCAGGTATCCGACGCCGGCGCGACGCACAACTGCTGGGCCTACCGCATCGGCCAGGCCTACCGCTTCAACGACGATGGCGAACCGGCGGGCACCGCGGGCAAACCGATGCTGCAGGCGATCGACGGACAGCAGCTCGATCGCGTCGCGGTCGTCGTGACGCGCTGGTTCGGTGGCATCAAGCTCGGTGCGGGCGGCCTTATGCGCGCTTACGGCGGCTGCGCGGCAGAGTGTCTGCGCACGGCCGCAAAAACCGCGATCATCGCAATGACCACGGTGGAATTCCTGCTGCCGTTCGCGCTGCTGCCGCTGTTGCACGCGCGCCTGGCCGAACTGCAGGCGACGAAGCTGGACGAGCGCTACGAGGGCGATGGCGCGGTACTGCGCATCGCCCTGCCGAGCGATCGCGTAGCGAGCTTGCGCACGCTGCTCGCCGATGCCACGCGCGGTCGCGCGGAAGTCGTCGTGCTGGATTGAAATCGACGCCCGCGGCACCATTGCTGCACATGTGACCCTTTAGCGATCTACCGATGACCGACGCCGCAGCTCCGGCCGCCACCCCGCAACGCCGCCTCGAATTCCTGCGCGTCCTGTGGCCGTATCTGCGCCGCTATCGCGGCCTCCTGTTCGGCTGGCTCGGCTTTCTTGCGCTGTCCTCGGCGGCGACGCTGGCGCTGCCCATCGCGGTGCGCATGATGATCGATCACGGCTTCGCGCATGCCGATCCGACGTCGATCAATTCGAGCTTCCTCATGCTATTCGGTGTGGCGATCGTGATGGCGATCGCGACCGCGGCGCGCTATTTCTGCGTGACCGTGCTC
This sequence comes from uncultured Rhodanobacteraceae bacterium, assembly GCA_964509025.1. Classification (GTDB taxonomy): domain Bacteria; phylum Pseudomonadota; class Gammaproteobacteria; order Xanthomonadales; family Rhodanobacteraceae; genus Rudaea. Next base: position 1,025 of record CAZDWH010000248.1, read on the forward strand.
GGCGAACGCACCGTCGCCGATCTGCGCAAGCGCCTGTACGCGCATCTGATCGAACTCGACCAGCCGTTCTTCGAGCGCACGCGTGTGGGCGAGCTGACCTCGCGCCTCAGCGCCGACACCGAACTGGTGCAGACCGTGGTGACATCGAGCATGTCGGTCGCGCTGCGCAGCCTGGTCACCGCGCTCGGCGCGGCGGCGATGCTGGTCGCGACCAGCCCGCGCCTCGCCGGCTATGCCGCGCTGGTGATTCCGCTGGTGATCGCGCCGATCGTGCTCGCCGGACGGCGCCAGCAGAAACTCGCGCGCGACAACCAGGATCGCATCGCCGACGCCGCGGCGATCGCCAACGAAACGCTCAATGCGACTTATGCGGTGCAGGCGTATGCGCGCGAGCAGGTCGAGATCGCGCGCTATGACAGCGCCATCGCGCGTGCGCTCGCGAGTGCGCGCCGGCGCATCGGCCAGCGCGCGGGGCTGACTGCACTGGTGATCCTGTTGATCTTCGGCGCGATCACGCTCGTTCTCTGGTCGGGCGCGCGCAGCGTGATGGACCACACGCTCGATGCCGGCGTGCTGAGCCAGTTCGTGCTGTACGCGGTGATCTCGGCTGGATCGATCGGCGGCCTGACCGAAGTGTGGAGCGAAGTCTCGCGCGCGGCCGGCGCGATGGAACGCATCGGCGAGCTGCTCGCGACACAGGCATCCATTCGCTCGCCCGATGCGCCTGCGCCGTTGCCGCAACCTCTGCGCGGCGACATCCGTTTCGAGCATGTCGAGTTCAGCTATCCGTCGCGGCCCGAGGCACCGACGCTGCACGATTTCTCGCTACACGTAGCGCCGGGCGAAACGGTTGCATTGGTCGGACCATCCGGCGCGGGCAAGAGCACGGTGTTCCACTTGCTGCTGCGCTTCTACGATCCGCAATCGGGATCGATCCGCATCGACGGCACCGATCTGCGCGCGCTCGCTTTGCCGGAACTGCGCGGCGCGATCGCGCTGGTGCCGCAGGACACCGTGATCTTCGGCGCCAGCGCGCGCGACAATATCCGCTTCGGTCGCGCCGATGCGGACGATGCGGATGTGATGACCGCGGCGAAGTCGGCCGAGGCACATGAGTTCATCGTGGCGCAGCCGGAAGGCTACGACACTTATCTCGGCGAACGCGGCGTGCGCCTGTCGGGCGGTCAACAGCAGCGCATCGCGATCGCGCGCGCACTGCTCAAGGATGCGCCGATCCTGCTGCTCGACGAGGCGACGAGCAACCTCGACGCGCAATCCGAGGCGGCGATCCAGAGCGGTTTCGAGCGCCTGATGCGCGGACGCACGACCCTGATCATCGCGCACCGCCTCGCCACCGTGCTCGAGGCCGATCGCATCGTCGTGATGGATCAGGGGCGCATTGTCGCGCAGGGTACGCATGCAGAGCTGCTGCGTGCGGGGGGCTTGTATAGCGAACTCGCTCGGCTCCAGTTCGCGGCCTAGCAATTTCAACAAGGCCTCAGTCCCGCGGAAGCGGGAATCCATTTGATCTTGCTCTGACACCCGGCTTGCGGAATGGCGCACCCGGAGGAGTCTATTTGACGATGCGCACACCCGAGGCCTGCGCACCCTTCGGCCCCTCGACCACTTCAAAATGCACGCGCTGGCCCTGTTGCAGCGAGCGAAAACCCTGCGCGTCGATCGAGGAATAGTGCACGAACACGTCGTCGCTGCCGTCCTCGGGGGCGATGAAGCCGAACCCCTTGGCATCGTTAAACCACTTTACGGTACCGGTGCGCATCGACAACCTCGACACTGCAGTGGGTGCCCGGATGCGCGCTCATGTACGTCCCCAGCGCTTCCGCAGGCGTGTACACAAATATAACAATAAACTAAGTTTCTTTTGCAACTATGCGGCATTTGTCGCCTAGTTGCAGAAGATTACATCGGGTACGGTACCGCAAATATCTGATTATGCTGGTGTTTTGTCAGCCAGCCAGCAGCGCGGCGATGATCGACGGCAGCTGCGCCGCCGTATGCTTGAGGTGCTCGAACACCTCGTTTTCCATGATTTCGGCCTGTCCGCCGCAGCCGGCAGCCCAATTCGCGACCATCGCGAGGCAGGCATAGTCGATGTGCAGTTCACGCGCGAGCGCCGCCTCGGGCATGCTGGTCATGCCGACCAGGTCGCAGCCGTCGCGGCGCAGCTTCTTGACCTCCGCAGCGGTTTCGAGACGTGGACCCTGGGTGATGCCGTGGCAGCCGCCGTCGATCACTGCAATGCCGGCGCGCTTCGCCGCGGCGAGCAGCGCGGCGCGCAGCACCGGCCGATATGGCTCGGTCATGTCGACATGCTCGACCTTGGCGCCGTCGGCGTCGCAGAAGCTGGTGTAGCGCCCGTGCGTGTAGTCGATCAGCTGATCGGGCACGATCAAGGTGCGCGGGCCCATGTCTTCACGGATGCCGCCGACCGCGTTGACGCCGACGAGGCGCTTTACGCCAAGGCTGTGCAGCGCCCAGACATTGGCGCGGTAGTTGATGCGGTGCGGCGGTATCGAATGTCCGGAGGCATGCCGTGCGAGAAACGCGACGCGCTTGCCGTTGAGTTCGCCCAGCGTCACCGCGTCCGACGGCGCGCCATACGGCGTATCGAGCGTACGCTTCTCCACATTCTGCAGACCGGGAAAATTGTACAAACCAGTGCCGCCGATGACGGCAAATTCGATATTCATCTTGACTCCCCTTGCTTTTTGTTTTTTTGGTATCACCCGGCGAGGGCGTAAATCCCGGCAAGGTTACGTCCCTGCTCGTGGAAATCCATGCCGAAGCCGAACACGTAGCGATCCGGCACGCGAATGCCGACGAAATCGGCGCGCAGGCCCGGCGTTGCGCGGTCGTGACGCTTCTCGCACAGCACGGCGATAAGCACACGTGCGGCGCCCTCATCGATGCAGAAATCGCGGATCGCCTTGAGCGTGTGCCCTTCGTCGAGAATATCGTCGACGAGCAGCACGGTGCGGCCTTGCAGCGCGAGGCGCGGCTGCTTGACCCAGAGCA
>CAZDWH010000249.1:0-4050 GCA_964509025.1 uncultured Rhodanobacteraceae bacterium
GTGACTGGCTGCAGCATCTGCCGCTCGGCAATCCTGAGAATCACGCGCACCGGCTGCTCGACGGCCTCAAGGAAATGAACGATACGCGCATCGACGCGTCGCGCCGTCTGGCCGGGCTCGAAGTATTTCGCGTCGCGCTCGGCAATTCGATTGCCGCGCTGGCGCGGCAGATTCGCGACGAAACCTTCCCGTTGCCGCCGTCGCGCATGCATATCGGTGCGACGATCCAACAATTCGAACGCGAAATCGTCTCGGGTTATCTGCACGTCGTGTGCGAACTCGCCGGCACGGACGGCAAGGTTTCGTTCCTGCGCCGCGGTTCAGTCGCACTCGCGCTGACGCGTGCGATCCAGCATCAGAGCGCGCGCCTGCGCGTCGCCTACCAAACCCACAGCGCGGCGCAGGTTGGCGTGTGGCAGGGACTGCACGACATGTTTCGTTTTGCCTTGGGTGCGGGTTGCGACGGAAAGGCGCAGGCCGATCCGCTGCTGCGCGGCGCGAAAATCGACGCGCGCGGCGCGTACACGCAGGCGATCCTGCATGCGTTTGCGCAGCCTTACCACTTCATTCCCGCACACAATATCGAATTGCATGCGGCGCTGCCGGTGCTCGCGTCGCTGTGCGAAATTCGCCAGGGCGAGGCGGGCGAAGGCGCGATCGCGTTCTGCACCGAAGGCGATCACGCACCGCCGTCGCCGCCGCGCGGCCGCGAAATCTCGTCCGATGCTTTATGGCAGCTCGACGTGAGCGCGCTGCTGCGCGCATTGCAGGCCCACGATGCACGCGCCGCGACGGTGCGCGTCGAATCCCGCGCTGGCGCAGTGGAATTGCACACCGATCTCGCTCAGCGTCTGGTCACGTCGTGGAGCGGCCGCGTCGAGCGCGAATTCCCGCGCAGTCTGGAAAATCGCGAATTCGACACGCTCGTCGGCCTGCAATCAGTGCACGCCGCATTGTGCGGCATGAGTTTCGAGGCATTCGGCCAGTGCGCGCGTCCGTTCGAAGATGACGGCCGTTCGGCGATCTGGGCCGGTACCGAGGGCGACACGGCGCAGACCTCGCGCGCGCGCCTGCTCGATCGCGGCCTCGGCGGCTGGCGCCTGCGCTGGAATGCCGGACAGGACCTGCGTGCGCGCGTCGGCGAAGTGATCGCGCTGTCTGCGGTCGAAGAAGCGGATCAGCGCGACTGGATCGTCGGTGTCGTGCGCTGGCTGCGCGTGGATGCGCTCGGCGCGGTCGAGGCGGGCGTCGAGATGATCGGGCGCGATGCCAATCCGGTCAGCGTCGCGAGCGTCGATGCCAAGGGTGTCGTGCGCATGCCGATGCGCGGTCTGCTCGTGCTGCCGCCGCAGACCGACGATACCGGCAAGATCGAACCGTATATCGCGGTGCCGCACCTGTTCGACCGCGACGCCATGGCGGTCGAACTGCTGCAGTTCGACGGTACACCGAACCAGGACAGCGCGCGCCTGCAGACGATTTCCGACATGCGCATCCGCGCCAACGGCGATCTGTACCTGCGCATCGTGTTGCCGCTCTCGGCCGCCTGCGGTGACGACAGCGCGGCCAACGACGACGCTTCGGCGAAGTTCGTGCCGTTCCCGCGGCGCAGTCCGCAGTCGACGGTCCCGTAGAAATCGATCAGGCCCGCAGTTTCGCGCGGCCTGATCGCGCGCGCGCCGGCGCCGCGCACGGCGCCGCTCGCGGCTGAGGAAGCCGCTCGGACATCGTTCAAAAAGACGAGGGAAGTTGGCCTGCGCACGCACGCCAACGTGTGTCGCGCGGCCCGACGACCCGCATGAAGCACCCCGCGCGAGCCGCAGCACAGGCACCCATTTAGACGGCCAAACCGTTGGCAAGGTGTTTGCTTCGTCCTTGATAGACGCCATTGAGCGACAAGAAATCAGCAGTACAGCGGGACCTTTGAAATCACCTGGGAAAGGCGCACGCATTGCGTGCAAGGCTGAATAGCAGGGGGTGTTGTCATGAGCAATTCGTTCGCACGTCTGCAGGGATTGTTGCCGCAGCGCGGCAATGCGGCGCCGAGCAAGATCGACCTCAAGGCCGATGCGTTGCTCCGCTGGATAGAGGAATTGCCGTGGCGCCAACCCGAACAGGTGGCGTGCCTGATGCTCGCGGGATTGCGCGAAGTCAACCGCACCCAACTCAAGCCGCAGCGCCGCATCGAAGTACTTGAGGCACTGCGCTGGCCGGTGTGCCGGCTGCTCGACGAATCCGCCGCCCTGCACGCGGACACCTTCCCGATGACCGCGCCGCGTCAGCGCGTCAGCAGCAATGTGCAGGAAGTAGAACGCGAACTTGTGCTCGGCTACGTCAGCGCCATTTGCGACTTGTGCGCGCCAGCCGGGACCGTGCCGTTGCTGCAGGGCGGTGTCGCGGCAATGGCCCTGACGCGCGCGATCCAGCATCAGGGCGCGCGCCTGCGCAACACCTATCTCGCGCATAGCGCGCCGGAAGCGGGAGTATGGCGCTGCCTGCACGACCTGTTCCTGTTCGCCGTGTCGATCCGCTGCGACGACAAGAGCGTGGCCGATGCACTGACCAAGGGCGGCAAGACCAGCGCGCGCAAGGCATATGCGCAAGCACTGCTGCACGCCTTTGCCAAGCCCTACAACTTCACCCAGAAAGAAAATCAGGCGCTCGGCGCCGCGCTGCCGCTGTTGTCGATGCTCTGCGATGTGCGCCCGGGACTGGCGCCGCAGGGCGCGATTACCGTTTGCACCGATGGCGATCATGCGCCGCCGAGCCCGCAATTCGGACGCCGCGTCGAAGTCGCGTCGCTGTGGCTGCTCGACGTGAGCGCGCTCGTGTCGGCGTTCGAAGCCGCGTTGGCGAAGAATGTCGATAGCGGCGCCGCGACGATTTCGATTGCGGTTCCGGGCGTTGGCGGTGCTGAGCTTCCGGCCGATCTCGCCAAGCGTCTGGCCGGCGTCTGGGCGGGCCGTTGCGAGCGTGCTTCCACGCGCATCAACGAAAGCTTCGAGGTCGATACCGCAGTGGGCATGTATGCGGTGCACAGCGTGCTCGCGGGCGGCCTGGACTTCAACGCTTATCGCCACGCCGATGCGGCGTCCGCGCCGCACATTCCCGCTTGCGTGCAGGCGCAGTTCGCGCGCACGCAGGTGCTCGATCGCAGCAGCGGTGGCTATCGCATGCGCTGGAGCGCCGGTTCGAGCGTGCGCCTGCGCGTCGGCGAAATCGTCGCGTTCGCCTCCGCGCGCGACGCGCAGACGAGCTGGATGATCGGCATGTTGCGCTGGCTGCGCGTCGATGAATCCGGCGCGGTCGAAGGCGGCGTCGAGACGCTGGCGCTCGAAGCCGAGGCGGTCAGCGTCGTCGCTTATGACGTGCGCGGCCTGGCCGAGCCGCCCATGCGCGGTGTGCTGATCGCCGACGGCGTGCATGCCGGAGGCGAGGGCGCGCGCTACATGATCGTGTCCGAGCTGTTCGATCGCGCAGCAATCCGCATCGACGAGGCGAAGTTCGACGATCCTGCGCACGCGCGCACCCTGCAGACCGAAGCGATCAAGGATTTCTACGTCGCCGATTTCGGCGGCATGTACCGGCAGATCATGTTGCCGCAGCCGGCGCAGGCGCCGTTCGACGCGAAGCGGGCGGCGAACGAGGCGAGCATCGGAGGACCGGCCACGTTGCTGACTCTGCACAGATGACGAATCGGACGGGCGCTGCGCTGCGTTAGCCGCGGCCGCAGCGAGGCGCTAAAATGCGCATCGTTTCCTGCAACGATGCGCATTGATGAGCAGATTGGATCAAATCGGAACGCTGGCACGCCGTGCCGCCGTGGGCGTCGCGATCGGCCGCGTCGCGGTCGGCGGCGGCGCGCCGGTCGTGGTGCAGTCGATGACCAATACCGACACGGCCGATGTCGCCTCGACGGCGAAGCAAGTCGCCGAACTTGCGCGCGCTGGCTCCGAGCTCGTGCGCATTACGGTCAATACGCCCGAAGCGGCCGCTGCGGTGCCGAAGATCCGCGAGCGCCTCGACATGCAGGGCGTGTCCGTGCCGCTG
>CAZDWH010000250.1:0-2926 GCA_964509025.1 uncultured Rhodanobacteraceae bacterium
TCGCCGTCGCCTTCGGACAGCTCGAGCAGCGGATTGGATTCGAGCGCGTTACGCAGCTCGATTTCGAGTTCGATGCTCGACAGCTGCAGCAACCGGATCGCCTGCTGCAGTTGCGGCGTCAGCGCGAGTTGCTGGTGTAGACGGAGCTGTAACGCGGGCTTCACGGGGGAGGTTCAATCCGATGAAACGGACTTGCGAAAACTTTTCGAACGGGTTCGTTCGCAAGCTTCCTTGAGGGCAGGATACCCCCAAAGGCGGGGCGGGCGTCAATCGGTTTTTCGAGTTTGTGACAGCGTGCGAATTCTTCTTGAAAACTGCATATTTCACGCGTAGGCTGAGTTGGTTGCGCCGCGCTGCGCGCCGCCCCGGCACCGCGTTCAAGCCAGCGGCAACAATATCTCCACTTCGAGCCCGCCCCCCGCGACATTGAGCGCGCGGATGCGCCCGCCCTGGCGCTCGACCGCGCGTTTGGCGATCGCGAGGCCCAGTCCGCTGCCACCGCTCTTGCGTTGACGCGCCTCGTCGGTGCGGAAATACGGCTCGAAGATGCGCGCGCAATCCTGTTCCGGTACGCCGGGTCCGGCGTCGATCACCGCGAGGCAGGCCTGCTGTTCGCGGCGTTCCAGGCGAATGCGCACGGTCGAATCGGGCCCGGTGTAGTTGACCGCGTTGCGCACGACATTTTCGATAGCGCTCGCGAGCAGGTCGGACTCCGCGCGCACGGTCAGCGGCGCGCTCTGCACGATCTGCAGCGCGCAGCGTTGCGCCTGCGCCTCGAACGCCGCGTCGGCCGCGATGTCCGCGACCAGCGTATCGAGCGCCACATCCTCGACCTTCGACGGCGTCGTCATCTCCATGCGCGAAAGCTGGATCGCCTGGCCGATCATTTCCTCGAGCCGTTCGGATTCCCTCTCGATGCGATCGAGCTGCACGCGTGCGTCGCCCTGCGTCTGTGCGCGAGCGAGCTCCAGCGCGACACGCTGGCGCGCCAGCGGCGAGCGCATTTCGTGCGAGACATCGCGGATCAGGCGGCGCTGGCCTTCGACCAGTTCCTTGAGGCGCGCGGCCATCTGGTCGAATTCGCTCGCGAGCGCGAGCATCTCGGCGCTGCGTCCGAAGCGCAGCGCGCCGACGCGCGCATCGAGATCGCCGCGCGCCACGCGGCGTGCGCTTGCGCGGATACGCGACAGCGGGCCAGTGATGTAGGCCGCGACGATCAGGCCGAACACCGCGCTGATCAGGCTCGCGATCGCGACCTGATTCCAGAACAGATTCGGACGTCGATAGAGCATGCGCCACAGCGGCGGCGCGGTGAAAGCGGCGAAGCCGGTCACCTTGCTGCCGTTGTCGAGCGTCAGTTCGCGCAAGCGCGAGCGATTCGCGCGCGTGCCCTGCGCGTCGGTGACTCCGTGGGCCAGCGCCGCGCTGACGTCGGTCGGTACGTCGCGGCCGAGCAGGTCGTGTTTATCGGCGTCGAGCACGTAAATCGTGATACCGCGCTCGCGCGCGCCGTCGATCACTGGCCCGAGTGCCGCTACGCCGCCTTCGCGCAACGCCTTGCCGACGCCACGCAGCTGCTCGTTGAGCACCGACTCGAGCCGTGTCATGCCGAGGCCGGGAATCTTTTCTCTCTCGAACGAGTACGACGTGCTCCACGCGATCGCGATGATCAGGACGACGGTCGCCACCCAGAACATCGCGAAGATGCGCCAGTACAGCCGCCGCATGTCAAACCACGCGAGCCGAGGGTTGAGGGCTGAGGGCTGGGCTGCGCATCAGGCTTCGTCGACTATGCGAAAGAGGTAGCCGCCGCGCTGAATCGTATGGATCAGCGAATCGCCGTCCGCAGCCGGGCCTAGCTTGCGCCGCAGCTTGGAAATGTGCACGTCGATCGAGCGGTCGAACGGACGCAGGGTGCGCCCGAGCACGCTTTGCGCGAGCACGTCCTTGCTCACGACATGGCCCGCCTCGCGCATCAGGATGGCGAGGATGTTGAATTCGGTGCCGGTCAACGCGACCGGCTCGCCGCGCACGTGCAGGCTGCGCGCGGCCGCGCCGAGCTTGACCGGCCCAAGTTCGATGTCGGTCAGCCCTTTGCCGTCGGCCTCGCCGCGCGTGCGGCGCAGGATGGCTCTCAGACGAGCAGCTATTTCGCGCGGATTGCACGGCTTGGGCACGTAGTCGTCGGCACCAAGTTCGAGGCCGAGGATGCGGTCGATGTCCTCGCCGAGCGCGGTCAGCATCAGCACCGGCAGTTCCGATTCGCGGCGCAGATCGCGCAACACGTCGATGCCCGAGCGTCCCGGCAGCATCACGTCGAGGATCATCGCGTCGTAGTTGCCGTCGCTGGCGCGGCGTAGAGCGCTCACGCCGTCATGTGCGACCTCGACGCCAAAGCCTTCGCGTTCGAGAAAATCGCTGAGCAGCGCGGTCAGTTCCTCATCGTCGTCGGCGAGCAGGATCCTGGCGTCGGTCATGCCGCGATGATACGCGCGCGGGCGCGCGACGGCGCGCGGGAGTGCAAGGTTTTGCATTTATTTAAACCGGACCTAGGGGAAATCCGGGAACGAAAGACATGGCAGAACACAGCTGACAGTAGGGGCTTGGCAGGTACATTTGGAATTTTGAAGATGATCTGGATACAGGTGGCGCGAATCGCGCGTCGATTTGGTGTAGCGCTGCTTATGCTGGCCGCGACTTCCGGTGCATGGGCAGCCTGTAGTGGCGGCGGGGAGACTTTCACGCTGGCATTGCCCGCGACCGTCTCGGTAGCGCGCGATCTGCCAGCGGGCGCACTGTTGACCAACTGGGTCAATTCGCCCGCCAGCACGAACCTCTGGTCCTGTAGTGGAGGCACTAGCGGATACGGCGGCGTTCGCGGCGGTGTCGCAGAAGGCTGCGGACACTGGATTCCCGAGGAACGGCC
>CAZDWH010000250.1:2936-4043 GCA_964509025.1 uncultured Rhodanobacteraceae bacterium
CGCCAGGCATCGGCAGCAACAAAGCCGCGCCCAGCACGATGCGATACAGCGCGAACGGCGTGAAGCGGTGCGTGCGGATGAAGCCGAGCAGCCATTTCACGGCGGCGAAAGCGACAACCGCGGAGACGACGAAACCGAGTGCGAGCGCGCTCCAGTCCTCATGTCCGCCACCGGCCTTGAGCGCCTTGAGCAGCTGGTAGCCCGAAGCGGCGAACATCGTTGGAATGCCGACAAGAAAGGCGAAATCGGTCGCCGCGGCGCGGTTGCTCGTGCCGGCGAGCATGGCGATGAAGATCGTCGCCGCCGAGCGCGAAGTGCCCGGAAAGATCGCCGCGACGATCTGCGCGAGGCCGACCAGGATCGCCACGCGCCAGGTGATGTGGGCTGCATCCGGCAGCTTCGCTGCGAAATGCTCTGCCGCGATCATCCAGAAGCCGCCGATCACGAAGGCCCAGGCGACCGGCGTCACTTTTTCCGGCAGCTTGAAGCCGAGCCTGGTCACGATGAATCCGCCGATCGCCGTGATCAGAAACGCGGCGCCGAGCTTGAGCGCGTAGTCGCGATTCTCGGGTTTTCCGAAATGGGTCAGCAGTTCCCACAGGCGTTGTCGATAGATCAGTGCGACCGCGAGAATCGCGCCGGCCTGAATCACCACATTGAACGTGTCGCTGCGGCTGCCAAGCCAGTGCTCGGCCACGAGCAGATGGCCGGTCGAGGAGATCGGCAGGAACTCGGTGATGCCTTCGATGATGCCGAGCAGGATGGTGCTGAGGAATTCGGGCATGGCGTCGATCGCGCGGGACGGGCCGCGCATCATACGGCATTCTCCGCAAGGGAAAGTGGTAGCGAGGTAGCGCGACCATGGCACCGCGACCCGCGGCGTTGTGGCATCATTGCTCGCCTTGCGGAGGGCCGATGGCGCCGCGGTCAGCACGGGATCAGGGGAGCAAAATGCCGAGCAACGAACCACGCGGCCCGCGCCAGATTTACAAGGCGCTGCTCTGGTCAATCAACGGGCTGCGCATGGCGTGGCGCTTCGAGGCCTCGTTCCGCCTCGAAGTATACTTTTTCATCATCTTCTTCCCGCTCGGCCTGTTGCTGGGGCAT
>CAZDWH010000251.1:0-4039 GCA_964509025.1 uncultured Rhodanobacteraceae bacterium
TGTTGTAGTTCAGGCCGAGCATGATGCTGCCCTTGTCGGTCGACTGGCCGAACATCGCGTGCACGCCGCGGCGTTCGCCGTCATCGCGGTCGGAGATACCGTAGTCGAGGCCGAATTCGGCACCCTGGTAGTTGGTGCGCGTGATGATGTTGACGACGCCCGCGACCGCATCCGAACCGTAGACCGAGGACGAACCATCGGTCAGCACTTCGATGCGCTCCACCGCCGACACCGGCATGATGTTGAGATCCTGCAGCTGGAACGGAATGCGATGGCCGTTGATCAACAGCAGCGAGCGATTGGTGCCGAGGCCGCGCAGCGAAATGGTCGAGGCGCCGGTGCCGCCGCCGTTGTTGGTATTCGGACTCAGGGGCGAGCCCGCGACCGACGGCAGATTCTGGATCAGGTCGCCTATCGTCAATTTGCCTGACTGCTGAATCTGCGCATGGTCGATCGTCAACACAGGGTTGGCCGTCTCGATGTCGACGCGGCGGATATTCGAACCCGTCACCACGATGGTTTCGAGGTTCTGGGCTTTGGCTTCGGCGTTGTCGGCGTTTTGCGCGACCGCACCCGCGGTTGCCGAGCCGAGCGCGATCGAAACGCCAGCGACGGTATAGTGGGACAGGCTATTTCTGATCGCTTCTCGGAGCAGATTTTTCGACATGTTTTTCTCCAGATGATGGACAGCTGAGCACTCGCAAGCACGCGTGCGCAGCTTCACACGTTAAGAAAACGTATGTCCGGGTTGGTGCCGGTGTTGGCTCGGTCGCGTTGCAGAAATTGCGCGATGTCTCCGCGCGGTGTCGGCCGTAACAAGATGATGCTCAGGCGGCGATGCGAGCTTCGACCGCATCTCGGCGGAACGCGCGCGCGGTCAGCCCAAAGCGTTCGCTGAACAATCGCGAAAACGCGCAGCGGTCCTCGAAGCCGCTCGCCGCAGCGACCTCGGCGATCGATAGCGGACTGATGCTGAGCAGACGGCGCGCCAGGCGCAGGCGCTGCTCGATGACGAAAGCATGCGGTGTCTGCGCGTAGGCCGATCGGAACGCACGAATGAATTGCCACGGCGAATAACTCGCGATGCGCGCGAGCTCTTCGTTGTCGAGCTCGCGGTGACAATTGGCGATGATGTGGTTGCGCACGCGCTGCAGTCGCAGAAACACCTGGCGCCGCTGCGCATAGGTGCGGCCGGGACAACGCTCGATCGCGGCGGCAAAGGTTTGCTGCAATAGCAGGACATCTTCGACCAATCCGGCGGCCACAGCTTCTGCCCGGCTGCTTCCGGCGGCACGCGCGAGCGCGAGCGCGCGGCGGCGCAGGGGCAAGTCCGCGGTATGCCGGGCTGGCAACAGCTGCGGTTCGGGCAATGGAATCTCATTGAGCCCATCGAGCGCGACGTGCCAGGCTGCGCGCGCGCCGACCAGGCCGATCCACAACGCATTGCCGCGCCCGACAACGCGCAAACTCGACTCGGCCTCGGTCGTCGCCAGTTCGCCACACGCAACGGCGTCGCCGGCACCCAACTGCAGGCGTCCACGCAGCGGAATCCAGATCCCGGCAATCGCATGCGCGCTTTCGAGCACACAGCCGCGGCCGCCGCCGATGAGCACGCACAGCGCATCGCGCCCCTCCGCACGCAGCGGCGGCAGCATGAAATACGACCCAGGACTCAGAACGTGATTGACCAGCACTGCGCGCACTCCGTTGTAGCAGTAGTGCGATTTCGCGCGGCTCGCTGCGGCGGATCAGGAAATGTTGGCGAAATAGTGCCGAATCTTTGCTGAAAAAGTTCCGAAGCGCACAATTCGGCGCAGCGGAAGCACGCTTTGTCGCAAGCGCTCGTGCGCAGCGGTCCGATCTTGCGCGCACTTGCCCGCGCATTGGTCGACGCTGCGACTTGGAGGTGCGGACAAAGCGACGCTCTACCGGGGTCCCGGTCCCGGTAGAGCGCCAGTCCTGTTGCCCGTTGGAGAGGGCGAAGCGATCATCGCGCGGCAAGCACGGCGCGTGGTTGCAGGAAGGATCCGCTGAGGTGGAAAAAATTGCGCGTTTCGCTGGCGCTTGTGTACAGACGATCGCGACCCCGATCGTTTGAGTGGATCCTAGTGCCCTGCCGCCGATGCGACAAGCAACACTGTCATCAACAGACCGAGCAGCGCCCACAAACCCGGCTTCGTGCTGCCGACCGGTATCGGCACAACGAACTGCACGACCGACGGTTGGGCCGCGTCCGCCTCGAGCAGCTCGAACTCGCCGTCTTCGCTGGCGCACTCCGCCTCCAGCAACGCAACCGATGCGAGCAAGCGATAGCCGACGCGCGGCACGGTCTCGATATAACGCGGCGATTTGGCGTCGTCGCCGAACGCACGACGCAATTCGGCAATCGCCTGCGTCAGCACGTCGGGCGTGATGACTCGCTGCACCCACACGCGATCGAGCAGCTGACCACGCGTGATGGTCGCGCCGGCATGCCGCGCAAGCTCGATCAGCACCGCGAGCGACTTGCCGCTCAGCCGCGCCAATTCCGGTCGTGTAGTCACGCGCAACGCGCCGATATCGATGACGTGTTCGCCGACCTGCAGACGCAGATTGGGATGAGACTGCAGTTCGTCGAACAATTGACGACCGGAAGGCGGCAGGCTACTCGCGTTCATTTCCGTTTCCACGCGCTTCGCTGAAGTACGAAGACCTTAGTACTTCTTAGACGCGCGAACAAGACCGAGCGTCGCAGCATGAAAAAATCGGATATATTTCATCGCAGCTTGCGCACGCGGACGACCGCGCTGCCGACGCAGCTAAGACGCCGTCGATTCGGCAATCGTCGCATCGTCCGGCGCGACGCGCAGCAACGCAGCGAGCGCGGCTGCCACCGCAGCGAACATCGCGCCGACAGCAAAAGCGGCGCTGTAACCGCCACGCAGCGCGGCGAGCTGCCCGGCCTGATTGGCGGTCAAGCCCGCGCTGTGCGCGGCAGCGAGGCTCGCGAGCGCGGCGAGCCCAAGCGCCCCACCGAGCATGAACGACGTGTTGACGATACCCGAGGCCAAACCGGATTCGCTCGGCGCCACGTCGTTCGTCGCCGCAAGCAGCACCGGGTTAAACGCGATGCCCGCGCCAAGTCCGAGCAGGACCATCGCCGGCAGGATGTCGACGACGAAGCTGCCGTCGAGCGGCGCGCGCGCGAACAGCGCGAGTCCGAGCGTCGCAAGCAGCAAGCCCGCGATGATCGGGGCACGGATGCCGAAACGCATGACGATCTTCGCCGACCAGCCGAGTGAAAACGCCGCCATGATCAGATCGGCCGGCAGGAAAGCGAAACCCACCTGCGCGGGGTTGTAGCCGAGCACGAGTTGCATATAGAGCGCGGACAGGAAGAACCAGCCGAACATCGCCGCGACCCAGAGTACGCCGATCGCGTTGGCGATGGCGAGATTGCGCAGACGAAACAGGCCCAGCGGCATCAGCGGTGCGCGCACGCGCGCTTCGATCGCGAGAAATGCCGCGAACAGCACGATCGACGCACCGAGCAAGCCGAGCGTCTGCACGGACATCCATCCCGCTGCGCTGCCGCCCATGATCGCGTACACCGCGAGCAACAGCGAGCTCGTCACTGTCACGGCGCCGGCGACATCGAGCTGCGCCGGTACCGTCTGCACGCGCCCGGCGGGCACCACACGCAGCGCGTACGCGATCACCGCGGCGCCTATCGGAAGATTGATCAGGAAGATCGAATGCCACGTGAGCGTGCTCGTCAGCACGCCGCCGAGCACTTCGCCAACGCTGCCGCCGCCGGCGCAGATGAAGCTGTAGATACCCATCGCCTTTGCGCGCTCGTCGGGTTCGGTGAACAGGTCCATGATCAGCGACAAGGCCACTGCCGTGACGACCGCGCCGCCCACGCCCTGCACCGCGCGGGCTGCCACCAGCAGTCCCTGTGACGTGGCCAGCCCGCACGCGAGCGACGCCACGGTGAAGCCGACCAGCCCCAGCAGGAACAGTCGCCGGTGCCCGTACAGGTCGCCCAACCGCCCGCCCA
>CAZDWH010000252.1:0-4001 GCA_964509025.1 uncultured Rhodanobacteraceae bacterium
GGGGTGTTAACGTCGCGGGAGTTCCATCGCAAACCGGGTCGATTTGATGCAGGCCTCGCGCGAGCGGATGTAGGGATGCTCCGATACGGGAATGTTGTCGCCGTACTTCGCGCGTGCCGCGGCGAGATTGGCTTCGATCGTCGGCGTGTCCTCGCAATGGGTGACGATGATCGTCGGCGCGTCGCGGAAGATCGCGTCGAGCGTCTCGGGCCTGTCGACCAGCATATTACCGGTTGATGCGCCCATGAAAATCTTGATGCCGCAGGCTGCGCGCGGATCGAGGCGCTGGATGTCTTCGAGATTGTCGTTGGTCGCGCCGAGATAGAAGGCGTAGTTCGCGAGCGATTTCCTCGCCGCGCGCTCGCATTTGTCCTCGAGCGCCGCGCGATTCGTCGTCGTCGGTTTCGAGTTTGGCATCTCGAAGAAACTCGTGATGCCGCCGGCGACGGCCGCGCGCGATTCGGTGAAGAAATCGCCCTTGTGCTCGAGCCCCGGTTCGCGGAAATGCACCTGGTCGTCGATCATGCCCGGCAGCAACAGGCGCCCGCGTGCGTCGAATACGTGCTCATTGGGCTGCGCGGCCAGGTTGGCGCCGATTTGCGCGATGCGTCCGCCGCGAATGCGCACGTCGCCGGTAAAGCGGCGGCCTTCATTGACGATATCGGCGTTGACGATCAGGGTGTCGGTCATAACAGTGGCGAGAAACCATTGAAGAAGCGTAGCGAGCGAAGGCATCTTGCGCGTCGCCCGCGCGCAGGAACCGGAGTGTACACGTCAGTACATGAGGATTCCGAGCACGGACGGCGCGCAAGATGCCGAGCGCAGTAGCTTATTCAATGGTTTCTCCGCAGTGTGAACGTCTCGGGCACGTCATCGATACCTCCCTCGCTGAACGGGTGGCAGCGCGCCAGACGCCACATGGCCAGCAGCCCGCCGCGTCCGGCGCCGAAGCGCGCGATTGCGGTGCGCGCATAGGCCGAACAGCTCGGATGGAAGCGGCAGCGCGCGCCCAGAAGGGGGCTCAAAACCCGCTGGTAAAAGCCGAGCAAAGCGAGCAGGATGCGGGTCAAGGCGGCAGCAAAAGCGGTGGTGAAGGCGGGGAGGCCGGGGTAGCCAAAGTGTTGCCCCCGTCTGTCACTTAGGCTATAACACGCGACCGCCGAGCGACAGTACCGGCGAGAACGTACCGGCGAGATCAGGCGATTACGGAAATGGCGACGAAGAAGCACAAGCCCGCACCAGCCAAAAAGAAGGCAGGAGCCGCGAAATCCGGCGCAGCCAAAAAGCCCGCGCCGAAGAAACCCGCAGCGAAGAAACCGGCGGCGAAAAAAGCGGCCAAACCGCTCAAGGCAGCCCCGGCGAGCAAGAGCAAGAAAGCTCCCGCCAAACCGGCACGCCCAGCCAAACCCGTCAAGCCCGCAAAGAAGGCGCCCCAAGCGGCGCCGAAGAAAGCGGCCAAACCCGTCGCTCCCAAGAAACTGCCCAAAGCGCCCGCGGCGGCGAAGCCCGCTGCCGCAAAACCCGCTGCCGCGAAACCGGCACCAAACCGACAACAAGCTGTAACGACGAAAGGTAAAATGGCTTCTGCAATTCTCCAGGTTTCTGATTCCGTTTCACGCGAAGACGGGCGCTATGCGCTGCCGAGTACCGTAGTGATCGAACTTCCGCACAACTATCGCCCGAGCCCGAAAGAGGAATACATGGGCCCGCGCCACCTCGCGTACTTCCGTGCCAAGCTGCAGAAATGGCGTGAAGATCTGGTCGAGGAATCGAAGCAGACGATCGACAATCTGCGCGACGAAGTGCGCGACGTCGGCGACGAAGCCGAGCGCGCCACGCGTGAGACCGAAAATTCGCTCGAACTGCGCACGCGAGACCGCTACCGCAAGCTGATCGGCAAGATCGACAAGGCGTTGAAGCGCATCGAAGAAGGCCGCTACGGCTTCTGCGAAGAAACCGACGAGGAAATCGGCCTCGAGCGCCTCGAAGCGCGTCCGATCGCGACGCTTTCGCTCGATGCGCAGGAGCGCTGGGAGCATCGCCAGAAGCAGATGGGCGACTGACGCCAGCCTCAAATCTACTGCGCTCGACAGGCCCGATCTCAGCAAGATCGGGCCTTCGCTTTTTTGAGATTGTTGATTGAGCGACCCGCGGAATAAAACGATTATACGGCGCGGCGAGCGTATTCCTTGATCGTCGCCAGCATCGCCGCAAGCCCGTTGCTGCGTGTCGGTGACAGATGCTTGGCGAGCCCGACGGCTTCGATATAGCGTGGCTCGGTATCGAGGATCTCGCGCGCGGAGCGGCCGGAATAGACGCGTAGCAGTAGCGCGATCAGACCGGAGACGATCGCCGAATCGCTGATCGCCAGAAAATCGAGGCGCTGCGCGTCGCCGCGCGCGTCGAGCCAGACCTGCGATTGGCAGCCCTGTACCTTGCGCTCCTCGGTTTTCAATTCCTCCGGAAATGGCGGCAGCTTGCGCCCGAGATCGATCAGGTACTGGTAGCGCTCGGTCCAGTCGCCGAAGAACGAGAATTCCTCGACGATTGCGTCCTGCGCGGCCTGCGCGCTCGCTTCGGCCGGCATCGCGATGCGCGTATCAGGCTGGGCATTCATCGCTATCCACTCCAACGGGCGTGACGCGTTTCCAACGCGGACCCTCGGGCGTGTCTTCGACGACGATGCCGAGTGCGCTCAGCTTCTTGCGCAGGCGATCAGCTTCGGGGTAGTTCTTTGCTTCCTTCGCCGCCTGGCGCGCATCGACCAGCGCCTGCACTTGCGCCTCGTCGAGTTCGCCTTCACCAGCGGCGCCACGGAACCACTGCTCAGGATCGACCTGCAGCAGGCCAAGGAAGGCACCTGCACTCAGCAACGCGGCCTTGGCGTCTTTTTGCGTTTGCGCGTCCGCCGCCTTGCGCGCGTCGTCGGCGAGTCGGGACAGTACGGCAAAGGCCTCGGGTGTGTTGAGATCATCCACAAGCGCATCGAGGAACGCCGGCGGCAGATCGGCCGACGGTGCAGCCTGTACGCCGGCGAGATCGCGCAAGGTCGTATACCAGCCATCGAGCGTGCGCCGTGCCTGTTCCAGCGCCGACGCCGACCAGTCGAGCGGCTGGCGGTAATGCGCCTTCATCAGCATATAGCGCAGCAGTTCCGGCGGATGTTGCTGCAACAGCTCGTGCAGCTGCATCGTATTGCCGAGCGACTTCGACATCTTGCGACCTTCGGTCTGCAGCATGCCGTTGTGCAGCCACCAGCGCGCGAACACCTTGCCGCCGTGCGCACAGGTCGATTGCGCGACCTCGTTCTCGTGGTGCGGGAACATCAGATCGTTGCCGCCGGCGTGGATGTCGATCGTCTCGCCGAGATGCGTCGCGCTCATCGCCGAGCATTCGATATGCCAGCCCGGACGGCCGCGGCCCCAGGGACTGTCCCAGCCGGGCAAATCAGGCGTCGACGGTTTCCACAGCACGAAGTCGGCCGGATTTTTCTTGTACGGTGCGACTTCGACGCGCGCGCCCGCGATCATTTCGTCGGTCGAGCGTCCGGACAGGTGGCCGTAGTCCGCATACGAGGCAACATCGAACAACACGTGCCCCTCGGCCGCATAGGCATGGCCGTCGGCGATGAGTTTTTCGCACATCGCGATGATCTGGCCGATATGCTGCGTAGCGAACGGCACGACGTCGGGCGCGTCGACGCCGAGCTTGGTCATGTCCTCTTCGTACGCCGCGGCAAAACGCTGCGTGATCGCGTTGATCGGCTGACCAGTTTCCTTCGCGGCATTGTTGATCTTGTCGTCCACGTCGGTGATGTTGCGTGCGAACACGACGTGCTGCGCGCCATAGATGCGGCGGAGCAGGCGCACGAGCAGGCCGAACACGACCGGGCCGCGCGCATTGCCGATATGCACGTAGTTGTAGACGGTTGGCCCGCACAGGTACAGCGTGACCCGCTTCGGATCCTGCGGGAAAAATTCCTCGACGCAGCGCGTCAGGGT
>CAZDWH010000253.1:0-3958 GCA_964509025.1 uncultured Rhodanobacteraceae bacterium
TATGCCGCGCGTTCGCGTCGCTATGGCGAACTCGTGCACAACGAACCGAGTCGTTTCATCGCCGAGCTGCCGCCGGCGGATCTGCATTGCGACGGCCTTGACGCGGAGCAGGATGCAGAGGCGAAGCGCGAACTCGCTTCTTCTCATTTGGCGCGCCTGGCCGACCTGCTGGCTGATTGACAACGCTGTCATCGCATTAAATCATATATTTTTCATACACTTATTTAGTGTAATATGAAGTGTTGCTTTAGCAATGTGATTTAAGTATATTCAGATCAAGCGCTTCGGCGCTGCCGCTTTGAGTGTGACGTATCAAACAACGGCGCCCCGTTACCAAAAAGAAAGCTCATCGGAACACCGCAAAGAACAAGAAGGTTTCCCAACTGGTGCGAACCAGGAACTCTGCCGGACGGCGAAACGCCGTCCTTTTTTTCGCCCGAAATTCCGCGCACGCTGACTTATTGCGCTTGCGCATCGTCGGAGCGCTCACTACAGTCCGCTCTCTCTTTCACGCCTCCATGGAATTTGCCATGTCGACTTATTTGAAACGCGCCGCGCTGGTGCTCGCGCTGACTGCCCTCGTTGCCGCCTGCGGCAAGAACGAAGAACAACAGGTGGCGAACAAGCCTGCTGCGGCGCCGGCCGTCGTTGCGCCGGCCGCGACGCCTGACCAGGCCATCCTCGCCTCGGTGCGTGCGCTGCGTGCGAACGACCTCAACGCGTTCTTCACCGCAGCGATGCCTGCGCCTGAAGTCGCCAAGATGAAGGCCGATTGGTCCAAGCACATGGCGGAAAAACCCATCACCGATGAGGACCGCAAGCAGTTCACTGACCAGATGGCCAAGCTCACTGCGGCGGGCGCGGAAGACAAGCTTTACGCCGAGCTCGAGCCGCAGCTGAAGAAGTTCGATGCGGAAAGCGCGGCGCAGATGCCGATGCTGATCGCGATGGGTCAGGGCTTCGTGCAGAGCTCGATCCAGCAAAGCAAAGACCTGACCGACGAGCAGAAGAAGCAGTCCGCCGCGCTGGTCACGGCGGCCGGCACGTGGGCGCAGAACGTCAAGTTCACCGATCCGGCGCTGGTCAAGGCGGCCATTGGCGCCGTATGCAAGACCGCGCGCGATCTCAATCTCAAGTCGCTCGACGAAGTGCGCGCGCTCAGCTACGACCAGGGCATGCTCAAGGCCGGCATCGCGCTCGGCGGCGCGAAGCAGATCCTCGCCGTGTACGGATTGAAGCTCGACCAGGCGCTCGATTCGATCAAGGCCGAGACGATCAACACGACGAACGACGCGGCCAAGGTCAAGGTGACCTACACCGCGTTCGATCAGCCGTTCACGACCGAGAGCGATCTCGTCAAAGTCGACGGCAAGTGGTACGGCAAGCAGGCGGTCGAGAAGTGGCAGAAGAAGCTCGCCGAAGAAAGCGCCGTCACCGCTCCCGCGCAGACGCCGGCACCCGCGCCGGGCAAGTAAGCAGCGGTCGATGCGCTGTGCGACGGCGCCTGTGGGCGCCGTCGTCGTCTTGCGCGTCTGAATAGCGCTGTCTTAACAGTCATGCCGCGTACAATCTCCGGTATGGATCAACCCGTTTCCGCGCCACCCAGTCCGCCCGAAGTGCTCGCCTCGTGGTGGCTGCGCGTGCTCGGATTCCTGTCCGACCCGTGGGTGCGCATCCAGCGTGAGCCGGTCGATCCGCGTGCTGCCTGCCTGCCCGATGTGCCGGTATGCTATGTGATCGAGCGCTATGGCTTGTCCGACGCGTTGATCCTGGAAAAGGCCTGCAAGGAAGCGGCGATGCCCGAGCCGCTGCGCCCGCTCGGCATCGCCGGCATGGCGCTGGGACAGCGCGCGATGTTCGCGCTGTCGCGGCGCGATGGCGCCTGGTTCCGGCGTCCGCGCACGAAGACGCATTCGCAGACACTGGCGCAGTTGCTCGACACGGTGCGCGAGCACCCCGACATCGATGTGCAAGTGATTCCGGTGTCGATCTTCGTTGGGCGCGCGCCGGATCGCGACTCGGGCTGGTTCCGCGTGCTGTTCGCGGAAAACTGGGGCGTGGTCGGCCGTTTCCGCCGCCTGCTCGCGCTCTTGCTCAACGGCCGCGGTACGATCGTGCACTTCGCCACGCCGGTATCGTTGCGCAATGTGCTCGCGCTCGAACGCGACGCGCCGAACACCGTGCGCAAGGTCTCGCGCGTACTGCGCGCACACTTCCGCCGCCAGCGCGCGCTGGTGATCGGGCCGGATCTGTCGCATCGGCGCACGCTGATCGAATCGCTGGTCAATGCGCCACCGGTGCAGAACGCGATCGACACGAATGCGAGCAAGGAAGGCATTGCGCGCAGCGCGGCCGTGGACAAGGCGCGCGACTTCGCCTGGGAGATCGCCGCCGACCAGTCGCATCTGGTCGTGCGCTCGGCCTCGTTCCTGCTCACCGGGCTGTGGGAAAAGATCTACCACGGCGTGCGCATGCATCACTTCGACAAGCTGCGCGCAATCGCGCCCGGACACGAAGTGATCTACGTGCCCTGCCATCGCAGCACGATCGACGATGCTCTGCTGCCGTACCTGCTTTACCGCAACGGCTTCGCCGTGCCGCATATCGCGGCCGGTATCAATCTGAATCTACCGCTGATCGGGCCGCTGCTGCGCCGCGGCGGCGCGTTCTTCCTGCGCCGCAGTTTCAGTGATCCGTTCTATTCGACCGTATTCCGCGAGTACATGAGCCAGCTGTTCGCGCGCGGCGTGTCGATGATGTATTTCATCGAAGGCGGGCGTTCGCGCACCGGACGCACGCTTTCGCCGCGCGGCGGCCTGCTGTCGATGACCTTGCGCAGCTTCCTGCGCGAATCGCATCGGCCGGTGGTGTTCCAGCCGGTGTACATCGGTTACGAGAAGATCATCGAAGGCGATTCCTATGTCGGCGAGCTGTCGGGCAAGCCGAAGGAAAAGGAATCCTGGTGGGGCCTGATCAAGAGTCTCGGCGCGCTGCGCGAGAACTACGGTTCGGTCGCGGTGAACTTCGGCGAACCGGTGTTCCTCGAACCGCTGCTCGATCGCGTCGATCCGGACTGGCGCGCGGCGACCGACGATCCGGACGCAAAACCGCAGTGGCTGCGCGGCGCGGTCGATGCGCTGTCCGACCGCATCCTCGTCAACATCAATGGCGCCGCCGACGTCAATCCGATCAATCTGCTCGCGCTCGCCCTGCTGTCGACGCCGAAGCACGCGATGGCAGAAGCCGATCTGATCGCACAGATCGAGTTGTATCGTACGCTGCTGACCGCCCTGCCCTATTCCGATCGCGTCACCGTGACCGAACTCGATGCGCCGGGCATCATCGCCTACGGCGAGAAGATGAAGGCGATCACCCGCGTCACGCATCCGCTCGGCGACGTGCTCACCGCCGAGGGCAAGAATGCGGTACTGCTCTCCTACTTCCGCAACAATGTGCTGCATCTGTTCACGACCGCGGCGTGGATCGGTTGCTGCTTCCTCAACAACCGGCGCATGGCGCGCGCCTCGATCCTGCGTCTCGGGCGCGTGGTCTACCCCTACGTTCAGGCGGAATTGTTCCTGCCCTGGACAGCGGACGAATTTTCCGCGCAACTCGAAGCGACGATCGACTTCTTCGTCGCGCGCGGCCTGCTGCAGGGCGATGGCGAAAACCGCATCCTGTCGCGCGGTCCGGGTCAGGGCGATGGCGCGTTCCAGTTGCGCGTGCTCGCGCAGAGCCTCTTGCAGGCGATCGAACGCTATTACATCGCGATCGCCGCGCTCGTGCGCAACGGCCAGAACGTGTTGACCGGAGGCGAGCTCGAGAGTCTGTGCACGCTGACCGCGCAGCGTCTGTCGTTGTTGCATGCGCTGAATGCGCCCGAGTTCTTCGACAAATCGCTATTCCGCGGTTTCATCCAGAAGCTGCGCGAACGCAAGGTGATCTGGCCCGACGACGC
>CAZDWH010000254.1:0-3873 GCA_964509025.1 uncultured Rhodanobacteraceae bacterium
CGGCCGCGACCGGCGGTTATGGACGTTCGGTTCGTTGGAATCGGGCTGCATCCGGGGTTCGGGCTCGCGATTCTCGCGCTCGTGATGTTCCTGATCTTCCAGGCCGTCTTTTCGTGGGCGACGCCACTGCACGATGGCATCGACGCGGGCATGAAGGCATTCGGCGCCTGGCTCGGCACGTTCCTGCCGCCGAGCGCATTGCGCAGTTTGCTCGTCGACGGCGTGATCGCGGGCGCGGGCGCGGTGCTCGTGTTCCTGCCGCAGATTCTGATCCTGTTCCTTTTTATACTTTGTCTCGAAGAGTCAGGCTATCTGCCGCGCGCGGCGTTTCTGCTCGATCGCATGATGCGCGCGGCGGGACTGACGGGACGTTCGTTCATCCCGCTGCTGTCGAGCTTCGCCTGCGCGATTCCGGGGATCATGGCGACGCGCAGCATCGCCGATCCGCGCGATCGGCTCGCGACCATCCTCGTCGCGCCGCTGATGACCTGTTCGGCGCGCCTGCCCGTGTACACCTTGCTGATCGCGGCATTCATTCCGCAGCGCACGGTCGCGGGCGTGTTCAATCTGCAAGGCCTCGTGCTGTTCGCGCTCTACGCGGCCGGTATCGTCAGCGCGCTCGCGGTCGCGTGGGTGATCAAGCGCCTGCGCCGCGACCGCAGCGAGCATGCGCTGCTGCTCGAGCTGCCGTCGTATCGCATGCCGCATCCGCGTGACATTTTGATCGGTCTGTACGAACGCGCGATGATTTTCCTGCGTCGCGTCGGCGGCATCATCCTCGCGCTGACGATCCTGTTGTGGTTCCTGTCGAGCTTCCCAGCGCCGCCGCCCGGCGCGACCGAGCCGGCGATCCACTACAGTCTCGCCGGCATCCTCGGTCGCGGTTTGCATGTGGTCTTCGCGCCGCTCGGCTTCAACTGGCAGATCTGCATCGCGCTGATTCCCGGCATGGCCGCGCGCGAAGTCGCAGTGTCCTCGCTCGCGACCGTGTACGCGCTTGGCGGCAGCGAGGAAGGCCTGCAGGAGGTTGTCGCATCGCAATGGTCGCTTGCGACCGCGCTCGCGCTGCTCGCCTGGTACGTGTTCGCGCCGATGTGCATCTCGACGCTCGCGACGGTGCGGCGCGAAACCAATTCCTGGCGCAACGTGGTCGTGCTCGCAGGTTATCTGTTTGGCCTCGCTTATCTCGCCTCGTTTGCGACCTATCAGATCGCCAAGGCGCTGACATGAGCTACGCGATTGCGCAAACGCTGATTCTCGCCCTCGTGCTCGTGTGGAGCGCGGGTTTCGCCTGGCGCAAGTTCTTCCCGCGTTCTGCGCGTGCCGTGCAGGCGTGTATCGCGCACGCACTCGCGACGCATCTGCATCTGCGCACGCTAGGCGCGCGGTTGCAGCCGGTGCAGGTTGCGGGCGGAACAGGTTGCGGCACAGGCAGTGGTTGTTCCGCCTGCGGTAATTGCGCGGCTCCAGCTCCACGCTCGGATGTGCAGCCGCTGATATTCACGCCGCGCTCGAAAGTCTGATCGCGTCCGGTACGCTTTCCCTTCGCTTCACGCTTGCGTATCGTGCGCGGTAGCGATCGCGGCGAGGAATGCGAATGGCGGGCGCAACGCAAGACCAGATCGATGTGCTGATCGTCGGCGGCGGCATCATCGGCGCGGCGATCGCGCGCGATGCGGCCGGGCGCGGCCTGTCGGTGCTGCTGTGCGAGCAGGACGATCTGGCGGCGCATACGTCGAGCGCGAGCAGCAAGCTGATTCACGGCGGCCTGCGATACCTCGAACAATACGAATTCGCGCTGGTCGGCAAGGCGCTGGCCGAGCGCGATGTCGTGCTCAACTCCGCGCCGCATATCGTGCGCCCGCTACGCTTCGTGCTGCCGCACGAGCCGCATCTGCGGCCGGAGTGGATGATCCGGGCGGCGCTATTGCTCTACGACAATCTCGGCCGCCGTCGCGCGCATACGCTGATCCATTCGCGCCGCGTCGATCTGCGCGTGCATGCTGCGGGGGCGCCGCTGCAAGCGCAGTTCCGCAAAGGGTTCATCTATTCCGACGCCTGGTGTGACGACGCGCGCCTGGTCGTGCTTAATGCGCTCGACGCCGCGGCGCGCGGTGCGCAAATCCGCGTAGGCGCGCGCTGCGCGCGGGTGCATCGCGCTGGCCGCGGCTGGATTGCACAACTGCAGGATACGCTCGGCGTCGTGCGCGAAGTCGAGGCACGCGCGCTGGTCAATGCGAGCGGGCCGTGGGCGGCGAGCTTCCTCGACGAGGTCGCGCAGGAACCGCATCAGCGCAAATTGCGTCTGGTCAAGGGCAGTCATATCGTCGTGCGTCGACTGTACGATCATGCGTGGGCGTATACTTTTCAGCAAAGCGACCGGCGCATCGTGTTCGCGATTCCGTTCGAGCACGACTACACGCTGATCGGCACGACCGACACAGAGTTTGCCGGCGCGCCGCAAAGCGTGAGCATCGATGCGGACGAGATCGCCTATCTGTGCGCCGCCGCGAGCCACTATTTCGCGCGCGGGGTGACGCCGGCGGATGTGGTCTGGAGCTACAGCGGCGTGCGCCCGCTGCTCGAAGACGACAGCGGCAATGCATCCGAAGTCACGCGCGATTATCTGCTCGACCGCAACGCTGACGATGCGCCGCTGATCAGCGTATTCGGCGGCAAGATCACCACGCATCGCAAGCTCGCGGAGGAGGCGGTCGACTGGCTCGCGCCGCTGCTAGGCAACGAGCAAGCGGCATGGACCGCGAGCGAAGACGTGCGCCTGCCCGGGGCAGACTTCGCCGACAGCCGCGGTCGTGCCGCCAGCTTCGACACGTTTCTACACGAGGTGGTGCGACGTCATCCCTGGCTGCCAGGCGGCCTCGCGCTGCGCTATGCGCGCAGCTACGGCACGCGCATTGACCGCGTGCTCGATGGCGCGACGGCGTTGGCAGACCTGGGCGAATTGTTCGGCGCGGACCTGTACGCGCGCGAAGTCGACTATCTCGTGCGCGAGGAATGGGCGCGTAGCGCCGACGATATTCTCTGGCGCCGCTCGAAGCTTGGTCTGCGCATCGATGCGGCGGGCTGCGCGCAACTGCAGCGGTATCTCGAATTCAAACAGGTCGATGCATGAGCGAGGCGGACTGCATCCTCGCCATCGACCAGGGCACGACCAGCACGCGTGCGCTCGTCTTCGATCGCGCGGGCAACGTTATCGCGAGCGCGCAGCGTGAATTCGCGCAACATTTCCCGCAGCCCGGTTGGGTCGAACATGATGCGCTCGAAATCTGGGAGAGCGTGCAGGCCGTCATTGCTGTAGTGCGAGCGAGCGAGGCGATGCGTGGGCGCCGCATCGTCGCGATCGGCATCACCAATCAGCGCGAAACAACCGTCGTGTGGGATCGCCGCACCGGCCTGCCGATCCATCGCGCGATCGTGTGGCAGTCGCGCCAGACGCGCGAACTCTGCGACGCGGCGATCGCGCGCGGGCACGACGCGCTCGTGCGCGCACGCACGGGCTTGCTGATCGATGCGTATTTTTCCGCGACCAAGATCCAGTGGATGCTCGATCGCGTCGAGGGCGCGCGCGAACGTGCGCGGCGCGGCGAGCTGGCGTTCGGCACGATAGACAGCTGGCTCGTGTGGAACCTGACCGGTGGCAAAGCACATATCACCGACGTCAGCAATGCCGCGCGTACATTGCTGTACGACATCCACGCGCGGCGCTGGGACGATGATCTGCTCGCATTGTTCGAGGTGCCGAAGGCACTGCTGCCGGAGGTGCGCGCTTCGAGCGAAATCTACGGCCACACATCCCTGGTTGCGCCGGGAGAATCGATACCGATCGCGGGCATCGCCGGCGACCAGCAGGCG
>CAZDWH010000255.1:0-3832 GCA_964509025.1 uncultured Rhodanobacteraceae bacterium
GTGATCGACGAACCCGGTTCGATCCTCAAGTGCACGAACAAGATCTATCTGCACGACCTGCTCAAGTCGCGCAAGCTGCCGACACCGAAGACCGAAATCCTCTATCGCGACGATGCCAGACGCCTGGCCGAACTGCCCGACCTGCTCGGCTTTCCGATCGTGTTGAAGATTCCCGATGGTTCGTTCTCACGCGGCATCGTCAAAGTCGAAACCGTCGACGAGTTGAAGAAGGCCGCCGACGATCTGTTCCAGCACACCGCGCTCGTGCTCGCGCAGGAATACATGTATACCGAGTTCGACTGGCGCATCGGCGTGCTCGATGGCCAAGCGCTGTACGCCTGCCAGTACTACATGTCGCGCGGCCACTGGCAGATCTACAACCACGGCGCCAATGCCACACAGAAATCCGGCGGCTTCAAGACCCTGCCCGTGCGCGATGCACCATCGGAAGTCGTGAAGCTCGCGCTCAAGGCCACCAGCCCGATCGGCGACGGGCTCTATGGTGTCGACCTGAAGCAGGTCGGCGATCGCGTCGTCGTGATCGAAATGAACGACAACCCGTCGATCGACGCCGGTGTCGAGGACGAATACCTCGGCGAAGACCTCTACCGCCGCATCATGGACGAGTTCCTGCGCCGGCTCGAGCGCAAGCGGCTGGGCATCAACGACTGAGCGCTCCCTAGCGCAACAACGCTACAGCCCAAATCGAACGGCGCTGCATCGATCTGCGATTGCGACGTGTGCCGCTTGCGTGAGCGCGCCGACGCGCACGCACCCGCGCGAGCGTTACACGCGATGCCTGCAGCAGCGGCCGCCAGCGCAGCAGAAGGCACTCCGCCGCGGGCATCAATACGAACCACAGCGGCAGCCAGCCGAACCAGGTGCTCGTGCCGCGCAGCGCGGGAACGGCGAGCACGGTGAGGCAGCCGAATACGAGCCAGGTCGTCGCTATATGCAGGGCGAGATCAGGTGCGGCGACGGCGATGCGTGACGGGCGAGCTGAACGGGCGGTTTTAGCAATCGGCATGGCAGCGGCTCCTAGGACGATGGCCGCAGCTTGCCCGCGTCCGATCTCAGCGCCTGAGACCCCACGAAAACCGCATCGGGCTGCCCCTTTGTGCCGCAGCTCAATGCGTCCTACACTGGACGGGACTAAAGACGAGAAAAAGAGAGAGGGGAGGCAACGGGCGTGTCACGCGCTTTTATTCTTTTATTGGATTCGTTCGGCCTCGGCGCGACGCCGGACGCCGGCAAGTACGGCGACGCGGGCAGCAACACCTTCGGCCATATCGCCGCGTGGGCTGCGCGCGAGGGCCAAGCACTGCACCTGCCGACGATGGAGCAACTCGGCCTCGCTGCCGCGGGCCAGCTTGCTGGCGGCAGCTGGGCGCAGGGTTTCGATCAGCGCGGCAATTTCGGCGGCGCCTGGGGCGCGGCGCGCGAGCAATCGACCGGCAAGGATACGCAGTCGGGCCATTGGGAAATTGCCGGCGTACCGGTGCTGTTCGATTGGGGCTATTTTCCGCCGACCGTGCCGACATTTCCGGCCGAGCTGACTGCGAAACTGCAGCAGCAGTCCGGCGTGCCGGGTTTTCTCGGCAACTGCCATGCTTCGGGCACCGAGATCATCAACCGCCTCGGCGACGAGCATGTCGCGAGCGGCAAACCGATCATCTACACCTCGGCCGACTCGGTCATGCAGATCGCCTGTCACGAAGAAGCGTTCGGTTTGCAGCGCCTGTACGCGCTGTGCGAGCAGGCCTTCGAGCTGGTCAAGCCGTACAACATCGGCCGCATCATCGCGCGCCCGTTCGTCGGTGCGAACGGCAAGTACACGCGCACGGCGAATCGCCACGACTACGCCGTGCCGCCACACGCGCCGACCCTGCTCGATCACGTGAAAACGGCTGGCGCCGAAGTGATCGCGATCGGCAAGATCAACGACATCTTCGCCACGCAAGGCGTCACGCGCACGCTCAAGGCCCCGGACAATATGGCGCTGTTCGATGCACTGCTCGTGGCGCAGGACGAAGCGCCCGACGGCTCGCTGTCCTTCGTCAATTTCGTCGACTTCGATCAGGCCTTCGGTCACCGCCGCGACCCCGCCGGCTATGCCAAAGCGCTGCGTGAGATGGACGCGCGCCTGCCCGAATTCATCGCGAAGATGCGTCCGGGCGATCTCGCCGTGATCACCGCCGATCACGGCTGCGATCCGACCGCGAAGGGCTCGGATCACACGCGCGAACATATCCCGATGCTGTTCTTCGGCCCCGGCGTCGCAGCGCGTGCGCTTGGCATCTCCGACACCTATGCCGATATCGGCCAGACCTTGGCGCATCACTTGCGCGTCAAGCCGCTCGCAAATGGAAATAACTTGCTATGAAAGATTCGCTCGACTTCAAACGCAACGAGGCCATCGGGCTCGACCTCGGCTGGATCAATCGCCTGCACGTCAACCGCAACGCTGCTGATCGCCGCGCGGCGAGTCTCGGCAATCGCCGCACGGTGAAGAAGGAATGGCAGGCGGCGTGGCTGATCCGTGCGATCCAGCTGATCGATCTGACCACGCTCTCGGGAGACGACACACCGGGCCGCGTCGAGCGCCTGTGCATGAAGGCGATGCGGCCGCTGCGCGCTGACCTGATGCAGGCACTCGGCCTGTCCGACTTGAGCGTCGGCGCGGTCTGCGTCTATCACGAGATGATTGCGCCGGCGGTGAAGGTATTGAACGGTCGCCTGCCGGTCGCGGCGGTATCGACGGGATTTCCCGCAGGTCTGACCAGTGTCGAAACCAAGGTGCGCGAAATCGAATTGTCGGTCGCCGCGGGCGCAGCCGAGATCGACATCGTGATCACGCGCCAGCACGTGCTGACCGGCAACTGGCAGGCGCTGTACGACGAGATGCGCGCGTATCGCGTCGCTTGCGGCGAAGCGCATGTGAAGGCGATCCTCGCGACCGGTGAGCTGGTCACACTCGAAAACGTCGCCAAGGCGTCGTGGGTGTGCATGATGGCCGGCGCGGACTTCATCAAGACCTCGACCGGCAAGGAAGCCGTCAACGCGACGATTCCGGTGTCGCTCGTGATGACGCGCGCGATCCGCGAATATCACGAGCAGACCGGTTTCAAGGTCGGCTACAAACCCGCTGGTGGCGTCGCCTCGGCCAAGCTGGCGTTGCAGTATCTCGCGCTGATGAAGGAGGAACTCGGCAACGAGTGGCTGCAGCCGCATCTGTTCCGCATCGGCGCGTCGAGTCTTCTGACCGATATCGAACGCCAGCTCGAGCACTACGTCACCGGCAATTATTCCGCCGCGCATCGCCACGCGACGCCGTGAGCCCAGAGGATACGCATACCATGAACAAACCAGTATCGAACAAAGAAGTCAACAACAAGATCGGCAACAAGATCAGCGAAATCCTCGTTACGATGGACTACGGCCCGGCGCCCGAAAGCATCAAGGAAGCGCAGGCCTGGCTCGATGCGCACCAGCGCAAGTTTGGCCTGTTTATCGACAACAAATGGAGCAAGCCGGCGGATCTGTTCGCCGCCTACAACCCGGCCGATGGTTCCAAGCTCGCCGAACTGACGCAGGCGACGAGCGGCGACATCGATCGCGCGGTCAAGGCCGCGCGCCGCGCGCAACCCGCGTGGGAAAAACTCGGCGGCCACGGCCGCGCGCGTGTGCTGTATGCGCTCGCGCGCCTGCTGCAAAAACATTCGCGTTTGTTCGCCGTGCTCGAATCGCTCGACAACGGCAAGAGCATCCGCGAGACGCGCGATATCGATCTGCCGCTCGCCGCGCGGCACTTCTATTACCACGCGGGTTGGGC
>CAZDWH010000256.1:0-3774 GCA_964509025.1 uncultured Rhodanobacteraceae bacterium
TTTTCCGCGATCACCTCGGCCAGCGACTCGCGCGTCAGACGCAGCAGGCGCGAGGCCTCCGCAGCCGTGGCCGTCGCCTGCCGGCGCTTGCCGTCGGTGAGGAAATCGAAGCCGAAGCAATCTCCCGGTCCGAGCAGCTCGGACGTGCCCGCATGCGTGAGTTCAACCAGGCCGGACTCGACCAGGTACATCTCGGCGGCGGCATCGCCCTCATTGTAGACGGCCTTGCCTGCACCCACCGCGACGAAGGAATCCTTGCTGTTCATGTGAGCCACAAAGCGCGGCGGTGCCGCAACCGCCCGATTATGCCGAGCGGCTCGCGCCGCAGGCAACTGCCCATGGTGCTTTTTGTCTTGCGGGCATAATGGCCCGGTTGCTATAATTTTCAGGCTTTGCAGGGCCGATACCAGCCGCCCCGCCGAGCCTTCGCGCTGGCCCGAAAGACCACATGTTCAACTCCTTCGCAGCCGGCCGACGGATGGCCGTTCGCGTAGTGCTCGCCCAAATCGGTATCAGCCTGACACTTGCCGGGCTGTTTGCCGTCCGGGGTCTGCCGGAGGCGCAGGCGGCATTGTGCGGTGGCATGGCCGTCGCGCTGGGTAGCGGATTACTGGGATTGCGGGCCTTCGCGGGCCAGGCGCCCGGTGCGCGCCGGGCGCTGGCGGGGTTGTTGTTTGGCCTCGCGGCCAGATGGATCGTCGTCATCGGCGCATTCTGGCTGGCCTTGGCGCACTGGCACCTGCCAGCGCTGCCGCTGATTGCGGCTTGCGCGGCCGCATTGCTGGTGCATGTGTTTGCGTTGCGCTGCACTGATTGAACGTCACGAATTGAAGTACGAGATCGCGGGAGTCGAATAAGTGAGTACCGAAGCCGAGCCGGGTGGTCTGTCGGAATACATCCAGCACCATCTGACCCATTTGATGCCGCATGGCGTCGAACATCAGTCTTTCTGGGCCTGGCATTGGGATTCGCTCGCGGTCTCGGTCGTCCTCGGCGTGCTCGTGCTGGCCTGGTTCTTCTTCAAGGCGCGCAAGGCGACTTCTGGTGTGCCCAGCAAGGGTCAGGCTTTCGTTGAACTCGTCGTCGAATTCGTCGACGGCCAGGTCAAGGACGTATTCCACGGCGATCGCAAATTTCTCGCACCGCTCGCGCTGACCGTGTTCCTGTGGGTGTTCATGATGAACGCCATGGACCTGCTGCCGGTCGACCTGCTGCCGTGGCTGATGGGCAAGCTCGGCGTGCAGCATTTCCGCTCGGTGCCGACCGCCGACGTCAACATGACGTTCGCGATGTCGATCACCGTGTTCCTCCTGATCATCTTCTTCAGCTTCAAGGCCAAGGGCGCCGGCGGCTTCCTGCACGAGCTGTTCACCGCGCCGTTCGGCGCACATCCGGCACTGTGGATTCCGAATTTCCTGCTCAATCTGGTCGAGCTGCTGTCCAAGCCGGTGTCGCTCGCGATGCGCCTGTTCGGCAACATGTACGCGGGCGAACTCGTGTTCATGCTGATCGCCGGCATGTTCGCCGCAGGCAGCTATCTGCTATATGGCCTGGGCATCATCGGCTACACCGTCTGGTCGATCTTCCATATCTTGATCATCGGCCTGCAAGCCTTCATTTTCATGGTGTTGACGGTCGTCTACATCTCGATGGCACACGATCACCACTAAAGTTTTCAGTCCCGATTTCGTTCACGTTTCGCATCATTTTTTATCTTAGGAGAGCAACATGGAACATCAATTCATCGCCCTGATCCAGGCCAACACGGCGCTCGCGATCGGCATCATCATCGGCCTCGGCGCGATCGGCGCGTGCATCGGCATCGGCATCATGGGCTCGAAGTTCCTCGAGTCGGCTGCGCGTCAGCCGGAGCTGGTTCCGCTGCTGCAGGGCCGCATGTTCCTGCTCGCCGGCCTGATCGACGCGGCGTTCCTGATCGGCGTTGCGATCGCGATGTTCTTCGCCTTCGCCAACCCGCTGATCAAGTAACGATCGCGCCAACCGACATCGTGCGCGCGACCGCAAGTTCGCGCGCATGCGTTCCACCTCTTTCGAGAAAAAGTCGCCATGGATATCAATGCGACCCTGATCGGTGAAGCGATCGCGTTTGCGATCCTGATCTGGTTCTGCGTCAGCTTCGTGTGGCCGCCCCTGCTGGCGGCAATCGAAGAACGCCAAAAGAAAATCGCCGACGGCCTCGCCGCGGCCGACCGTGCCAAGGCGGAGCTGAAAGACGCCGATGCCCGCGTTGCCGACGAGATCAAGAAGGCGCGTGCGCAGGCTGCGGAAATCGTCGAAAAGGCGAACCAGCAGGCCAACCAGATCGTCGACAAGGCCAAGGCCGATGCGCTGCTCGAAGCGGCGCGCGTCAAGGCTACGGCGCAGGCCGAGATCGACGGCATGGTCGGCAAAGCGCGTGAAACGCTGCGCAACCAGGTGTCGACGCTCGCGGTGCAGGGTGCTTCGAAGATCCTGCAGCGTGAAATCAACCCCGACGCGCACAAGGCGTTGCTCGACCAGCTCGTCGCCGAGATCTAACAGATGAGTGAATCCCTGACTTTGGCCCGGCCCTACGCGCGCGCAGCGTTCGAGTCCGCGCGCGCGAGCAGCACGCTCGGCGCGTGGTCGGCGAGCCTCGGCTTTGCCGCCCAGGCCGTCGCGGACACGCGCGTCGGCGCGCTGATCGGCAACCCGCGTTTGTCCACGGACGAACTGGTCGGCCTGTTGCTGCCGCCGGGCGAAAGCGTGGGATCGGCGTTCGCGAGCTTCCTCAATCTGCTCGCCGACAATCGCCGTCTCGCCCTGCTGCCGGACATCGCCGCGCTGTTCGAGGAACTCAAACGCGATTCCGAACGCGTGCTCAAGGTTACCGTGCGCGCCGCGACCGAAATTCCGGGTGAACAGGCGAATGCGATCAAGCTCGCGCTGGCAAAGCGTTTCGGCCGCAATGTCGAACTCGAGCAGCGCATCGACCCGTCGGTGATCGGCGGCGCGGTGATCGACGCCGGCGACATGGTGATCGACGGCTCGATCCGCGGGCGCCTGGCGCGCCTCGAGTCGGCACTGACGCACTAAGAGAATTCAATTGAACCCGAGTGCGGAGCGATCCGCACCCGACAAAGGAACCAAAGCAATGGCCACCACGCTCAACCCTTCTGAAATCAGCGAACTGATCCGCGCGCGGATCGACCAGGTCAAGCTCGCCGCCGAGGCGCGCAACGAAGGCACCATCGTCTCGGTGTCCGACGGCATCGTGCGCATCCACGGCCTCGCCGACGTGATGGCGGGCGAAATGATCGAACTGCCGGGCAATGCCACGGCGCTCGCGTTGAACCTCGAGCGCGATTCGGTCGGCGCGGTCGTGCTCGGCGAGTACGAGCATCTGCGCGAAGGCGACACGGTCAAGACCACCGGCCGCATTCTCGAAGTGCCGGTCGGTCCGGAACTGCTCGGCCGCGTCGTCGACGCGCTCGGTAATCCGATCGACGGCAAGGGCCCGCTCAATGCCAAGCTCAAGTCGCCGGTGGAAAAGGTGGCTCCGGGCGTGATCGCGCGCAAGTCGGTGTCGCAGCCGGTGCAGACCGGTTACAAGTCGGTCGACTCGATGATTCCGATCGGCCGCGGCCAGCGCGAGCTGATCATCGGCGACCGTCAAACCGGCAAGACCGCGCTCGCGGTCGACGCGATCATCAACCAGAAGGGCACCGGCATCAAGTGCGTCTACGTCGCGATCGGCCAGAAGCAGTCGACGATCGCGAACGTCGTGCGCAAGCT
>CAZDWH010000257.1:0-3773 GCA_964509025.1 uncultured Rhodanobacteraceae bacterium
GGCGCGCGCGCGCGGGGTCTCGGCTGGCAAAAGCGAACTGCGCCGCGGCGTGCAGCGCGCGCGTACCACGCGCGTCCTCCGCGTTGACGTCGGCGCCACGCGCAAACAGACGCGCGATGATTTCCGGATAGCCCAGCGCGGCAGCGATCATCAGCACGGTACCGCCGCCGGCGAGGCGTTGATTTGCGTCGATGCCGCGCTCGAGCATTGCCGCAACCACCGCTTCGCGCCGCGCGCTGACCGCGGCGGACAGCGCCGTGGCCCCGCTGGACGTCATGCAATCCAGGCGTGCCCCGCAGTCGAGGAGGCGCGTGACGAGTTCGACATGGCCCGCACCCGCAGCGTGGATCAGCGCCGTCGCGCCTTGCGCATCGGTCGCGTCTACCGGGAGACCGAGATCGAGCAGCTTACGGACTGCGGCGATATCGCCGAGCTTCGCGGCCGCAGGAAGATCCGCGCCGCGCAGCGCGCGCCGCGGCAGTCGCCACTGCGTCCAGTTGAGCCACTGCGCGATTTCCGGCGATTGCGCGAGCGCGAGACCAAGCGGGGTTTCGCCGTTGGCGCTCGCGAGTTCCGGGTCGGCGCCGGCGCGGATCAGCATTCGTACCAGCGGAGCCGCGGCATCGGCCGGCTGCGCGAGCGCCGCGAACAAGGGCGTGCGCCCGTGGCGGTCGCGCGCATTCTGATCGACGCCATGCGCGAGCAGCATGTGCGCAAGCGAACTGTCGCCCAGCGCTGCGGCACGCGCGAGCGGCGTCTGGCCTTGTGCATTCGGTGCGAAAATATCCGCGCCGCGCTCGATCAGCGTTTGCGCGATATGCGCGAGAGCGGTCCGTTGCGACGGATCGCGCGCGCAGGCATCGAATAGCGGATCGAGCAGACCGATACCACCCGCCTGTGCGCCCGCTTCGAGCAGATCGCATGCCGCAGGCAGGGTTGCCGGCAAGTCGGCCAAAGCGCGCTGCAACAGCGTGCGGCCGTCGTCGAGGCGCGTGTTTGCATCGAGGTCATGCTCAAGCAGCCAGCGCCGCGTGCGCGCATCGTCATGTTGCAGGAGCTCGACAAAGATCTGTGCACGCTGCGTCATCGGCCATTCGCGTAGACGCGACGCGAAATTTTCCGCGATGTTCCAGTGCGCGAAGCGCAGTGCGTCGAGCAGATGCGTGGGCGAAGTCAGCTCCGGTGCGCTGACCGCAGCGAGCGCGCCGTCGACGCTCGCCGGCA
Source organism: uncultured Rhodanobacteraceae bacterium (assembly GCA_964509025.1). Classification (GTDB taxonomy): domain Bacteria; phylum Pseudomonadota; class Gammaproteobacteria; order Xanthomonadales; family Rhodanobacteraceae; genus Rudaea. Next base: position 1,225 of record CAZDWH010000257.1, read on the forward strand.
ATACGTAATCCGGATCGAGCAGGGTGACGAGGTTCCAGCGCCCGGCCGCCGCAGCCATGTCGGCCGCGCGACGACCTTCGGGCGTGGTCAGCGAGCGTGAAGCGCCGAGTGCGAGCAGACGCTGCAGCGTACCTTCGTCCGCCTGTGCCGATTGCGCTGCCAGCATCAACGCGGTGCGGCCGAGCCGGTCGACATGATCGGGCGTGGGAGCGTGCGCCGCCAGCACATCGATGACATCGCTCGCTCCGGCGCGCGCGGCTTCGAGCAGCGCGGTCGTGCCGTGCTCATCGGCCAAGTCGACCTGTGCGCCGGCCTTGAGCAACGCGGCGGCGATATCGGCGTTGCCGTGGAGGGCCGCATTGATCAAGGCGGTGCGGCCGACCGCATCGCGTGCGTCGACTTGGGCGCGATGCTTGAGCAACAGCTTGACGAGCTCGGGATCGTCGTCGCTCGCGCCGGCCGCGGCGAGCAACGCCGGCTGCGCGGCTGGCGCCTCTGGTTTCGCGTCGCGCTCGAGCAGGAATTTCGTCATCGCGCCGTTGCCTGCCATGCAAGCGATCGCCAGGGGCGTGAGGCCTTCTCGATTCAGCGCGTCGATCGACGCGCCGGCGTCACACAACAATGCCGCAACGACCGGTTGCGCGGCACGTGCGGCGAAATGCAGCGGTGTGTTGCCCTCGGTATCGACGCAGCGCGCATCGGCGCCATTGGTCAACAAGGTCATGACCGCATCGGGCCGTCCGTACTGACTGTCGCGCGTCACCGCGATCAGCGGCGCCAACCCGGCGTGCGCGGCGTTCACGTCGGCTCCACGCGCGATCAGCTCGCGCAGCAGGCGCAAGTCGGGGTGCAGACAAGCCAACACGAGAATGGAACGTCGATCCCGATCCCCACTGGCGGGCTCGGTGCGCGCATCGGCGCCTGCCGCTAGCGCCGCGAGTGCCGCCTCGGTTTGTCCGGAGCGCGCCGCTTGCAGCAAATCGGCGTTCAGCGCGTCGATTTCGCCGCCATGATCGAAGCGCGGCCAATCGATCGGCGGATCTTCGTGGGGCTCCGCTACGACCGCCGCAGCTGGCGTTTCCGCAACGAGCGGTGGTTGCTCACTGCGCAGCGCGGCGAGGCTGCCATGTGCAACCAGCCAGTGCACGCAGGGTGCGAACGCAAGCGCATAGATGCCCAGCGCATACAGCTGCATCTCGACCGGAATGATCGCGCCGAGTAGTCCGCTCAGGATCAGCTCGCCCGCCGCGAGCAGCATCAGCGCAAACGAAACGATCAGGCCGTCGGCGAAAAAGATGTCGTTCCAGCCCGTCAGGTGCGTCGCGAACGACCAGCTGCGTGTGAGGACGTGAGCAAAATTGCCACGCTCGGCCGGATCGACGGCGTCGTCCCAGACCATGCTCAAGCCAAACGCCGGCCACCAGCGCCAAGGCAGAATCAGCAGCACGAACAGGGCGGCGGACAACATCAACGCTGCTTGCAGCGAGTGTTCGTGCAACAACAGCTGCACCGGATAAACGATTGCGAGCGCGGTCAATGCCGTGTAGGCCGCGAGCAGAACAAAATAGGCGGGCGCGCGCCGGCGCAACATCTCCCCGAAATGATGCTCGGAGCTCTGTCGCGCGGAAAATGCGACAGCAGCGAAGATCAGCGCATTGCCGAGAACCAAGAGCGACAACGCAAGCAGGGATGGAGCGAAGGCGGCGGCGGTACAGACGCACCATCCGGGTGCGAGATACAGCAGGCTGGAAGCGAGCGCTCTCAAACGCTCGGTAAGCGATTTCGACATTACGTGCCGCGGTCCACGGTTTCAGGCGCGATTGAGTATACCGAGAAAAGGAGGGGATGCGGTTAGCAAGGGTGCGTATCAACCTGTGTCTAAACCCCAGGCAGTGCTCGAAGCAGGGTTTTCGCAAGTAACCATCCTTGGTGCGGCAACCAGCCTGCACATCCATGTGCAGTCGCTCGACCTCGCACGCGATGCGCTTCAACGCATCGCTTAAACACTCGGTCTCGCCCTACTCTCACATTTAAGCCATGTCGAATGGGCCGCTATCAGAATTCACAAAAGCAAAAAGCCCCCCCTTTCGGGGAGGCTTTTTACTTTGATAAAGCCCCTGGCAGTGACCTACTCTCACATGGCTTAAGCCACACTACCATCGGCGCGGGTGCGTTTCACTTCCGTGTTCGGGATGGGAACGGGTGGGACCACACTGCTGTTTCCGCCAGGGAACCGTTTGGAATTGCTGCCGGATTCATTGCATGAATCAGCGCAACCCTGCATTGGGACTTGGGACGTAACTTGCGTCGAGCTCTTGTCGAGCGACGTGTCTTGAGAACAACTTGCGAGATATTCAGTGAGTAACTCAAAGCAACTTTGAGTTATATGATCAAGCCACACGGATCATTAGTATCGGTTAGCTCGGCATTACTGCGATACACACCCGACCTATCAACCACCTAGTCTTGATGGTTCCTTTAGGGAGCTTAAGCTCCGGGAGATCTCATCTTGAGGCGCGCTTCCCGCTTAGATGCTTTCAGCGGTTATC
>CAZDWH010000258.1:0-3766 GCA_964509025.1 uncultured Rhodanobacteraceae bacterium
AGCCAGGATGGCTTGCAACAAGTCCGCGGTTCGGCCATCGTGGAGAAAAAACGCGACATACTCACTCTACTCCCAATCCAAGAAATACATGTCTGTAAAAACCCAGACCGTGATTAAACAAATCAATCCGAGCTATCGCTTCGACAGCAACCACACGCTATGCCGCACTCGTTGCCCTTGCAGAAACATCGATCCGTGTCGGCATCCGCCTCTGCCAGCAGCTCCCACCGATGAGGCTAAATAGGGTGCGAGCCTACATGATTTTTGTTGACAGCGTCCACCTTGGCGTCCGCATCGGATAGCAACACTTTGCGTCGAATTCTGCACAATCGTGCAATCTGTGGTTTTAAATTTTTTGCCGAAATGATCGCTTCTGCCTCACCAACGCTCTTTGTTCTCACACAAGCAGCGGGTGTTGCTACCCATGCAGACGAACAACAGCTTTACTTGCGCAACAATCCTTCCGCACGCGCGAGATCTTCCGCTGTGTCGACACCCGGCGGAAACGGCTCGGGTGCGATGCGCACCGCAATGCGATGGCCATGTTCGAGCGCGCGCAGCTGCTCGAGCGATTCGGCGCGCTCGAGCGGCGTCGGCGCGAGTCGCGTGAACTGGCGCAGGAATCCGGCGCGATAGGCGTAGATGCCGATATGCCGCAGGAATGGCATCTGCGTCGGCAAAGTCTCGCGCGATTGCGCAAACGCGTCGCGCGCCCATGGCGCAGGTGCGCGGCTGAAGTACAGCGCCGACTCGTCGGCTGCACGCACGACCTTGACGCAGTTCGGATCGAACAATTCGTCGACGTGCGTGATCGGTGTCGCGAGCGTCGCCATCGGCGCGTTCGATTGCGCGATCGCTTCCGCCACCGCGCGAATCCCGCTTGCCGGCGCGAGCGGTTCGTCGCCTTGCAGGTTCACGACAATCGCATCGTCGGGCCATTGCAACTGTTCCGCGCACTCGGCCAGGCGGTCGCTGCCCGAAGCGTGATCAGCGCGTGTCATCACGATCGTCGCGCCCTGGCCTTCGAGCGCTGCTGCGATACGCGAGTCGTCGGTCGCGACCACCACCTGTGCCGCGCCCGCGGCCAGTGCGCGGCGTACGACATGCACGATCATCGGTTCGCCCGCGAGTGGCAGCAAGGGCTTACCCGGCAGGCGCGTCGAAGCGTAGCGCGCGGGAATCGCAACAATAAATGGCTCGCTCATGCGCCGAAGTATACCCGACGCGCTTGTGCAGCTACGGCGCCGGCAGGGCCGTCATCCCGCGTCGCGCCTTCTCGTCCGCAACCATCTTGCGCACATCGGCGCGCAGCTGGCGCGCGTCGAACACGATGCCGTCCTTGATCGTGTACTTCACGCCACCGACGCGATGCGTCTTGCCGTCGGCGCCGAGGCGGATATGCCCAGTGCCGTACAACACCTTCAGGTTCGCGAGCGGGTTCTCATCGAGCACGACGAGATCGGCGAGCTTGCCCGGTTCGACCGAACCGATGCGCTTGTCTTCGCCCAGCGCCTGCGCGCCATACAGCGTCGCCGAGCGGATCACTTCGAGCGGATGGAAGCCGGCCTCGCGCAAGAGTTCGAGTTCCTGGACCGTGCCGAAGCCGTAGAGTTGGTAGATGAAGCCCGAATCCGAACCGACCGTGACGCGCCCGCCGCGATTCTTGTAGTCGTTGACGAACTCCATCCAGCGCCGGTAGTTGTCGCGCCAGGCGACTTCATCCTCGCTGCCCCAATCGAAGAAGAAGCTGCCGTGATGCGCGCGGTTCGGCGTGTAGAAGTCCCAGAGTTGCGGCAAAGTATACTCGTCGTGCCAGTCGGCACGGCGTGCGCGCATCAAGTCGCGCGCGGCGAGATAGATCGTGAAGGTCGGGTCGATCGTGAAATCGAGCTTGAGCAGCTCGCCGATCACCGCTTCGTACTTGTCGCTGCCCTTCGGCGCGGCCTGCGCCCACAGGCGGCCGGCCTGACCGAAGCGATCGGCCTCGTCGAAATAGTTGTACGCCGGCGGATAGGCCTGCACGGTGCGGTCGTCGAACAACGCCTCGGGCAGGCCGTACCAGTGCTCCATCGAGGTCAGGCCCCAGCGCGCGGTGGTCAGCACATTGACGCGCGCGACATCGAGCTGCGCGTGATGGCAGGCGCTGCGCATGCCGAGCTTCTTCAACTCGGCGAACGCCGCTTCGAGCACGTCGGGGCGATAGCCGAAGCATTTCATGCCGACGATGCCTTTGGCCTTCATCTCGCGCACCCACTGGCGCCCTTCCTCCGGCGTCGTCATCGGTTTGGCGTCGCCGAAACCGAAAGCGGCGTACGGAAAAATGCGCGGTGCGGTGATTGCATTCGTCGCGCTGCGCCGCGACTCGCTCACGCACCAGTCGACCCCATTCATGCAACCGGGTTCGCGCACCGTGGTGATGCCGTTGCCCATCCACAACTTGTATACATATTCCGCCGGCACACGCTGCTCTTCGCCGCCGATATGGCCGTGCATATCGATGATGCCAGGCATGACGTAATGGCCGCTGAGGTCCATCTCGTGCCCGCCTTTGGCGAGTTTCGGACGCTTGTCGGCATCGATCGGTGAGCCGGGCTCGCCGACCTTTTGCATGTCGACGATGCGGTTGCCCTCGATCACGATATCGGTCGGACCCGACGCCGGCGCGCCGGTGCCGTCGATCACGGTGAGACCGCGCAGGATCAGCTGCGTGTACGGTCCCTCGCCCTCGTGACGCGGCGGTGCGGGCTGCACGGTTTGCGCGGGTTTCGAGCTCTGTCCTTCGCGCACAGGCGCGGCCACGAGCGCAGGCGCGCAGGCGATCAGGCCAAGCAAAATCGCAATCCGCATAGGGTTCCCCGAAACCGAGCGTCGCGCGACCATAACACGCCGCCTGTTTACAAAACCCTGCCGGAATGGCTATTCCGTCAAGAATTGGCACCACCGCGCACGGCATATCGCCGTTAAAATACGCCCATGTCTTCCCCCGCCGAGTCGGTTCCGACTCCGACCGCCGCCACACCCGCCCCCTCCACGAGCCTGCCTGCGCCGCTGCTGATGGCGATCAGCGCGGTGTTCTTCGCGCTGATGGCAGTGGCAATGCGGCTTGCAAGCGAACGCGGTCTGCACACATTCGAGATCGCCTTCTTCCGCGCGCTGTTTGGACTCGTGTTCGCGCTGCCGCTGCTGTACAAGCCCGGCCTAGCGCTGCTGCGCACACAGCATGGCAAGCTCTACATCATGCGCGGTGCGACCGGCGCTATCTCCCTGCTCGGCGGTACCTGGGCGCTCGCGCATCTGCCGCTCGCGACCGCGGTCGCGCTGTCATATTCGGCGCCACTGTTCGTCACGATCGGCGCCGTGCTGCTGCTCGGCGAAATCGTGCGCGCGCGACGCTGGAGCGCGGTCGCAATTGGCTTCGTCGGCGTGCTCGTGATCATGCGTCCGGGCGGCACGGAGTTTTCGCCGGCGATGCTGATCGGCCTCGGCGGTGCGCTCGCCGCAGCCTCGTCGTACATCAGTATAAAATTCCTCTCACGCAGCGAACCCGCCGACGCGATCGTGATCTGGATGAGCTTTGTCATGGCGCTGATCACGCTGCCGCTAGCGCTGTGGGTGTGGACCTGGCCCGACGCGACAGGATGGCTGTGGTGTGTGCTGATCGGCCTGCTCGGCACCGCCGGCCAGATCACGATGACGCGCGCCTATCACCGCGGCGACGCCTCCGCGCTCGCGCCGCTCAACTACCTGCAACTGCCCGTGGTGTCCC
>CAZDWH010000259.1:0-3762 GCA_964509025.1 uncultured Rhodanobacteraceae bacterium
CGAAGAACGGACTCAAGCAGGGCGATGTGATCGTCGCAGTAAACCAGGTCGAGATCGGCGCGCTCGCCGATTTAAAACCGCTGGCGACGCAGCCGGTGCGTTCGCTGCAGCTCGCGATCGTGCGCGGCGGGCGCCTATCGTTCCTGCAGATGCAATGACTGCGCGTGGCGGGGCGCACGCGCATCGCGAACGCCGAAACGTGACCGTGGCAATGAAACCTTACGCCGGCTGGGCGATAATGCGACTTCGTCTTTCGCCCAACGGTTCAGCTAAGTGAATATCGCGACAAAGTATACTTTTTCCATCGGAATGATCCTCGGCGCGAGCGGCGCCGCCAGCGCGCAGACTGCCACGCCAAGCAAGCCCGCCGCGGCGAAACCCGCGGCTGGAGCGCCTGCCAAACCCGTCTCTGCGGCGCCAAAAAAAACTGCCACACCGGCATCGGCGGCAAAGCCGAAAGTCGTGCCGGCAGCGGCAATCATTTGGCGCGGCGACAGGGCCACGGAACGCGCCTTCATGGCCGATCTGGTCAAGCAATACGAAGCGGCCAAGCTCGGCAAGATCACGATGGAGCCGTTCAGCACGGTGTCCGGCATCGACGCGGTGAACGAGGGCAAGGCCGATCTCGCCGGCAGCGCGCGTGCGGCCATGCCGGGCCGCGTCGAGGAGACCGGTCTCACCTTCCACCCGATCGCGTGGGAGGCGCTGGTGCCGATCACTTCGCCGAAGAATCCGGTATCGAACGTCAGCCTGAAGCAGCTCTACGACATCTATCTCGGCCACCTCAAGAGCTGGAAAGATCTCGGCGGCGCCGACGAGGAAATCAATCTTTACGCGGTTGCCGCGCCACTCGACGGCGTCGAGTACAGCGTGCGCAAGCTGCCCTATCACAGGGGCGATCAGGCCGTGGCCGTGCCGCGCCTGTATCTCAACAGCGTGCGCCTGGAGGAAGGCGTCGAGATCGACCCGCACGCACTGGGCATCACCGCGGAGTCCTCGGTCTACGCCAATCCCAAGATCAAGAAGCTGCAGGTCGAGGGCGTCGCCGCGTCGCCCGCGACGATCGGCGACGGCAGCTATCCGCTGTTTTCGGCGCTATATCTCGCCTCGCGCGACGATGCGAAGAACAAGGACGCGATCGACAAGTTCATCGCCTATGCCAAGTCGGATGCGGGCAAGGCGATCCTGCGCAAGCACGAGCTGATTCCCTACGACGATGCGCCGCAACTGGTAGCCAAGCAGGACGAGCAGATAGCGTTCATCGACGCCCGCATCAATGCCACGCAGGTGGAGAAGCCGACGCCGCGCTCGGCGCCGATCGCGACCGCCGACTACCTGGTGCGGACTGCGCCGACAGCGCCGGAAACCCAGGAGGCCAAGGACAGGGCCGCGCGCGCCGCGGCGGAGATGAAGGCCAAGCGAGAATCCGAGGAAGCGGCCAAGAAAGGCGGCCACTGACCGGTTCGCGGCAAATCACATGCGGATTCGCGCGATCACGTTCGACCTCGACGATACGCTCTGGCCGATCGCGCCGGCGATGCTGCGCGCCGAGCAACGCCTCGATGCCTGGTTGCAGGCGCAATGTCCGCGCAGCGCCGCGGCGTATCCGATCGAAGCGATGCGCGCTTTGCGCGATCGCGTCGCGCAGGAAAATCCGCAGATCGCGCACGATTTCGGAGCGCAGCGGCGCCTCTCGCTGCGCGCGGCGTTGCTGCCGCACGGCTACGAGGAAGCGCACGTCAGCGCGGCCTTCGCGGCGTTCTACGCCGCGCGCAACGAAGTCGAATGCTATGCCGACGCCTTGCCCGCACTCGATCAGCTCAAGGCGCGCTATCCGCTCGGCGCGATCACCAACGGCAATGCGGACCTGGACGCGATTGGCCTGCAGCACTACTTCCGTTTTTCGCTGCGCGCAAGCGACTTCGGTTCGGCCAAGCCCGCAGCGGATATTTTCCACGCGGCCTGCGACCTACTCGGCCTGCAGCCGGCCGAAGTCCTGCACGTCGGCGACGATCCCGCGCTCGACGTGGTCGGCGCACATCAGGCGGGTTTGCGCTGCGCCTGGCTCAATCGCGGCGACATCCGCTGGTCGGACCTGGACTTCGCAGAGTCGACCCGACCGGACATGGTGATCCGCGATCTGGCGGAACTCGTCGAGATACTCGAACGCAACCACGCCGCAGCCTGATACAGTGCCGCATCGCGGCGGTGCGCGCGCGCAGTTTCCGGAGCAAGAACATGCATGGCCTGATCGACGTGCGGCGCGCCGCCAAAGCAATCCCGTTGATCGCGATCGACAAGTCTTCGTTGCGGCGCACGCTCGAGAAGCTCGGCAAAGGCGCGGCAAGCTGGGCCGCAGCGACCGACTTCCGCGGCGAGCCGAATACATTCTGCCTCGTGCCTGATGCGCAAGGCGGCCTGAAGCGCGTGCTGGCTGGCGTGTCGGGCGCGGATGATCTGTACGCGCTATCGGGCCTGCCGCAGAAACTGCCGCAAGGCAGCTATCGCCTCGACGACAGCGGACTCGCGCTCGATCCCGTGCGCGCCGCACTCGGTTGGGGCCTCGGCGCCTACCAGTTCACGCGCTACCGCAAAGCCTCGCGTGCGCCTGCGCGTTTGGCCGTAGAGACGTCCGTTCAGAGAATGATCGAGGCGCGCCTCGACGCAACGCAGCGCGTGCGCGACCTGGTCAACACGCCGACTGAAGACCTCGGTCCGGCCGAGCTCGCCGCGCAGGTGAAATCGCTTGCCGAAACGGCCGCAGGCGCGCGCTATCGCGAATGGGTCGGCGATGCCTTGCTCAAGGACAGTTTTCCGACGATCCACGCGGTCGGCCGCGCCAGCCATCGCGCGCCGCGCCTGGCGGAGTTGACCTGGGGTAACGCCAAACATCCGCATCTCGTGATCGTCGGCAAGGGCGTGTGTTTCGACACCGGCGGTCTCGATCTCAAATCCGCCGACGGCATGCGCTGGATGAAGAAAGACATGGGCGGCGCCGCACATGCGATTGCCCTGGCCGAGCTCGTGCTGCGCGCGCAGCTGCCGGTGCGGCTCACGCTGTTGATTCCCGCGGTCGAAAACGCCGTATCGGGCAATGCGCTGCGCCCGGGCGAAGTGATCCGCACGCGCGCCGGCATCACGGTCGAGATCGACAACACGGACGCCGAAGGCCGCCTCGTGCTGTGCGACGCGCTCGCTTACGCGGCCGAGTCCAAACCTGACCTCATCATCGACTTCGCCACGCTCACCGGCGCCGCGCGCGTCGCGCTCGGACCCGATCTGCCTGCGCTGTTCAGCAATCGCGAAGAGCTCGCGCAGCAGACGCTGGCCGCGGGTCGCACCGAACAGGATCCGCTCTGGCACATGCCGCTGTGGGCACCGTATCGCGCGATGCTCGACTCGCGCATCGCCGACATTGCCAATGCCGGGCCGTCGAAACACGCGGGCGCGATTACCGCGGCGCTGTATCTCGAGCGCTTCGTGCCGACATCGATTGCGTGGATGCATCTCGACACCTACGCCTGGAACGATGCCGACAAGCCGGGCCGCCCCGCCGGCGGCGAAGCGCTTGGGCTGCGCGCGTTTTTTGCGATGCTGGCGGAGCGCTACCGCGGTTAGGCGCCTGCGGCGGGTTGTCTTTAGAGCAGGAGCTTTCGTTCGCGCGTCGGCACTTGAGCTACTTTCAAACAGAAGCTTCCGCGCCGCTCCGCGGCCCGGGTAACTTTCTCTTGCTCGTGCAAGAGAAAGTCACCAAAGAGAACA
>CAZDWH010000260.1:0-3754 GCA_964509025.1 uncultured Rhodanobacteraceae bacterium
CGCGCGCGGCCGCGCTGCACGAATTGCTCGCCGCGGGCCCGCTGATCTACTCCGCGCTCGACGCACGCCCGCCGAGCTGGCGCAGCGCGGCGGCGAATCTGCGCAAACGCGGGCTTGTCGCGATCACGACGCTGCAGGCGCGCACGCTCCAAGCGACGCCGGTCGCGGGCCCGCCGCTGAACGCCGAGCAGCGCGCCGCGGTCGACGCCATCGCGGCGCGCACCGGCGAATTCGCGCCAGTCCTGCTCGAAGGCATCACCGGCAGCGGCAAGACCGAGGTCTATCTCGCGCTGATCGCGCAGGCGCTCGCGCGCGGCGGACAAGCGCTCGTGCTCGTGCCCGAGATCGGGCTGACGCCGCAGACGCTGCGGCGTTTCCGCGAACGCCTCGCCTGTCGCATCGCGGTGCTGCACTCGGGCCTGGCCGATGGCGAACGCGCGCGCGCCTGGCTCGAAGCGGCACGCGGCGAAGCGCAGGTGATCATCGGCACGCGCTCGGCCGCACTCGTGCCGCTTGCGCGTGCAGGAATTATCATTGTCGACGAAGAGCACGATACCTCGTACAAACAGCAGGAAGGCTGGCGCTATCACGCACGCGATCTTGCGCTCGTGCGCGGTAAGGCGCTCGGCGTGCCAGTCGTGCTCGGCTCGGCCACGCCCTCGCTCGAAACGCTCGCGAACGTCGATGGCGGACGCTACACGCGCCTGCACCTTTCCTCGCGTCCGGGCGCGGCGCGCATGCCGCAATTCCAGCTCATCGACCTGCGCGGCAAGCCGCTGCAACACGGTCTGGCCGACGCGACGATCGCGGCGCTGCGCGCCTGTCTGGCGCGCGGCGAGCAGGCACTGGTATTCCGCAATCGCCGCGGCTATGCGCCGGTACTCGCATGCCACACGTGCGCCTGGCACGCGACCTGTGCGCGCTGCGACAAGCCGCTGACCTGGCACCGCGGTGCGGCGCAGTTGTCCTGCCATCACTGCGGTGCCCAGCAGCGCGTGCCGTCTGCGTGTCCGCAATGCGGCAATGTGCATCTCGCACCGCTCGGGCACGGCACCGAGCGGCTCGAAGAAACCCTGACGCAGCTATTTCCGGAAACGCCGCTCGTGCGCGTGGATCGCGAAACGACGCAGCGCAAGAATGCGGTCGACGATCTGCTCGGCACGCTCGCCGACAACCAGCCGGCGCTGATCGTCGGCACGCAAATGCTCGCGAAAGGACACGACCTGCCGAATCTCACGCTCGTCGTGATCGTCGGCGTCGACGAAGGACTCTACAGCGTCGATTTCCGCGCCGAGGAACGCCTGGCGCAGCTGATCGTGCAAGTCGCCGGACGTGCCGGGCGCGCGAGCAAGCCCGGCAGCGTGTTACTGCAGACGCACGAGCCGCAGCATCCCTTGCTGCAGACCGTGCTGCGCGACGGATACGCCACTGCCGCCGCACGCTTGCTGCACGAGCGTCGCGATGCCGGCTTGCCGCCATACGGGCACCTCGCGCTGCTGCGTGCGCAGGCGGCGCAAGGTCCGCACGTCGACGCCTTCCTGCAAGCCGCGCACGCGCTAGCCGACAACCCGAGCGGCATCAGCCTGCTCGGCCCGATGCCTGCGCCGATGCCGCGCCGCGCCGGCATGCAGCGCGCGCAACTGCTGCTGAGCGCCGATGAGCGAGCGCGCCTGCATGCCTTCCTGCCCGACTGGGTCGCCCGCGTGCGTGCGCTGCGCGAGGCGCGACGCGTGCGCTGGTCGATTGATATCGATCCGATCGACCTGTATTGATATCGGCATGAACGCAGACTCGCATCATGTGGTGATCATCGGCGGCGGTTTCGCCGGCCTGTGGGCGGCGCGCGGCCTCGCGCGGGCACCTGTGCGCGTGACCCTGATCGACCGCACCAATCATCACCTGTTCCAGCCGCTGCTGTACCAGGTCGCGACCGCGGGCCTGTCCTCGCCGGATATCGCGGCACCGCTGCGGCACATCCTGCGCGCGCAGGCGAACGTCGAAGTGCAGCTGGCGCAGGTCGAGCGTATCGATGCCGCGGCGCGCCGCGTGCATTGCGCCGACGGCGCCGTGCTCGACTACGACACGCTGCTCGTCGCGACGGGCGCGACGCATGCTTATTTCGGCCACGACGATTGGGCCGCACACGCGCCGGGGTTGAAGACGCTCGACGATGCCCTGCGCCTGCGCCGGCACCTGCTGCTCGCATTCGAGCGCGCGGAAGCGGAAAGCGATGCGCAGCGCCGCGATGCGTGGCTGAGCTTCGCTATCGTCGGCGGCGGGCCGACCGGCGTGGAGCTTGCGGGTACGCTGGCCGAAATCGCACGGCACACGCTGCGGCGCGAATTCCGCCGCATCGATCCCGCCGCAGCCAAAGTGCGCCTGATCGAGGCCGGGCCGCGCATCCTCGCGAATTTTCCCGAATCGCTGTCGGCCAAGGCGCGCGCGCAGCTCGAACGCCTTGGCGTCGAGGTCGTCACGGGCACGCCGGTCGCAGCTATCGATGCGCAGGGCTATCGGCTCGGCGATGAATTCAATGCGGCGCGCACCGTGGTCTGGGCCGCGGGCGTCGCGGCTTCGTCGCTGGCGCGCTCGCTCGGCGTGCCGCTCGACCGCGCCGGACGCGTGTCGGTGCAGGCCGACCTGTGCGTGCCGGGACACCCGGAGATTTTCGTCGCCGGCGATCTTGCCGCGCTGGCGCAGGACGGCAAGCCGCTGCCCGGCGTCGCGCCGGTGGCAAAGCAGATGGGCGCGCATGTTGCGCGCACGATCCGCGATCGACTCGCACGCAAGGCGACACCGCCTTTCCGCTATCGCGACTACGGCAATCTCGCGACGATCGGACGCATGGCCGCGATCGTCGACCTGCGCGGCTTCAAGTTCGCCGGCGCGCTGGCCTGGTGGTTCTGGCTCGTTGCGCACGTGTTCTTCCTGATCGGCTTCCGCAACCGTCTCGCCGTGCTGCTCAACTGGACCTGGGCGTATTGGACCTATCAGCGCGGCGCGCGCATCATCGTCGGCAATGACGCGGAAGCGAAACGCGAGCGCGCTGATGCGTAATAAGAAACGGCCCATGCGGGCCGTTTCTTATCGTTTCACAATGCAGCGGCCGCTCAGGCCGCAAATAACGTCCGCATCTTCTTCATCGCATTGACTTCGATCTGCCGGATGCGTTCGGCGCTGACGCCATACTCGTCAGCAAGTTCCTGTAGCGTCGCCTTGTCGCCGTCCTTGAGCCAGCGGCGCTGGATGATGTCGCGCGAACGCGCATCGAGCTTGCCCATGCCGGACTTGAGCGTGTCGAGATCGGATTCTTCCTGATTCTCGCTCTCGAGTGCGTGATACGGATCGGCGCCATGATCGACGAGATAGGCGACCGGCGCGGGCTTCGCGTTCTCGTCGTCGGCATCGGACGGCGCGTCGAACGCGGTGTCGTGACCGGACAGACGCGCTTCCATTTCGAGAACGTCGGCGGGAGTGACGCCAAGATCCCTCGCCACCGCCTGCACTTCGGCGTTGTTCATCCAGCCCAGACGCTTCTTCGACTTGCGCAAGTTGAAGAACAGCTTGCGCTGCGCCTTGGTCGTGGCGACCTTGACGATGCGCCAGTTGCGCAGGATGAACTCGTGCATCTCGGCACGGATCCAGTGCACGGCGAACGACACCAGGCGCACGCCCACTTCCGGGTCGAAGCGCTTGACCGCCTTCATCAGGCCGATATTGCCTTCCTGGATCAGGTCGGCGTGCGGCAGGCCGT
>CAZDWH010000261.1:0-3728 GCA_964509025.1 uncultured Rhodanobacteraceae bacterium
CGAGCCGGAGGGCATGAAGCTGCTGCTCGAGGATTTGTGCGCCGAGGCGGGCGTGGGATTCTGCTTCGGGGGGAGGTCGACCCAAGCTTGCATGTCGGTCGGCACCGGCTTGTCGAGCGGAACCGGATCGCGCAGCTTCTTCAGTTCGCCGAAGTTCTTGCCGATGATCTGCACGAGCGACTCGCGCTGCGTCTCGACGTTGTTCTGCGCGACGATGACGCCGGCGACCGCGGAGTCGTGCTGCGCGCGCGCGACGTGCACGTCGGTGATCGCGGACAGGCCGACCTGGAAGCGCTGCTCGGCCTGGTCGAGCTGCTTCTGCAGCGACTTCTCGTTGAGCTGGGCGAAGCTGAGCTGGTCTTCTGCGGTAAGTACGCCGAAATAGGCAGTTGCGGTGCGCACGAGCAGATCCTGCGACGCCGCGTCGTAGGTGCTCTGCGCGCCTTCAGACTGAGCGTTCGCGCCGCGCCAGCGCTCGATATTCGCCCAGTTGAACAGCGACTGCGACAGGTTCACGCTGGCCGGGCGGCTGCGGCCGCTGCTGTCGCTGCGCAGCAGGACGAAATTGCCCGACCCGTCCGGCGCTGCCGAATAGCCCTTGGAGCTCGTATCGGAATGGCTGTAGCCATAGCTGCCGCTGATCTGCGGCAGCAGTGCGCTGCGCGCGATCGGCGCGTTCTGTTGCGTCGCGTTCTTGTTCGCTTCGGCCGCGGCAAGGGTCGGATCGGCCTCGCGCGCCTGCTGGTAGATCTGCGTCAGGTCTTCTGCGCTGGCGAGCTGCGGCAGCGCTGCGGCCAGCGCGATGGCGAGCAGGCCGAGTTTGAGTCGTCCGGACTGGGCGCGCTGAAAGAGTGTACTTTTACGCATTGTGGATTCGTCCTTTGAGAAGATTCGTTGCCGTGGCGATGCGTCACAGCGCGAAGCGCTGCACCGGGCCGGCGTGATTGAGGTAAGGCAGATCGGTCTCGAACAGCGCCTGCTCGCTCCACTGGCCGTCGCCGGCACGCGTGTACAGCAGCGCCTGCTGCACCGGCGACGCACCGACGATCGCAAACAGGCGGCCGCCCGGCTTGACCCACTCGCGCCAATGTGGCGGAAGCGTCGCGACCGCGCCAGTGACAAGCATCACGTCGAATTGCTGACCGGGAACATAGCCGCGCACCGCCTCGCCGACATTGATCACGGCGTTGCGTGCACCCGCGCCCGCGATGCGCACGCGCGCCGCGTCGGCGAATTCGCCGTGTTGTTCGACGCTGACCACCTCGCCGGCGAGGCGCGCGAGGCAGGCGGTCAGAAATCCCGAACCCGTGCCGATCTCGAGCACGCGCTCGGTCTTGAGTGGTGACACCGCCTGCAACACACGTCCTTCGACCACGGGCTTCATCATCACCTCGCCCTGGCCGAGCGGCAGCTCGAGATCGGCGAAGGCGAGATTGCGGCAGGCCGGCGGCACGAAATCCTCGCGCCGGATCGCGGACAGCGCCTCGAGCACGCGCGAATCGAGCACGTCCCAGGGACGTACCTGCTGTTCGACCATATTGTGACGCGCGAGTTCGATATTGAGTGACATGATGGGTTCCGATCGGATTGGAAGCGACGAGGTTCAAACCCGGCAATTATAAGATCGCTGTTGGACAATTGCGCCCGAAGTGCCGGAAGTCACCTAAACCTTTGGCCCTTCGCACGCATCCTGATTCAATGCACATGTTCAATGCACATGCGCATTCTGCAAGGCCGCGCTGGCACTTTGTGCCGCGCCGTCGTGCTGCTTGATGCGGAACCACGCTGCGTACAATGCGGGCAGGAACAGCAAGGTCAACGCCGTCGCGACCAGCAGGCCACCCATGATCGCCACTGCCATCGGGCCATAGAACGCACTCTGCGTCAGCGGGATCATCGCGAGAATCGCGGCGAGCGCGGTCAGCACGATCGGACGGAAACGCCGCACGGTAGCGTCCACTATCGCGGTCCATTTCTCGTGACCCGCAGCGATGTCCTGCTCGATCTGATCGACCAGGATCACCGAGTTGCGCATGATCATGCCCATCAGCGCGATCGTGCCGAGCATCGCGACGAAACCGAACGGCACGCGAAACGCCACGAGGAACAGGGTCACGCCGATCAGGCCAAGCGGCGCGGTCAGGAACACCAGCGCGACGCGCGAGAAGCTGCGCAACTGGATCATCAGCACGGTGAGCACGACGACGAGGAACAGCGGCATGCCGGCATTGACCGAGCCCTGACCCTTGGCCGATTCCTCGACCGCGCCGCCGACCTGCAGCAGATAGCCCGGCGGCATCGCCGCCTTGATCGCATCGAGTTGCGGCAGCACCTGCGCCGTCACGGTCGGCGCGGTGGTGGTGCCGTAAATGTCGCCGCGCACGGTTACGGTCGGCAGACGGTTGCGGCGCCAGATGATGCCTTCCTCGAAGCCGTAGCTCACGGTCGCAATCTGCTTGAGCGGCACGCTCGTGCCAGACGGCGTCGGCACGGCGAGACTTTCAAGCAGCGACAGGCGCGCGCGTTCGTCGACCGGGCCGCGCAAGGACACTTCGATCAGCTGGTCGCGTTCGCGGTAATACGTCACCGGCACGCCGGACAATGAAGACTGCAGGAAATTTGCGAGATCCTGCGACGACACGCCGAGCACGCGTGCGCGCTCCTGGTCGATCGAAAGATGCACGACTTTCGACGGCTCCTCCCAGTCGAGGTTCACATTGCGCAGCGTGGGGTTCTTGCGCATCACATCGGCAACCTTGCGTGCGTTCTCGCGCACCGTGGCGATGTCCTCGCCGGAGACGCGGAATTGCACCGGATAACCGACCGGCGGGCCGTTCTCGAGGCGCACGACGCGGCCGCGCAGTTCCGGATAATTGTTGTCGAGCAGGGCGATTAGGTCGGCGCGGATGCGTTCGCGGTCGCGCGTCGATTTGGCCAGCAGGATGAATTCGGCGAAGCTCGCCTGCGGCAGCTGCTGATCGAGCGGCAGATAGAAGCGCGGCGCGCCGGAGCCGACGAAGGCAACGTAGTTTTCGAGTTCCGGACGTTTGGCCAGCCAGCTCTCGAGCTTCTTCACTTCGGCTTCGGTCGCGTTGAGCGAAGAACCCTCGGCGAGTTTCAGATCGACCATCAGCTCCGGCCGCGTCGAGTCGGGGAAGAACTGCTGCTGCACCAGGCCGAAGCCGAGCACCGCGAGCACGAACAGGCCGACCGTCGATGCGATGACCGTCTTGCGATGGCTGACGCACCATTCGACCAAGGCGCGGAAGCGTTGATAGAACGGCGTCGCATAGGGATCGTGCTCGGCGTGCGCCTTCGCGTCGGGCGTAAGCCAGTTGCGTAGCGTCGCGGGCAGGCGTGCAACCAAGCCTTCACGCAGTTGATGGACGCGATCGCCGAACGATCCGGGTTTGGGCGGCGGCGCGTCGCGCTCCGGCAGCAGCTTGTAGCCGAGATACGGAATCAGCATAACCGCGGCGACCCAGGAGATCAGCAGCGCAATCGTCACGACTTCGAAGATCGAGCGCGTGTATTCGCCGGTGCCGGATTTGGCCGTCGCGATCGGCAGAAAACCCGCCGCAGTCACCAGCGTGCCGGTGAGCATCGGGAACGCGGTCGACGAATAGGCGAATGCTGCCGCGCGCACGCGATCGAAACCCTGCTCGATCTTGATCGCCATCATCTCGACCGCGATGATCGCGTCGTCGACGAGCAGGCCGAGCGCGAGC
>CAZDWH010000262.1:0-3699 GCA_964509025.1 uncultured Rhodanobacteraceae bacterium
GCGGGTGGGACACTGACCTGTAAAAGAAAACAAGCCGGGAAAAACGCCCGAGAGTGCGGGTCCGCGCGCCACGTCTTGATGATGGGACGATGGGTGATCAACACCTCGATTGCCCAATGCCACAGGACTACCGCAATCAACAAGATGCCAACGGGTTTTACCAACGGCATGAAAGCCGCGATGGCGCCACCAGCCATCGCCAGCAGAATGTTCCGCTTTCGCACGCTGACCAGGAGCAATGCCGTGGCCATCGCGCAAAGCGATCCGAGAAACGTATCCATCAGCCCCCACCACGCTGATGAAACGATCTTGGGATTGTGCTCAAACTGGTAAAAGAATGTCAGCGATGCAAGCGCAGCTGCGACCCCAAGATGAAGCCATCGATCGCTCCACTGCGTGACGAGCGATTCCGCCGTCAACCAAAACGCCATGATGAAAATCACGATCGGGATGAAGGTGAGGCGGAAAAGATAGCCATGGAAATCCGGCGAGAAGCCGAATGGATAGCTGATCAGGATCGTGCCGGGGGGGCGGAACGCAGGCTCGACATTCAGCGGGTTGACCAGACCGCGTGTATGGAATGCGTTCCAGACATTTCCAGCCTTCATGTAGTACTCAACCGCGTCGTAGATCGGCGGCGCCACAGCCTGTCTCGTCTTGCCAAAAATGCCAACGCCAATCAGCGCAATAAAGAGAACCAGGAGAATGATGGGCAGGATTTTTTGAACGCTTTTGGACATGATGCCTATCGATCTACGCGCGCAGGAACGGAATGGGCGGCGAAAAGCGCCGGCAAAATCCGGAATCTTGGACCTTGGGCATTCACACCTGCACTTGGGTAGTTAGTGTTTGACGGCGTCGTTGTAGTCGGTTCGGGTGCGCCGCAGCGATGTTCGAGGCGATTTGGGAAACGGCTGACATGCGTGCATGCATGTCCTGGATCTCGCCGATCATGAGTCTCGTGCCACCGCGCCCGCCGTTTCGCGCAAGCGAGCGAACCGATCAGTCGTTCGCCCCGAACGTCAAAGCGACACAAGTCGCAGCAGCACAAAAAAATTGTCGCTTATGCCGGCATCTCCAAGTTCATCTCGGATGCTAGCACGCGTGTTGGAAACGCAAAACCGCGCGGACGCGGTGACTTGACCTCAACTGGCGCGAGATATCGCTGACGCGGTCGCGCTCGCCACGTCGTCCATCAGCTGATAACGGCGGCGATACTGCGCGCGCTTGTTTGACGCGACATCTGCGAGCGGCTTGAGCGGTGTCGTCATGCCGAGATCGAACAGTCCGTTTGCTGCGGCGACGCCACCGTGTTCCGACCAAATTTCGCCGTAACAGATGCGCACCTTGTTGCGCGCGCGTTTGTCGCTGAGCGCGTGCTGCGCGTCGCCGACAGCAACAACCCGCCGTGTGCCCAGCGCGACCGCCACGCAACGAATCGTGTGGATCAGCAGCGAGAATGGGCGCAGCCCGTGCATCGCCTTGGTCAGGTCACGGAATACGCGCAGGCCTTCGGCGTCGTTGACACCCTGGATGCCGCCAATCGCCAGAGTCGCGCCGCCCGCATCGCCAGCGAATTCGCGCAGGCCGGTGACCACAAAGGTGAGCGAGCAGATCAGCCTGTCCGCCGCAAAGAGCCCGAGCGAAATCTCGCCCTCGCGCCAGTTCAACGGCAGATGGCACAGGCGCAGTTGATATTTCGCGTCCGCGAGTTCGAGCTCACACAGTTGTAGGCCTCGGCGCGAATGCAGCGTTTCCGCGAGCGTGCGCGAAGACGCAAAAAATCCGCGATAGTGATCCTGCAGCAGGCGCACGCGCGCTTCAGTGGTGTCGAGCGCAAGCAGCACATAAGAGCGCTGGATTTTCTGCAGCAACAGCGCCTGGCGTTCAGCGAGTCCTGCGCCGAACAGCGGCGCATCGAGAAATTCCAGCCATGCCTCGTGCGCATGCCGGGCGCGCCATGCGCGCACGAAGTAACGCAGCCGCTTGATTGCGAGATTACGGCCGCGCGGAAAAGCGCGCCGTGCGACTTCGTAAAAGCCAAGTTGCCGCGTACGCGCCGCAGGCAAAAAGCCCGTGTCGAACGCAGAATAAAGCGGAGCAGCCAGCATGCCGCCGGCGTCCCGTTGAATACTCATGTATCCCCTCTTCGCCTTCCCAGCATTGCGCGAGGAAGCCGCCCTGTTTACGTTTCTACTACGTCAGGATACATGAAATTACGCATCAGTTACATTTATTTACACTTACCGCATCACATTTTCTGATCTCAGCAGAACTCCCTTGCACCTTCCGAGCCCGCATCAGCGACGGCTCACGCGTACCGCGTGGAAAGCCTTGATTCTCCTACAGATTTTTGTAGCTGCGGAAATCATAACCCGCCTTGGTGGAGCCCACGCTCCATTCCGCTGTGCCGAATCTCAAGCCAATGATCGCGACATGTGGATGTGCGGCGACAGGCGCCGAAGTATTCAGATAAAACGAAACCTGAACATCGGTGAGAGTGACCACGGAATAGATGCGCAACTCGCCTTTTTCAGGTCGCCAAAAGGTAATTTGCGCCTTTTGAAAGAGTCTTCCGCTTGCAGCGGCTTGTGCCAGCACCGGACTGGAGACATCGAGCGGAATCGCCAGAAAATAGTCGGATGGAGCCGCTTTGCTTGCCGTCCCACTCGTGGCAGGACCGACGCTGATGACATTCCGTGCGAATAGCACCGGTATTTCGTTCGGATTCGTCAGGCTCGTTGATGATCCCTTGACGTCGTCCAGCTTGAGATATACCAAATCCGTGCTGCCGACTAAACTCGCCTTGTCGATGAACCCGTTGAGCGTGCGCTGAGCTTCCGTGTCCTCATCGGCCGACGCCGCGCGAGCGAGGAGGACGCCTGACAAAGCTGCGGCCCGAGCAATATGCACGAGAAATCGGCGAAGCATGGGTTCCTCCGGAAGTTGGTTGGCGGATTCAATACTGAAGTGCAACAGGGCTTCGTATACTAATCCACATTGCGTTTACCATTCAGGAAGGACGCTGGCGAGTCGCAAACAAAAACCCCGGCCTCTCGACCGGGGTTTCTCTGCATCAGGATTGAAGCGTTGCGTTAGGCGCTGGCTTCTTCCGTCACCGCCTTCATCGACAGGCGGATACGGCCCTGCTTGTCGACTTCGAGCACCTTGACCTTGACGATGTCGCCTTCCTTGAGCTTGTCGGACACCTTCTCGACGCGCTCGTTGGAAATCTGCGAGACGTGCACGAGACCGTCCTTGCCCGGCAGGATCGTGACGAACGCGCCGAAGTCCATGAGCTTGGCGACCTTGCCTTCGTAGATGCGACCCGGTTCGACGTCGGAGACGATCTGGTCGATGCGCGCCTTGGCCGCTTCGGCCGCCTCGCGGTTGACCGAGGCGATGACGATGGTGCCGTCGTCGCTGATGTCGATCGTCGCGCCGGTTTCTTCGGTGATCGCGCGGATCGTGGTGCCACCCTTGCCGATCACTTCGCGGATCTTGTCCGGGTGGATCTTCATCGTCATCAGGCGCGGGGCGAATTCGCTCATCTCCGCGCGCGAGGTCGTGATGACCTTGCCCATTTCGCCGAGGATGTGCAGACGGCCCTGCTTGGCCTGCGCCAGCGCGACCTTCATGATCTCCTCGGTGATGCCGTCGATCTTGATGTCCATCTGCAGCGCGCTGATGCCATCGGCG
>CAZDWH010000263.1:0-3540 GCA_964509025.1 uncultured Rhodanobacteraceae bacterium
TGAACGTGCTCGGGCGCACGCGCGACCTCGCGGTGATCGGGCTCGGGCAGTCGACGCTCGAGGACCTGCTCGGCGACGCGCTGAGCGCGCAGCGCCGCCGCCTCGTCCCCGACCCGATGCCGGAGCAGGGCCGCTTCTTCCGCAGCGACCAGCTCTCCTTCGCGCGCAAGGGGGTGCCGGCGCTCTACGTCTCGGGCGGCCTCGACTACCTCGACCGGCCCGAGGGCTGGGGCGCGGCGCAGCGCAATCACTGATCGAAACGGAGTGCCCGCGGGTCGTCGAGGAGTGGTATGGCTGGCGGCCGATGACCTGGGACGACTTGCCGATTCTTGGCCGCGCTGCCAGATGGCGGAATCTTATGCTCGCGACCGGGCATGGCATGCTCGGCGTCACTATGTCGGCCATCACCGGTGAGTTGATCGCACAGATGGTCGGCGCGCGCGCAACCTCACTCGACGTCGCGCCGCTCAGTCCAGCGCGGTTCGGCTGTTGAAACGGAGCTGAAAGTGGAAACCTATACTTTGCATCGCGGCACGGCGCCGCTGTTCGTCTCGCTGCCGCACAACGGCACAGCGCTGCCGGACGAAATCGCGGCGCGGCTGACGCCGGCCGCGCGACGCGTGCCAGACACCGACTGGCACGTCTCGCGCCTGTACGCGTTTGCGCGCGAACTCGGCGCGTCGATGCTCGTGCCGACGTATTCGCGCTACGTTGTCGATCTCAACCGCCCGCCGGACGACGTATCGCTGTATCCGGGGCAGAACACGACAGGGTTGTGCCCGATCGTGCAGTTCTCGGGCGACGCGGCCTATCTGCCGGGGCAGGAACCGACGCAGGAAGAGGTCGCGCAGCGCGTCGGCACTTATTGGCGCCCGTATCACGCCGCGCTGATCGATGAGATCGCACGCATCAAGGCCGCGCACGGCCGTGCCGTGTTGTGGGAAGGGCATTCGATCCGCAGCGTCGTGCCGTTTCTGTTCGAAGGGCGATTGCCGGATTTCAATCTCGGCACCGTTGCAGGGGCGAGCTGTTCGGCCAACCTACAGCAGCGCCTCGAAGCGATCCTGACGAACCAGAAAAAGTATAGCTTCGTCGTGAACGGCCGCTTCAAGGGCGGCTATATCACGCGCCATTACGGCGATCCCGCGCGTGGCGTTGATGCAATCCAGCTCGAACTGGCGCAGCTCAATTACATGGACGAGGACTCGTTCGAATACCTGCCCGAGCGTGCCGCATCGCTTGCGGCTATCATTCGCGCCATGCTGGAGGTGTGCCGTGAAGAATGAGAATCCTTCGGGTCGCAAACTGAGCTTCGCCGGATCGGCTCAACGCATCGCCGCCACGATCCTGCTGCTGGTATTCATCTGGCTGATCTGGGCGGCCTACAGCCATCACTACGATAGCGAGATCAATCGCTTCGCAGTGTGGCTGCATCAGCATTACGAAGCGCTGCGCCGGCTTTTCTAAACGCGAACGCGGCGATCAGACTTCGAGCGAAGCGAGATCGCCCTTCGTCTCCAACCACTCCTTGCGATCCGCCGCGCGCTTCTTCGACAGCAGCATGTCCATGAGCTTGTGGGTGCCATCGTCGCCTTCGCTGGCATCGGGCACCGTCAGCTGCACCAGGCGGCGCGTGTCGGGATCGATCGTCGACTCGCGCAGCTGCGCGGGATTCATTTCGCCGAGACCCTTGAAGCGCGTGACATGCACGGCGCCCTTGATTTTCTCGCGCGCGATTTTTTCGATCATCGCATCGCGCTCGGCCTCGTCGAGGCAATAGAACACCTGCTTGCCCACGTCGACGCGGAACAGCGGCGGCATCGCGACGAAGGCATGGCCGCCGCGCACGAGCGCGGGGAAGTGTTTGAGGAACAGCGCCGACAACAGCGTCGCGATGTGCAGGCCGTCCGAATCGGCGTCGGCGAGGATCACGATCTTGCCGTAGCGCAGGCCGGAGAGATCATCCTTGCCCGGATCGCAGCCGATCGCGACCGCGAGATTGTGCACTTCCTCGGACCCGAGCACCTGACCGGATTCGACTTCCCAGGTGTTCAGGATTTTTCCGCGCAGCGGCAGAATCGCCTGAAAATCCTTGTCGCGCGCCTGCTTCGCCGAGCCGCCCGCGGAGTCGCCTTCGACCAGGAACAACTCGGTACGCGTCAGATCGCTCGATGCGCAATCGGCGAGCTTGCCGGGCAGGGCAGGGCCCTGTGTGATCTTCTTGCGCACGATCTGCTTCTCGGCCTTGAGACGCAGGCTCGCGCGTTCGATCGCGAGCTGCGCGATCTTCTCGCCGATATCCGTGTGCTGGTTGAGATACAGCGAGAAACCGTCGTGCGCTGCGTTCTCGACAAAGCCCGCGGCATCGCGCGAGGAGAGGCGTTCTTTCGTCTGGCCGGAGAACTGCGGTTCCTGCATCTTCAGCGAAAGCACGAACGAGAGGCGATCCCACACGTCCTCTGGCGCGAGCTTGACGCCGCGCGGCAGCAGGTTGCGGATATCGCAGAACTCGCGCAACGCGTCGGTGAGCCCGGTGCGCAGACCGTTGACGTGCGTGCCGCCCTGCGCGGTCGGAATCAGGTTGACGTAACTTTCCTGCGTCAGTTCGCCCTCGGGCACCCAGGCGAGCACGAAGTCGACTGCGCCCTGATCGCGCTTGAGCGAAGCCTTGTACAAATCCGCCGGCAGATATTCGTTGCCCACGAGCATCGAGCGCAGATAGTCGGTGAGGCCATCCTCGTAGAACCATTCTTCTTTTTCGCCGGTGGCCTCGTCGCTGAGGCGCACCGTGAGGCCAGCGCAAAGCACGGCTTTCGCACGCAGCACGTGCTTGAGCTTCAGCAGGGAAATTTTCGGCGAATCGAAATATTTCGGGTCGGGCCAGAAGCGCACGGTCGTGCCGGTCTGCTTCTTCGCCACCGTGCCGACGACCGAGAGATTGCTCGCGCGGTCGCCGTTCTTGAAATTCATGCGGTAGACCTGGCCGTCGCGACGGATCGTGACTTCGACGCGCGACGACAGCGCATTGACCACCGACACGCCGACGCCGTGCAGGCCGCCGGAGAAGTTGTAGTTCTTGCCGGAGAACTTGCCGCCCGCATGCAGGCGCGTGAGGATCAATTCGACGCCCGGCACGCCTTCTTCCGGGTGGATGTCCACCGGCATGCCGCGGCCGTCGTCGGATACCTCGACCGAGCCGTCGGTGTGCACGATGACTTCGATCGACTTGGCGTGGCCGGCCAGGGCCTCGTCCACCGAGTTGTCGATCACTTCCTGCGCCAGGTGGTTCGGGCGGGAGGTGTCCGTGTACATGCCCGGGCGGCGCTTGACCGGGTCAAGGCCGGAGAGGACTTCGATGTCGGCTGCGTTGTAGCGACTGCTCATGCGGGAAGGTTCGGCTCAGGTCAGGCGCGGGAGGATGGGTTGCCCGGGCGGGGAGGTCAAGGGTTGGGGCGCGGGGCCTTACCGGATACAGGTGGGAGGCACCCTGTGCGCGACCGCGGAGTTGAGGGTGACCGCTCCGTCAGGTTAACGCGCGCT
>CAZDWH010000264.1:0-3488 GCA_964509025.1 uncultured Rhodanobacteraceae bacterium
TACTTTTCTTGCACGAGCAAGAAAAGTGACCCGGGCCGCGGAGCGGCGCGGAAGCTCTTTCTTGTTTGAAAGTGACTCGCTCGCCTCAGGCGAGCGAAGCCCTTGCCTTGGTGGTATTCATCTTGCAAAACGCCAGTTGCGCCCGCACTTGACGTCACAAGCGCATGGCATCACTCTGCCGTTGCATAGCGTAACAATCATCAGGAATTTCGATGAATCAACCGAGCCAAACGTCGAGCGATATTCAAGCCCTGCCGGTATTGCCCCTGCGCGATGTCGTCGTCTATCCGCATATGGTGATACCGCTGTTCGTCGGGCGCGAGAAATCGGTGCGCGCGCTCGATCTGGCGATGGAAGGCGACAAGAAGATCCTGCTCGTCGCGCAGCGCAGTCCCGATACGGACGATCCGCAGGCCGGCGATCTGCACTCGATTGGCACGGTCGCGAGCGTGTTGCAGCTGCTCAAGCTACCCGATGGCACGATCAAGGTGCTGGTCGAGGGCGCGATGCGCGCCGAGGTCAGTCATTTCACCGAACGCGACGGCATCCTCACCGGCCACGCGCGCGCGCTCGAGCCCGTGTACACGCGCGGCCAGCGCGAAGTCGAGGTCGTGTCGCGCTCGCTCGTGTCGATGTTCGAGCAGTTCGTGAAACTCAATCGCAAGATTCCGCCCGAGCTGTTGACGACGCTGTCCGGCATCGACGATACCAGCCGTCTCGCCGACACGATCGCCGCGCATCTGTCGATCCGTCTGCAGGACAAGCAGCGCGTGCTCGAGACGGCCGACGTTGCCGACCGCCTCGAGATGCTCATGGGTTTCGTCGATGGCGAAATCGACGTGCAGCAGATCGAGAAGCGCATTCGCGGCCGGGTCAAGTCGCAGATGGAGAAGAGCCAGCGCGAGTACTACCTCAACGAGCAGATGAAGGCGATCCAGAAGGAACTGGGCGAGGGCGAGGATGCGCCGAACGAAATCGAGGAGCTGACCAAGAAGATCGACAAGGCCGGCATGCCGCCGCCGGTCGAGAAGAAGGCGCGCGCCGAACTCAACAAGCTCAAGCAGATGTCGCCGATGTCGGCGGAAGCGACGGTCGTGCGCAACTATGTTGATTGGCTTGTCGGCGCGCCGTGGAAGAAGCGCAGCAAGGTGCGCAAGAATTTGAAGGCGGCCGAGGAAGTGCTCGACCACGATCACTTTGGTCTGGAAAAGGTCAAGGAACGCATCGTCGAATACCTCGCCGTGCAGCAGCGCGTGAAGAAGATGAAGGGTCCGATCCTGTGCCTGGTCGGACCGCCGGGTGTGGGCAAGACCTCGCTGGGCCAGTCGATCGCCAAGGCGACCGGACGCAAGTTCGTGCGCATGTCGCTCGGCGGTGTGCGCGACGAGGCCGAGATCCGCGGTCATCGCCGCACCTACATCGGTTCGATGCCGGGGCGCCTGATCCAGAATCTGAACAAGGTCGGCACCAAGAATCCGCTGTTCGTGCTCGACGAGATCGACAAGATGTCGATGGACTTCCGTGGCGATCCGTCCTCGGCCCTGCTCGAAGTGCTCGATCCGGAGCAGAACCACGCGTTCAATGATCACTATCTCGAAGTCGATTTCGACTTGTCCGAGGTGATGTTCATCGCGACCGCGAATTCGCTGAATATCCCGGGTCCGTTGCTCGATCGCATGGAAGTGATCCGCATCCCCGGCTACACCGAGGAAGAGAAGATCAATATCGCGCAACGCTACCTGCTGCCGAAGCAGGTCAAGGGTAACGGACTGCATGCGGACGAGATCCATGTGTCCGAGCCGGCGATCCGCGACATGGTGCGCTACTACACGCGCGAATCGGGAGTGCGCAATCTCGAGCGCGAGCTCGCCAAGATCTGCCGCAAGGTGGTGAAGGAGCTCACGCTCGCCGCGGACAAGGCCAAGACCAAGGGCAAGGTGGCCAAGCGCGGCAAGGCCTCGATCGACTCGAAGAACCTCGAGAAGTACCTCGGCGTGCGCAAGTTCACCTTCGGCCGCGCCGAACTGCAGAACGAAGTGGGCCTCGTGACGGGTCTTGCCTGGACCTCTGTCGGCGGCGATCTGCTCAGCATCGAGGCGACCGTGGTGCCGGGCAAGGGCAAGCTGATCCACACCGGCCAGCTCGGCGACGTGATGCAGGAATCGATCCAGGCGGCGCTGTCAGTCGTGCGCGCGCGTGCGGAGCGGCTCGGCATCGATCCGGATTTCCACCAGAAATTCGACATCCATATCCACGTGCCGGAAGGCGCCACGCCGAAGGATGGCCCGTCCGCGGGCATCGCGATGTGCACCGCGCTCGTATCGGCCTTGACCAAGGTGCCGGTCAAGTCGGAAGTCGCGATGACCGGTGAAATCACGCTGCGCGGACGCGTCCTGCCGATCGGCGGACTCAAGGAGAAGCTGCTCGCGGCGCATCGCGGCGGCATCGAGACGGTGATCATTCCGGAGGAGAACGAGAAGGATCTCACCGAGATTCCGAAGAACGTCACCGAGTCGCTCACGATCAAGCCCGTGCGTTGGATCGACGAGGTGCTCGACATCGCGCTGGAGCGTGCGCTCACGCCCAAAGTTGAAAAAGTGGAAAATGCAGCAACGCCGCCGGCCGAGCCTGCCAAGGACGAGGGCACCGGCGCGCCGACAGTGCGGCCGCACTGAGTGTCTTCGCGGCGGCCCGCAACGGGCCGCCGTCATGCAATTTTTTCACCATGCTGTCAAGCGGATTCGACGCAAACTGTTGCGTTGATCGCGCGTGCCAAATTCGCGGAAAAGCGCGCCACGCTTGGTGTTGCGCGGGATCAAACACACTGGTATAAAGTTCGCGCCGCGATCGGAATGCAGCGCCTAGCTGTGGCGATCGTGGGGTGACGAAGCTACCGACAAGAAATACAAATCGCGTCCTGGATGCTTCGTAGAATTTTTCGTACAGGCGAGCGCTCGCCAATTCCGTTTCGGGAGAGAGATACATGAACAAGGGTGATCTGATTTCTGCAGTCGCTGATGAGGCTGGCCTGTCCAAGGTCGACGGCGCGAAGGCCGTGGAAGCTTTCATGGATGTGGTGAAGAAGGCGTTGAAGAAAGGCGACACTGTTTCGCTCGTCGGTTTCGGCACCTTTGTCGTGCGCAAGCGCGCCGCCCGTACCGGCCGCAACCCGCGTACCGGCCAGACCATCAAAATCAAGGCCTCGAAGAATCCTTCGTTCAAGGCTGGCAAAGCGCTGAAAGATGCTCTAAACTAAGCGGCTCGCCTGCCAAGGGTGCTTAGCTCAGCGGTAGAGCGTCGCCCTTACAAGGCGAGGGTCGGGGGTTCGAAACCCTCAGCACCCACCAAAAACTCGATGCGGGTCCAATCCGCAGGGAATTCGGCCAACGCACCGGCCGGGTTTCAAAAGTAAAATGCGGAGTGGTAGTTCAGCTGGTTAGAATACCGGCCTGTCACGCCGGGGGTCGCGGGTTCGAGTCCCGTCCACT
>CAZDWH010000265.1:0-3484 GCA_964509025.1 uncultured Rhodanobacteraceae bacterium
ACGGCGCATCATGCCCTTGGTTGACGTCAGCGCGAGCGGAATCAGCAAGAGCCAGGCGGTGAAGCCGACCGTGATATACGGTCGCTTGGCGATTTCCTCGAGCAGCTGCGACCAGAATCCGCCGAGATCGACGACCGTGTAGATCGTCAGATGCACGCTGGCGTAGAAAAATGCGAACAACCCGAGCATGCGCCGGTAGCGGATCGCGCCATGCCAGTTCGTCACGCGGCGCAGGGGCGTGATCGCGAGCGTGGCGAGCAGGAATCGTAGCGCCCAGATGCCCGTGCGATGCTCGAGCTGCGCGACCGGATCGGTGCCGAGCGTATCCCGCACGATGTCCCAGGCCAGCCAGCCGAGCGGCACGAGACAAAGCGCGAACAGCAGCGGCTTGCTCGCCGCGATGCGATCGTGAAACAGCTTCATGCTCAGAACCTTCTCAAAACGTTGCGAGCGAAGCCAGGTCGCGCGTCGCCGGAGCGCAGGAACCGGAGTTTACATAGAAGTAAATGAGGATTCCGAGCACCGCCGGCGTGCGAAATGGCGAGCACAGTAGTTTTGAGACAGGTTCTAGAAATACTTGCGCAGATCCATGCCGCTGTACAGGCTCGCGACCTGCTCGGCATAGCCGTTGAAGGCTTGCGTCTCGATACGATTGCCGAGCAGGTTGAAGCCTTCGCCGGCGATGCGCCGCTCGGTGCGCTGGCTCCAGCGCGGATGATCGACCGCAGGATTGACGTTGGAGAAGAAGCCGTATTCGTTCGGGGCGGCTTCGTTCCAGCTAGTCCTCGGCTGCGTTTCGACGAACTCGATTTTCACGATCGCCTTGGTGCTCTTGAAACCGTATTTCCACGGCACGACCAGGCGCAGCGGCGCACCGTTCTGATTGGGCAACTCGCGTCCGTAGATGCCGGTCGCGAGAAACGCGAGCGGATGCGTCGCCTCGTCGATGCGCAGGCCCTCGCGATACGGCCAATCGAGTACGGGATAGGCGAGGCCGGGCATTTCGGACGGCCGCGAAACCGTGGTGAACGCGACGTATTTGGCGCTGGCAGTGGGCTTGAAGCGCTTGATCAGGTCGGCGAGGGAAATGCCGGCCCATGGAATCACCATCGACCAGCCTTCGACGCAGCGATGGCGGTAGATGCGTTCCTCCAGCATGTGCGGCTTGAGCATATCCTCGAGCGCGAAGCGACCGGTGACTTCCGCATGTCCGGCGACCTCGACGCTCCACGGCAGCGGCTTGAAGCGCCCCGATGTGCGCGCCGGATCGGCCTTGTCCGTGCCGAACTCATAGTAGTTGTTGTAGTGCGTGACGTCCTTGTAGCTGGTTTGCTTCTCCTGCGTGACGTAGTCGCCCTTGCGCGCAATCGCGAGCGGCTTGCCCTCGGGCGATGCGGTATCGGCAGGCGTGGCGCTCGGCGCCGATTCCGAACCGCAGCCCGTCACCAGACCGGCAGCGCCGAGACCGAACAGCTTGAGTACTTCGCGGCGGCTCAGATAGGCGCGCTCAGAAGTGATTTCGCTCGGGCGAATGGCCGGAATCGGATAACGACGAAGGGTCATGTCGATACATCGGAAAGCGCGAGATGCGCGCATACACAATGGACGGTCGCCGCGGGCTTTTCCTTACAGTGCGCTGCCTGATCCGTTCTACGCGTCGACCTTTGCCATTGGTTCACGCGAATTCGGCAATACAAGGGTGCCGCGGAGGCGCTGCAGTTCGAACAAGGGCGAATCCGGTCGTTGCCAGCCCGCCTGCCAGGCCTCGCGCGTCAGATTGGTGCGGATCGCAGGCGCACGTGCGTTACTGCTGTTCACTTTCGGCGCGAGCGTGAGCAAGGTCGCCTCGACCAAGGTCGGAATCGCGACAAAGGCAGCCGTCGCCACTTTGAGCGTCGAAGCGATCAGATAGACGTGATAGCGGCGATTGAGTTCGGCCGTACTGAGCGCATCGAAGCGCAGCCTGAGCGCATCGCGGTCGATCATTGCTGGCGGCGGGCAATAGGGCGCAAACATGTCCTGGCTCGGCACGGCGATGGTGAAGGTACCGCTGGTCGCTTCGTCCGACATCACGGCGCGCACGTTCAACAGCGTGGCCCAATCAGAACGCTGCAGCTGCATGCGGAACGAAGCCATTACGGCGGCGGGATCGGTTCCGGCCATGATGTGCAGTTGCTGTTTCAGTGCACGCGCCTTGTCCGCCTTGAACGTGGCGGCGGCCTCCGCGATGGCCTGCTCGCGTCGCACGGGATCAAGAAAGGCGCGCTCCCATGCGGCGTCGGCGATGCGGTACTCCTTGATGCGCTGACGATGCTCGGCCACCGCGCGATTCTTTACCGCGCCCCACAGCGGCGGCACGAGCCATTGTGTCAGGGAACGCTGCGGCAACTCCGGCGCTGTCGGTTCGATCGGTCTTGGCGCCGATGGCGCCGCAGCCGGCATAGCCGGCAGGCGCTTGAAAGCAGGCTCGGGGAGGCGTTCGTCAAGCCGGATCAGGGATTGATGCGCCGCCAGCGCGTTGAGCAATATCTGTTCGACGGCGAAACGCGAGCCGACAACGGCCCTGGCGCGATCAGCCGCCGTCAGCAGGGAACCATCCTCATGCCGAAATTCGAGCGTTCCGTCTGCCAGACTGGTGATATGCACTCCGGGCGGCACAGCGCCTCCGCTCGAAACCCGAGTATCCATGCGCCGAGAAAATCCCCCGATCTAAACCCCGCATTGGTACAACAGGTCTTGCCATAGGTGCAAGACCACGAGTTCACAAATGCCAGCTTTAACTACGCCATAGTAGATGGAGGTCACACTCGGCGATTACGATGGTGTCTGGCGTACCGCCAAGAACCTGTCTGCGCAGGGTCGCGGCATCCATTCCGACGACGGCGTTTGCGATGGCGAATTGGCCGCCATCACCGCCGCGGAAGGTGACGTTGACCGCATCGCCCGCACGAAAGTCTCCGCAGCAATCGATGACGCTCGAAGAACTTACCGCAGCGGGCGCCTTGCGCAGCGAGCGACCCGTATCGTTTCGCAGAACGACCGTACCGCGGGGTGGGGATTCATCAGCCATAGTTGTAGCGGCATTCTGTACGTGGGGAGACGGGATATTTGATTGAGTCCACTAAAATTTTACATAATATACATTCACGCTGATTCGAGGGCAGCTCACCGCTCTCCACGCGACGATACCAATGGCCAGGAAGCTGGATACCGCAGAAAATCTTGAGCACTAACCGCACTCATCCTGTGCAGCCTGCGCAGACATCTTTGTGCATTGACGGTCTGCCAGCACATAAGTTTGTGCACTACGGTCTGCGCTGGCCGAGCACGCAGGTTTCTGCCTTGCGCAGTCCGAACTGACCATTTCATTTTTCGCTGAGTATCCGGACGATTTCTTGAGGCAATCACAGCGGCCGCAAATGCAACCAGTCCTTCGCGAGCGCGAGTTTCTGTTGCTTTCGTAGTCGCTTTACTTGGGCTTCCA
>CAZDWH010000266.1:0-3441 GCA_964509025.1 uncultured Rhodanobacteraceae bacterium
CGAACAAGAAGGACGTGAAGGACGGCATCATGGCGTACAAGATCGCGGCGCACGCGGCCGATCTCGCCAAGGGCCATCCGGGTGCGCAACTGCGCGACAACGCGCTATCGAAGGCGCGCTTCGAGTTCCGCTGGCAGGATCAGTTCAATCTCGGGCTCGACCCGGACACGGCGAAGGAATTCCACGACGAGACGCTCCCCCAGGACGGCGCCAAGGTGGCGCATTTCTGCTCGATGTGCGGGCCGCACTTCTGCTCGATGAAGATCACGCAGGACGTGCGCGACTACGTCGAGCAGGGCATGAAGGAGAAAGCGGTCGAGTTCGTGAAGAAGGGCGCGGAGCTCTACACCAAGCCTACTTCGCCTTCATGAAGAGCTCGTCCGGATTGAACGGCACGCTGCCGTACTCCAGCGTGCCGAGGATCCGGTAGGTCTCGTCCTGCGTGGCCTTGGGCTCGCGCGCAAGGTCGAGGAGCTTGTGCGGGACCATCGGGTTGCCCTGGGCATCGCGGATCACCATTACGCGCGGCAACAGACGCTTGGTCAGGTTCTGCGCGATCACGACACCCACCTCGCGGCTATTGAGCTCGACCAGGCTGCCGACCGGGAAGATGCCGATGCAGCGGATGAATTGCTCGACGAGGTGCGCGTCGAAGAACACGCCGCGCCACTTGTAGAGCATGCTGATCGCCGCCGAAGGCGACACCGGGTCGGCGTAGGGGCGCTTCACCGTAAGCGCATCGAACGTGTCGACGATCGCCGCGATCGACCCGATCATGCCGATCTCGCTGCCGCGCAACCCTTTCGGATAGCCGCTGCCGTCGTGGCGCTCATGGTGCAGCGCTGCGATGCGTGCCAGGTCGCCGGGCAGCCCGGCCGTCGAGCGCAGGATTTCCACCGAGTAGTTCACATGCAGCTTCGCCTGCTCGAATTCCTTGATGGTGAGCCGGCCGCGCTTCTCCAGCAGGTCCTTCGGCAGGCGCACCTTGCCGACGTCCTGCAGCAGGCCCAGGTAGCCGAGGAATTCGATCTGTCCGGGCTCGAGCTGCAAGAAGCGCCCAAACGTGATCATGTAGATGGAGACGTCGAGCGCATGGGACTCGGCATACTCACCTTTGGTGCGCAATTGCGAGAAAAGCAGCAGCGCGTCCGGATTGCGCAGCACGCTTTCGGCCATGCTGGTCACGGCGGACTTGAGGCGCTCGGCGTCGAGCGTCTTGCCGATGCGCACCGCCGAGATCACGTCGCGCATCAGCACACGGCTGTTGGTATAGGCGGTCTTCGCCGGTCCGATCTCCTGCTCGACCGGTGCGCGCTCCGGATAGGCGATGCGCGCGACCGGTGCCTCGATCGGCGCGCTGCGCTCGAGGTCGACGATGACGCTGGCGCAATATTTCTTGAGCGCGTCGAGCTGCTGCGGCGTGCTCAGCATGAACCCCTGGAACATGAACGGCGTATCCGTCCACGGCCGATCCAACTCGGCGATGTACATGCCGAAATGCAGCTCAGCGACTGGAATTCTTCTCCTCACCCTCCCTTAACATTACGCTGAAACGATGGATCCCGGCTCCCTCAGCGCGTTAATCAAGATCGCGGCGGCGATCGTGGTCGCAGTGCCGCTAACGGCATATCTCATGCAGGACAAACTGATATTCCAGCCGCGGCCGATCGCGGAGGCAGAACGCCAGACGATCGCCGCGCGCCACCCTGATGCCGCTGACACATTCTTGCAAGCGGCAGACGGCACGCGGCTGCATGCGTGGCACATCCAATCGAAACCCGACGCCCCGCTCGTCATCTATTTCGGCGGCAACGCCGAAGAGGTTTCGTGGATGCTCGACGAGATTCCGCGGCAGGAGACGGGCGCCGCCTGGCTGCTCGTCGACTACCGCGGCTACGGCGCAAGCGACGGCACGCCGTCGGAACAATCGCTCGATAGCGATGCGCTCGCCTGGTACGACCGCTTCGCGCCGACGAACAAGCGAATCGTGGCGTTCGGCCGCAGTCTCGGCAGCGGCGTGGCCGTGCAGCTCGCGGCCGAGCGCAAGCTCGATGCACTCATCCTGATCGCGCCGTTCGACAGCATGGTCGAGGTCGGCAAGCGCCATTACCCGTTCCTGCCGGTGAGCTGGCTGCTGAAGCATCGCTTCGATTCGCTGAGCCTTGCGCCGCGGCTCAAGGTGCCACTGCTCTGCATCGTCGCAACGCATGACGAGGTCATTCCAGCCGCGCACGCCAAGCGCCTCTACGATGCGTGGGCGGGGCCGAAGAGGTGGGTCGAGCTCGCCGCGGGCCACAACAGCATCGACGGCCATCCGGATTACTGGCCGAGCATCCGGTCGTTCCTCGCCGCTCGCTAGAATCGCCGGATGATCGAGCTTGTCTACGCGCTGATCCTCGGCGTCGTCGAAGGCATCACCGAGTTCCTGCCGATCTCGAGCACCGGGCACCTGATCCTTGCCTCGGCGCTCCTCGGCGCGACCGACGAGCGCTGGAAGGTCTTCAACATCGTGATCCAGACCGGCGCGATGCTCGCCGTCGTCTGGGAGTACCGCGCGCGCTTCTTTCGGATCGACATTGCGCTTTACCGCAACCTGATCGTCGCGTTCATTCCGGCCGCCGTCATCGGCCTCGCGTTCTCGAAGTTCATCAAGGCGTATCTGTTCCATGCCGTGCCCGTGGCGCTCGCGTTCATCGTCGGCGGCGTGATCATCCTGCTCGTCGAGCGACGCTCGTTTGTGCCGAGAGTCGAACAGACGCGGGCCATGACGTGGCTGGACGCGCTCAAGGTCGGTATCGCGCAGTGCTTCGCGCTGATCCCCGGGACATCGCGCTCCGGGGCGACCATCATCGGCGGCATGTTGTTCGGCCTGTCGCGCCGCGCCGCGACCGAGTTCTCGTTCTTTCTCGCCGTGCCGACGCTCGTCGCTGCGGGCGGCTATGACCTCTTCAAGAACCGCGCGCTGCTCTCGGCGCACGATGCGCCGATCTTCGGCGTCGGGCTCGTGATCGCGTTCGTTTCAGCCTTCGTCGTGATTCGCTGGCTGATCCGCTACGTGGCGACGCACAACTTCAAGCCATTTGCCTGGTACCGGATCGCCTTCGGACTGCTGGTATTGCTGACCGCCTGGGCGGGCTGGGTGGACTGGCGAGATTAAGACTGCACCCACGGCAGGCCCGCCTTGCGCCAGCCGCCGACGGTGTTGCGGTGGCCCGCGCCGTCCTTGTCGCCCTCGAATCCCTCGAGCACGTTGTAAGTCTCCCGCCAGCCGGCGCGCATCGCGGTTTCCGCGGCGTTGTGCGAGCGCGCGCCGGAGCGGCAGATGAACATCACCGGCTCTTCCTTCTTGGTGACCGCGGCCAGCTCGCCGATGAACTCGGGGTTTGGGCGGCTCCCGGGATACGTCTGCCATTCGATGGCGATCGCCCCTGGAATGCTGCC
>CAZDWH010000267.1:0-3436 GCA_964509025.1 uncultured Rhodanobacteraceae bacterium
GAGCCGCCGCGGCTGCGTGCCGACCTCGCGCAGCCAGCGCACGAGCGCACGGCCAGGCCGCGAGGCGAGCGCGGCGAGATCGTTGGTCGCGCCACAGATGATCAGCAAATCATCAGCGCCAAGCGCTGCAGGCAGCGGTTCGACACCGCCGAGATGGATGCCGAGCGAAGTCGAGGCCGTCGGCTCCGCCGCGGCGACACGCACGCGCAGCGGTGCTCCGCGCTGCGCGGCGATGCGGAACGCCTCGGCCGGCCCGGCAAAATCAAGCAGCACCACATTCGGTGGCAGCGCAAACCAGACGTCCATCGTCAACCGGCCAGTGCCTCGTCGACGCTGACGATGCGCGCGAAACGATCGCGCAGCACGAGTTCGGTGCGCTCGCGGATTTGCGCCGGACCGAAGCTCTTGCCGCTCACACGATCGATCATCGGGAACGTCAATGTCGCATCGCCGACGAAATCGACGGCGTAGCCCATGTCCGAAGCGACGCGCGCGGTCGTCTCGCAGCATTGCTCGGTGCGAATGCCGGCGATCACGACCTTGCTGATCCCGCGCGTGCGCAGCCAGTGGTCGAGCGCGGTGCCGGTGAACGCGTTGTGCACGTGCTTGACGAATTCGACCGCATGCATCGGCGGCATCCAGTCGAGCGGCTTGACCAGGCCAGTTTCGGCCGCGAACGGGCCATCGCCGTCCTCATGCAGGATGCGCACGACGGGCCAGCCCCTCTGCGTCGCGCCCTCGATCAGGCGCGTGATGTTCGCGCGGAACGCCGGCACGTCGTCCTCGCGCCAGTAATCGCGCGCCGGGAAGGATTGCTGCACGTCGATGCTCAGCATGGCGGTAGTCGGATGGCTCACGGTGAATTCACTCCTCTGCGTTGAAAGTGACCCAGCTTAGAGCGATGTCCGCGCGCTTTCGATATCGCAACGAGACGATTATGGGACAATTTAGGCCAAATTTTACCCAAACCGCAACGTTGCATCGCCGTGGAAATTACTTACCGGGATTGCCCTTCACGGTGCGACCCCTCACCGCGAGCGGGCAACTGTTAGACTCGCAACTTCTCCACACGCGCTTGAGTTCCCATGCTCACCTCGCCCATCAATCTGCAGCAATGGATCGCCAACCATCGCGACCTGCTCAAACCGCCGGTCGGCAACAAATGCATCGTCGATGGCGATTTCATCGTGATGATCGTCGG
Source organism: uncultured Rhodanobacteraceae bacterium (assembly GCA_964509025.1). Taxonomy (GTDB): domain Bacteria; phylum Pseudomonadota; class Gammaproteobacteria; order Xanthomonadales; family Rhodanobacteraceae; genus Rudaea. The sequence goes on from CAZDWH010000267.1 coordinate 1,202, forward strand.
CGGCCCGAATTCGCGCAGCGATTATCACTGGGACGAAGGCCCGGAATTCTTCTATCAGATCGAAGGTGAGATGGTGCTGCGCGTGCAGGACGAGGGCCAGCGCCGCGATATTCCGATCCGCGCGGGCGAGCTGTTCTATCTGCCGCCACGCGTGCCGCACTCACCGCAGCGCATGGCCGGCGGCGTCGGCCTCGTGATCGAGCGCAAGCGCCTCGCGCACGAACAGGACGGTCTGTCGTGGTATTGCGAGCGCTGCAATCACAAACTTTACGAGGAGTTTTTTGTCTTGCAGAACATCGAAAAGGATTTTCCGGCGGTGTTCGAGCGCTATTACGATTCACTCGATGCACGCACGTGCAAGGCGTGCGGGTTGGTGGCGGACGTGCCCGCGCGCTGACGCGCTCTGCCTTTTCTTTGCTCGCCCTTCGTGCGTGCGGCCGACTCTCATAGCAAGGCTTCCGCGCCGCTCCGCGGCCCGGGTCACTTTTCTTGCTCGTGCAAGAAAAGTAACCAAAAGAACACGCCCCCGCGCATGTCGCTTTTCGGGCTCCTGCCCGAAAAGTCCGCGTCAGCGGCTGGGCTTCGCGGAAGGTACGTCCGTGTACCCCGCGAAGTCGGCGCGGTCCCGCGCCGACCCTATCGGGCCTGATCATCCGCTGCCGCCGCCATGCGAAGGGGCCCAAGAGCGACGCGCATCCTGCGCGACCAAGCAGCCCCGAAGCACTTTTCTTTCTTTGCTTCTGCGCGCAGGAGCGCGCTGCTTTTGATTCCGGGGTCCCCATCGCATGGCGGCGTCCGAGGCCGCGATGCGCGAAGCGGCGGCGCGAGGATCGCGCCGATTGCGCGGCTTGCACAGGGACGTGCAATCCGCGCAACACAGGCAGCGGACGCTTCCCGGAGCGCAGGATGCGCGTAGGGCGACATGCGCTGGGGCGTGTTCTCTTTGGTGACTTTCTCTTGCACGAGCAAGAGAAAGTTACCCGCTCGCCGGAGGCGAGTGGAAGCTCCGCTCCTGCAACAAACAAGAACTGGATTCCGGTTCGGCCACGGCCACCCCAGAATGATGAGCAACGCGCGTTAGCGAATCAGCATCCCCAGCCAGAGCGAACCACTCGCCAGCAAAGACCCGATTAGCGTCGCCGCCAACACATCGCTCGGATAGTGCAGTCCAAGCACCACACGCGAGGCTGCCACGAGCAGCGTGAACGGAATCAGCAGCGGTGCGAGCAGCGGGAAATACGCGAGCGCAACGATCGTGAACGTCACCGCATGCAGTGTGTGCCCGGACGGAAAACTGAACTCATCCAGCGGCAACACATGCGCGACGATGTCCTCGTGCGCACGAAACGGACGCGGGCGACGCGTCCAGCGCTTGAGACCGCGATACATCGCCGCGGCAACGAGTCCGGTCAGCGCCATCTGCAACGCGCAGATGCGGCCGGGCATACCGCCGAACACGGCAATCGCGATCATCAGTGCATACCAAAACACGCCGTCGCCGAGACGACTGATCGCACCGAAGAAGCGCGTGATCGCGCGGCGCGCGCCCCAGCGGTTGGCGCGCGCGCACAGGCGGCTTTCGCCGCTGCGAAGCTCGATATTCTGCCAGAGTTGCAGCGTCGTCACGTCGCACTCCCATGCAGCTTCGCGCGCGGCTGCGCGAGATCGGATTTGCGCGCAAGTCCGGCGAGCAGCTTGGCGAAACTCGCCGATACGCTGTGCGGATCGAGTTCCGCGACCGCAGCGACCGCGGCTTGTTTGACCTCCGCTCGCGTCACGTCACTGCGCACGAGATCGAGCGTCCCGCGCACGAACGCATCCTCACTGCCGAACGGCACACGGCGTCCGCACGCATCGTCGAGATGTTCGCGCGCCGCACCGTAGTCGAACGCGACCGCGGGCAGACCGCTCGCGAGCGCCTCGAGCGTGACATTGCCGAAAGTTTCGGTCAGCGACGGGAACACGAACAGATCCGCGCTGGCGAAATGGCGCGCGAGTTCCTCGCCGCGCTGGATGCCGGCGAAAATGAAATCCGGATTTTCCGCCGCGAGCGCCGCGCGCGCGGGGCCGTCGCCGACCCAGATGTAGCGCGCATCACGGTGGATTTTCTGCACCTCACGGAACGTGCGCACCGCGAGCGAAAGATTTTTCTCTGGCGCGATGCGCCCAACGTAGATGAAAGCAAGCTGGCCGGGCTTGAGTCCCCATTGCGCACGCAGAGATTCGTCGCGCCGC
>CAZDWH010000268.1:0-3391 GCA_964509025.1 uncultured Rhodanobacteraceae bacterium
ATACAGTGCGTGCGACAAGTTAAACTGGAAGAATTCGAGAGTTGCCACAGCGCACAGCAGCAATACCGCACCGTCCGTTGTTGTCACGGGTCGTTCCGCGCACAGCACGCTCAGTAATCCCAGCACAAAGATTGCCTGACAAGCCAGTAGGCCGTTGATGCCATCCATGAAGTTGTGCAGGTTGATCGACCAGACGACGGCGACCAGCGCGAGAGCAAAGCCGAACAGCAAAGATGGCTGCAAATGTGCGGGGCGCTGCAGTGACGCGAGAAAAATTCCGGCCGCGCAAAAATGCAGCAATAATCGCGGTATAGCGCCGAGACCGCGGTGATCGTCGATCCACCCGGCTGCCGCGACCAGCGCTATCGCAGCAAGCAAGGCAGCCGGATGTGTCCCGTTGCCCAGCAACTCGACTGAGCAAGCCAGGCCGGCGACGACGACGATGCCGATGCCGCCGCCGCGCGGTGTCGCGGTCGTATGCGAGCGGCGTTGCCCTGGCAGGTCGAGCATGCCACGGCGACGCGCGTAGCGGATGCTGATCGCTGTGATCGAGGCGGAGACCGCCGCGGTCAGCGGCAAGGCGATCATCATCGCGATGATGAACACCGCGGCGTCGCCGAAATCCACCCTACTCGCCCGCCACGCCGTGAATCGGCCGCACCGAACCCCAGGTCTTGCAGCTCGGGCACTGCCAGTGGTGCGACTTTGCGCCGAAGCCGCATTTGGTGCAGCGATATGCCGCCTGGCCTTCGAGCAGACGACGCGTGAGATCCTGCAGCACGAGCAGGTTGTCGCGTGCCTCGCCTTGCGAGCGATGCAGGTCGGTGACGATCAGGGTCATCAGGCCGCGGATCGACGGGCGCTGGCGCAACTGGCGGCGCAGGAATTCGATGGCGATCGCCTCGCCGCGCGAAGCGGCAAACAGTTTGGCCAGCGCGATCACCGGCGCGGTACCGTGCGAACGGTCGATGTGTTCGAGCAGGAATTTCTCGGCGCGGTCCATCTGGCCGAGGCGCGCATAGCTGTCGAGCAGTTGCGGCAGTATCTCCGGCACGTAGTCGACGTCGAGCGTGGCGACGCGCTCGAACGCGCTCGCAGCGGCCTTGACGTCGCCCTGCTGCAGTTCGACTTGGCCGAGCACGATTTGCGCGCGCACGCTTTCGGGTTGGCTCTCGAACGCGTTTTCGAGCGCGGCATGCGCTTCGGCGAAATTCTTGGTCGCACGCGCCTGCTCCGCCATCTCGCAATAGAATTGAGCGATCACCGCGCCCTGCGATTCGCCGCTGATCTTCTCGTAGCGGCGCGCGTGCTCGATCGCCTTGTTCCAGTCCTTTTCATGCTGGTAGATGCCGATAAGATGGCGCAACGCCGACGGCACCTGCGCGTCCATCGCGACGAGGTCGGTGAACAGCGTTTCGGCGCGATCGAGCAGACCGGCGCGCATATAGTCCTCGCCGAGTTCGAGCAAGGCGATGGTCTTTTCTTCCTCGGACAGGTTCGGCCGCGCGATCAGGTGCTGGTGCACGCGGATCGCGCGATCGACCTCGCCGCGGCGGCGGAACAGGTTGCCGAGGGCGAGATGGGTTTCGACCGTGTCGCGATTGAACTCGGCGAGTTGCAGGAATACTTCGATCGCCTTGTCCGGCTGCTCGTTGAGCAGGTAATTGAGGCCGCGGAAATAGCTCGAGGACAGCTCGCTCACGCGCACGCGACGCGAGCGCTCGCTTGCGCGCCGGCCGAGGTACCAGCCGGAAGCGGCCGCGACGGGCAGCAGGCCCGCGGCGGCGAAGACGATGAGCTGCGACGGATCTATCATGCGTCGCGCGGCGGTGTGAGTTGCACGGCGTCGTGCGCTTCCTCGACCGGGGTGCGTTCGTGGTTGAGGCGCTTGAGCTCGCGCGTCTGCGCGCGCACGCGCCGGCGCAGCGGTGCGACGAGCGAGAAGTAGACGAGCAAGCCGCCGATCAGCCAGCCGGCGACGAGCGCCAGCAGCAAGGCCGCGCCTTTAGGCAGCTGCGGGGCAAAGAAATAGAAGTCGTAGCCGACGCTGTCGCTATTCAACGCACCGAACAGCGCGCCGAATGCGGCAAAGACGATGATGAGCAGGATGATTCCAAAACGCATGCGCGATTATCGCCGAAGTCGCGATGACAGTGCGATTGCGGCCCGAAATGCGGGTTTCAGGCGTGCGTTGGACGCAGCGAAAGATTCACGCGTTCGCGCAATTCCTTGCCCGGTTTGAAGTGCGGCACATGCTTGCCCGGCAACGCGACCGCCGTGCCGGTCTTGGGGTTGCGCCCCATGCGCGGCGGACGGAAGTGCAGCGAGAAGCTGCCGAATCCACGAATCTCGATGCGCTCGCCTTGCGCCAGCGCCTGGCTCATCTGTTCGAGCGCGTTCTTGACCGCGAGTTCGACGTCGTTGAACGCCAGATGGTTCTGGCGCCCGGCCAAGGCTTCGATCAGCTCCGACTTGGTCATGTAGAAGCAAATCCCCACTGTTTCGCCCGAAACATCGGGCATAGAAAAAGCCCGGATCGGAAATCCGACCCGGGCCGTTTGCGATTACTCGCCCTTGTTGCGGAGCTGTTCCTTGAGCAAGGCGCCGAGCTGAGTCGTACCGCCGGTGCTGCTGGACTGGTATTCCTCCAGCGCCGACTGCAGTTCGTCGTCGTCCTTCGCCTTGATCGACAGCTGCAGCATGCGGCTCTTGCGATCCATGCCGGTGTACTTGGCTTCGATCTTGTCGCCGACCTTGAGGTGCTGCGTGGCGTCTTCGATACGCTCCTTGGCGATATCGGACACGCGCACATAACCTTCCACGCCTTCGCCGAGATCGATCGTCGCACCCTTGGCATCGACTTCCTTCACCGTGCCGGTGACGACGCTGCCGCGCGGGTTGTTCGCCATGTACTGGCCGAACGGATCCTGCTCGAGCTGCTTGATGCCGAGGCTGATGCGCTCGCGCTCCGGATCGACCGCGAGCACGACCGCCTCGACCGTGTCGCCCTTCTTGAACTGGCGCACGAGGTCTTCGCCCGTGGCCTGCCAAGAGATGTCGGACAGGTGCACGAGACCATCGATGCCGCCGTCGAGACCGATGAAGATGCCGAAGTCGGTGATCGACTTGATCTGGCCCGACACCTTGTCGTTCTTCTTGTGGATCGCGGCGAACGCTTCCCACGGATTGGCGCGGGTCTGCTTCATGCCGAGCGAGATGCGGCGGCGCTCTTCGTCCACGTCGAGCACCATGACCTCGACCTCGTCGCCGACCTGCACCAGCTTGGCCGGGTTGACGTTCTTGTTGGTCCAGTCCATTTCCGAGACGTGCACCAGGCCTTCGACGCCCGGCTCGATCTCGACGAACGCGCCGTAGTCGGTGATGTTCGTGA
>CAZDWH010000269.1:0-3177 GCA_964509025.1 uncultured Rhodanobacteraceae bacterium
AAACACGTGCGGGTTGCTGTGCGTGAATAATCACCGCAGCGAGCTGAAGCCCCCGGAACTCGGAGAGATCGGCCGGTTCGTCGGGCCCCGACAGTACAACGATGCGCTGACGATGCCCGGCGGCGCGCTGGCGCAAGCCATCGCCGAGCGCGGCGACGCCGAGCGCATCGGCATCGGCGAGCGTGCGCGCGACGCGTTCGAGACCATGACCATAGCCGTCGGCCTTGATCACGGCCATCACCTTTGCGTCGCCCGCGCGCTCGCGCACGCGCGCGAGATTGCGGCGCAGGGCGCCGAGATGGATCGTGGCGAGGGCGGTGCGGCTCATGCGTCATGATCGCCGTTGCGGCTTGCGCCGGAACGGCAATTCGGGGCGGAATTTGTGGCAAGGGGCCGCGATTCTATCAGCCGTGCTGCGACGTCGCGCCCTCGCCTCGCCCGATCTCATCGAGATGCGCATGCAACTTCGAGGCTTCGAGCTTGGCCAGCGGCAGCGCGACAAACAGGTCGATGCGGTTCTTCAGATAGCGGAACGCGGTCGCAAATGCGCTCAGCTGTTCCATATGCGTGCCTTCGACCGCTGCCGGATCCTCGATGCCCCAATGCGTCTTGTGCGGATGTCCCGGCCAGATCGGGCAGACCTCGCCCGCGGCGTTGTCGCAGACGGTGAAGATGAAATCCATCTGCGGCGCGCCGGGCGCGTCGAATTCGTCCCAGCTCTTCGAGCGCATGCCGGCCGTCGGGTAGCCCAGGCGTTCGAGCGTTTCGAGCGCGAGCGGATTGACCGCGCCCTTCGGCATGCTGCCTGCCGAGAACGCGCGGAAACGTCCCGCACCGTCCTTCGCGAGAATGCTCTCGGCCAGGATCGAGCGCGCCGAGTTGCCGGTGCACAGGAACAGCACATTGAAGATCGGATCGCTCATGTCGGTTTGCTCGCGTTGGTGGTGGGTTCGGTGGCGATGTGCTCGCCGAGCGCGCGGCGCGGTGCCAGCATGCGGCTAGCCACAACGACCATGATCGCGCCGACGCATTGCGCCGCGATGAAGCCAGCGACATCGGCCGGACGAATGCCCGCAAACGTATCCGTCAGCGCGCGTGCCAGCGTTACCGCCGGATTCGCGAATGAGGTCGAGGCGGTGAACCAGTACGCGGCCATGATGTAGCTGCCGACGAGCGCGGGAATCTGCGTCGAGCGCGCGCGCGACGCGAGCAGGATCGTCGCGAGCAGCCCCGCCGTCGCGACGACTTCGCTGAGCCATTGCCCTACCCCGGTGCGTACATGCGTGCTCGTTTGCAGCAGCGGCAGATCGAACATCGCGTGTGCAATGAAGACGCCGGCGATCGCGCCGACCACTTGCGCGGCGATGTAGCTTGCCGCATGTCGCGCCGACAGTTCGCCACGCCACCATATCGTTACGCTGACCAGCGGATTGAAATGCGCACCCGAAACCGGCGCAAGCAGCGTGATCAGCACGTACAGTCCCGCGCCGGTCGCGAGGGCATTGGCGAGCAGCGCGACCGCCGCATTTCCCTGCGCGAGATGCGCGCCCATGATGCCCGAGCCGACCACAATCGCGAGCAGCGCGGCCGTGCCGAGGCCTTCGGCGAGCAAGGCGTGCCTGGTATTCATAGCGTCTTGTGCATGCATACCGCGCTGGCCGGGCACAGCGCAGCGAATTCCGTCGTGGCTTGCAGCACGTCCGGCGCGGATTCGCGTGCTGTACGCGCGTAGCCCAGTCGTGCGAAGAACGCATCCGCGGTCGTCGTCAGCAGATACAGCTCGCCGATGCCGGATTTTCGCGCACGTGCCTCGATCGCGCTCACCAGCGCTGCACCGTGGCCGCCACCGCGCTGAGCCGGCGCAACGACGAGCGATCGCAGCAGCGCGACTGAACCGTGCGGCTCGAAGCCGACGGCGCCGAGCACTCTCGCGGAATCGGCGTCACGCAGCACGAGGAAATGTACGAGCTTGGCTGTGTCGAGATCGCTGCTCGGCAATTGCGCCTCACGCAGCAGCGCCGTGATCGCCCCCAGATCGCCAGCTCTTGCAATTTCGATCAGCATGCGCCGGGCACGCAACAGGCGGATTTCGCGCCGGCCTTCGCCACCCGCGACTCGGGCACACAGCATGCATTCGATACCGATGATTCCGCGCCCGCAGCGACATCGTCGGTGCCATAAACCGGCGCCGATCCGAGCGTATGGAAGGTTTCCCAGGCGACGCCCTGCGGATCGGTGATCCAGTATTTGTCGGAGCGCGCATAGCAGCAGGTCGTGTCGTTCTGCTCGACCAACTTCCGATCGGCGCGTTCAACCTGATCGCGCAGCGCGGTCAGTTCCTGCGCGTCATCGACCTGCAAACCTAGATGATTGACGCCCAGCGTGCGGTCGCGCTGCGAAATCGCAAAATTTACGCGCGGGTCGTCGAGCATCCATTTGGCGTAGTCGGTCTTGCGCACGCTCGGTTCAGTGCCGAACAGGCTCGAATAGAAACCGATGCTCTGCTCCAGATCGGCCACGGCGACATGCACATGAAAGCGCTTCATCGTTTTGCTCTCCGTCGAATGGACTTAGTTTTGTCCGGTGCGCACACCGGTCCACATGGCTCGCCGCCGCAGCAGTTCTCGCTCAAATATGCGATCAGCGCATTCATCGTCATGAAGTTGGCGCTGTAGCGAATGAAGCGCCCTTCCTGGGTGCTCACGACCAGATCGGCGTGACTCAATTCCTTTAGATGAAATGACAGCGTTGCCGGTGCAGTATCGAGCGCGCCCGCAATCGATCCCGCCACCGCGCCTTCGGGTCCTAGTTCGACCAGATGCCGAAAGATCGCGAGGCGCGTTTCCTGAGCGAGTGCCGCGAGAGCTGTAACGGCGATAATTGTTTCCATATTTCCATAATAATGGAAATATGGAAACGATGCAACTTCGCGGGATGCGACACCAAGGTCTTCATGGCAGCTGTTCGATACCGAATTGACGCGCTATGAGCTCGGCGGCGCTATTCATACCCGCCGCCGTAGCTCTCCGCCGCAAAATTCTCGAACTTGGTGTATTGCCCGAGGAAGGTAAGCTTGAGCGTGCCGGTCGGGCCGTTACGCTGCTTGCCGATGATCACTTCGGCCTGACCCTTGTCGGGCGATTCGGGGTTGTAGTACTCGTCGCGGTAGATGAACAG
>CAZDWH010000269.1:3187-3383 GCA_964509025.1 uncultured Rhodanobacteraceae bacterium
GGTGGGGCCTCCTAGGCCGGTGCCAGGTCGGGGAACTTCGCGAACCGTTTCAGGAACGAGAGCTTGATCGTGTCCGTCGGCCCGTTACGGGGCTTCGCGAGGATGACCTCAGCCAGGCCCTGCTGGTCGGTCTCCTCGGGGTTGTAGTACTCGTCGCGGTAGATGAACAGGATCACGTCGGCGTCCTGCTCGATCG
>CAZDWH010000270.1:0-3295 GCA_964509025.1 uncultured Rhodanobacteraceae bacterium
CCCATTGCGAAAACGGCTCGCAGACGATCGCCGCCGGATCGCGCGCGCCGAGCCGCGCCTGCACCCAGTCGAGCGATTCGAGTGTCGCCGCCGGCACGATCCGATCGACCATGCTGTTCGGAAAGCCGATGTCATCGCGAATGCGGCGCGCGAGCCTGCTGTCGATCCGTTCCGCATACTCGATCAGCAGCGCGCGCAGCGTATCGCCGTTCGCGCTCATGTTGTCACAGCACAGGACCGTCAGCGGCGCGCTAGCTGGCCGCAGCCGGATGCCCGCCGCGATGATTCCTAGCGCGGTGCGTGGCACGTCGGGTTCTGTCAGGTCATGGCGGATCGCCGGGTCTTCGACGTCGAGGCCGCCGCCAGGCCTGCGGTAATAGCCTTTCTCGGTGATGGTCAGGCTGACGATCGACACCCCCGGATCGGCGATCAGTCGCAGCAGCGCCGGCAGCGACTCCGGCGCGAACAGCGCGCTGTGCACCGCGCCGACGATGCGCGAGTGGGCGCAGTCACCGTCGCGCGCGGTCACGGTGTACAGATGATCCTGGGCGGCGAGTAGGTCGACGGTGTGCCGCTGCCGCAATTCGACGCCGACGATACCCCAACGCATGTCGCCGCGTTCGAGCGCGGCCTCGGTGTAAAGCGCCTGATGCGCGCGATGAAACGCGCCGAGGCCGAGATGGACAATTCCGGCGCGGACGGCCCGCCGGTCGTAACCGGGGCGGGTCACATCAGGCGGCGCAGTACGCAAAAAGTGCGGCGAAAGCGACAGCATAGCGTTCAATCAGTCTCTGTACCATGGTAGAAGTTGATTGCGCACAGGTTAGCCTCATAATATTCTGGAATTTATAGGTGTAAACACGGCATCGATCTTTTTAACCCCATTCTGTACCATGGTAAACATATGATTTCTAGTCAGATCAGCCGGCAAGTGGGCGACACGGCACTCATGGGGGACATCGTCGTCTCGGCGTTGCAAGGATTCACGCTGGACGAGACCCGGTCCTATACGCATCAGGTGCACGCGCTGCTACGCAACGCGATTGTGCGCGGTGCGCTGCCGCCGCGCGCCGCGCTGTCGGAGGCGGTAATCTCGATGACGATCAAGGTTAGCCGCACACCGGTGCGCGAAGCGCTCGCGCAGCTTGCTGACGAACGGCTGGTTCAGATATTCCGAAAGGTCGGCACGCTCGTTGCACCGATTTCGATATCGAGCCTGGAGGAAGGGCGCTTTGTACGCAGCACACTCGAATGCGCAAACAACGTTGAACTAGCGCAGAAGATCACGCCGGCCCAGTTGGCTGAGCTCGCGAGGCTTGTCGATGCGCAGCGCGACGCCGTCAACGCGCGCGACGTCGATGCTTTTTTTGTGCTTGACGAAACCATGCACGGCCTAATGTTCGAGTTCGCCGGGCGGCCTCATGTTTGGGGGATGCTGCAGCCGATGAAGTGCCAGTTCGATCGTGTGCGCTGGCTGCTGCTGGATCGCGTTGAGGACCACGCGCGCCTCGCACTGCAGGAGCACGAGCAGATCCTCGCGCAGCTCGCATCACGCAACATGGCGCTACTGGGCGCATCGGTCGCCGCGCATGTCAATCGCATCAGCACGCATCTGCCGGACGTGCGCAGCCGCATCCCAAACTACTTTGTCGACTGAATCGCACGCTGGAGGAGCGCAGTGAAAATCGAATGCTTGCAGACCATCGTCACGTGTCCCGGACGCAACTTCGTGACGGTCAAGATCATGACCGACGAAGGCGTGTACGGCCTTGGCGATGCGACCCTAAACGGGCGCGAACTGGCCGTGCGCGCATATCTGGAGGATCACGTGTTCCCGTGCCTCGTTGGGCGTGATCCGCGCAACATCGAGGACATCTGGCAGTACCTGTACCGTGGCGCGTACTGGAGGCGTGGGCCGGTGACGATGGCGGCGATCGCGGCGATTGACATGGCGCTCTGGGACATTAAGGGCAAGCTCGCCGGCATGCCGGTTTATCAGTTGCTTGGCGGAAAGAGCCGCGAAGGTCTGATGGTGTACGGCCACGCAAACGGACGCGATCACGAGGAGGCGATCGACGCGGTGCGCGAGCACATCGAGGCGGGCTTTCGGGCAATTCGCGTACAGTCGGGCGTGCCGGGGCTGGAGAAGGTGTACGGCGTCGGTAAGATTGCGGGCGCGTATGAGCCCGCCGAAAAAGGTCTGCCACCGGAGGAGCCGTGGGACACCGCGCTCTATTTGCGCCATACGCCTGAGCTGTTCCGCAAGGTGCGCGAAGCGGTTGGCGACACACCGCACCTGCTGCATGACGCACATCACCGGCTAACGCCGATCGAAGCGGCTCGGCTCGGCTGCGACCTCGAGCCGTATCGCCTGTTCTGGCTTGAAGATGCGACGCCCGCGGAGAACCAGGACGCGTTCCGCCTCATCCGCCAGCACACGACTACGCCGCTCGCGGTCGGCGAAGTGTTCAATTCGATCTGGGACTGCAAGGACCTGATTCGCGACCAGTTGATCGACTACATCCGCGCGACGATCGTCCACGCGGGCGGCATCACGCACGTGCGGCGCATCGCCGATTACGCCGCGATATACCAGGTCCGCACCGGCTTCCATGGTGCGACCGACCTGTCGCCGGTGTGCATGGCGGCGGCAGTGAACTTCGGCCTGTGGGCGCCGAACTTCGGCATCCAGGAACTGATGCCGCACAGCAAGCTGACCGACGAAGTGTTCCCGCACAGTTACCGTTATGAGAATGGCTATCTCGTGATGGACGAGGTGCCCGGTCTTGGTGTCGACATCGACGAGACACTGGCCGCGAAGTATCCGTACGAGCGCGCGTATCTCCCGGTTGCGCGGTTGCGCGACGGCTCGATGTGGAACTGGTGAGACGTTGAAGATTCGAAGGAGAAACCTGAAATGTTGAGCGTCGTTGTCGATCGTCCGCAGAGCATGGCTGTGCGCGAAGTGCCGCTGCCCGCGCCGGCCGCGGGGGAAGTGCGTGTGCAGGTGCGCTATGCGGGAATCTGTGGCTCGGACCTGCATATCTTTCATGGCAAGAACCCGTTCGTGTCATACCCGGGCATCATCGGCCATGAGTTCGTCGGCCGGATCGAGTCGGTCGGTGCTGGCGTCGATGCGGCGCGGCTCGGTGAAACGGTTGCGGTCGATCCGGTGATCAGCTGTGGCCACTGTCATGCGTGCACGATTGGTCGCCGCAACGTGTGTCGGAGCCTGACCGTCATCGGCGTGCATCGCGACGGCGGGTTCAGCCAGTACGTGTGCGTGCCGGCAGGC
>CAZDWH010000271.1:0-3284 GCA_964509025.1 uncultured Rhodanobacteraceae bacterium
AGCAGGTCGCCTCGGGCCGCTTCGGCGTCACGCCGGCCTATCTCGTCAACGCCGAAGTGCTGCAGATCAAGATCGCGCAGGGCGCCAAGCCCGGCGAAGGCGGTCAGCTGCCGGGCCACAAGGTCAACGCGTTGATCGCGCGCCTGCGTTACGCGCGTCCGGGCATCGGCCTGATTTCGCCGCCGCCGCATCACGATATCTATTCGATCGAGGATCTGGCGCAGCTGATCTACGACCTAAAAGAGGTCAATCCGCATGCGCTCGTGTCGGTCAAGCTCGTCGCGCATGCGGGCGTCGGCACGATCGCCGCGGGCGTGGCGAAAGCGGGCGCCGATCTGATAACGGTGTCGGGCCACGACGGTGGCACCGGCGCGAGTCCGATAACGTCGATACGCTACGCCGGCACGCCTTGGGAGCTCGGCCTAGCCGAGACGCAGCAGACGCTCGCGCGCAACGGCCTGCGCGAGCGCGTGATCGTGCAGACCGACGGCGGTCTCAAGACCGGCCTCGACATCATCAAGGCTGCGCTGCTTGGTGCCGACTCGTTCGGCTTCGGCACCGCGCCCTTGGTCGCGCTCGGCTGCAAATACCTGCGTATCTGTCACTTGAATTCCTGCGCGACGGGCGTCGCGACGCAAAACGACGAGCTACGCAAGCAACATTACGACGGCCCGGCCGAGCAGGCCGAGCAATTCTTCCGCTTCGTCGCCGAGGACGTGCGCGTACGCCTGGCGCAGCTCGGCGTGCGCAGTCTCGGAGAACTGGTCGGGCGCACGGATTGGCTCAAGCAGCGCGCGGGCGTGACGGTCAAGCAGAATCAGCTCGATCTCGCGCCGCTGCTCGGTCACGATCTTGCAGCGAGTTCCGTTCCCGGCTGCGTTGCGGCACCGATCCCGGACCGCGAACTCGCACTACGCGTCGCGGCCGACACCAGGACGGCGGTAGAAAATTCCACAAGCGGAGAATTCCACTACGCCGTGCGCAACACCGATCGCGCGATCGGTGCGCGCCTGTCGGGTGATGTCGCGCGACGGCACGGCGATCAGGGCATGGTCACGGCCCCGATTACGCTGCGGCTATCCGGCGCGGCGGGGCAAAGTCTCGGCGCGTGGAACGCGGGTGGCGTCAACATCATCCTCGATGGCGAGGCCAACGACGGCGTCGGCAAGGGCATGGCCGGCGGTCGCATCGTCGTGCGTGCGCCCGCGGGCGCAGGCTGGCGCGCGCACGAGGCGGCGATTGTCGGCAACACCTGTCTCTACGGCGCCACCGGCGGCGAGTTGTACGTCGCCGGACGTGCCGGCGAGCGCTTCGGCGTGCGCAACTCCGGCGCGCTCGCCGTGGTCGAAGGCGTCGGCGATCACTGCTGCGAATACATGACCGGCGGCTCGATCGTCGTGCTCGGCCGTTGCGGCGTCAATTTCGGCGCGGGCATGACCGGCGGCTACGCCTTCGTCTTCGACGAGGCGCGCGATTTCGTCGATCGCTACAACCACGAGCTCGTCGACATCACACGCATCTCGCACGAGGGCATGGAGAACTACTGGCAGCATCTGCGTCATCTGCTGATCGGGCACGTGCAGCACACCGGCAGCGCCTGGGGCAAGCGCCTGATCGACGAGTTCCGCGATCTCGTACACAAGTTCTGGCTGGTGAAACCGAAGGCGGCAAGTCTCGACTCGCTGACCGAAGAACTGAGGCGCGCAGCGTGAAGAAAGATAATTTCCCGTTCCTGCGCTTCCCGCGCGAATTGCCGCGCGAGCTCAACGTGCCCGTGCGCGTGCTCGGCTACGGCGAGATCCACGGCGACTTCACGCCCGAGGCGACGACCGAGCAGGCCTCGCGCTGCATCGATTGCGGCAATCCGTATTGCTCTTGGGGCTGCCCGCTCAACAATCACATCCCGCGCTGGCTCGAACTCGCCAAGCAAGGCCGCATCGAGGACGCCGCGGCGCTGATGCATGAAACCAACCCGCTGCCCGAAATCTGTGGCCGCATCTGCCCGCAGGATCGTCTGTGCGAACAGGCCTGCACGCTCGAAACCGGTTTCGGCGCGGTAACGATCGGCGCGATCGAGCGATCGATCACCGACGAAGCGTTCCGGCGTGGCTGGCGTCCAAAGCTCGATGAGGTGCAGTCGAGCGGGAAGCGCGTCGCGATCGTCGGCGCGGGTCCGGCCGGGCTCGCTGCGGCCGACGTGCTCGCGCGCTCGGGCATCGCGGTCGAGGTGTTCGATCGTTACGAAGAGATTGGCGGCCTGCTCACCTTCGGCATTCCACCGTTCAAGCTCGACAAGGCCGTTGTGCGCACGCGCCGCGAGGTGCTCGAAGGCATGGGCGTAAAGTTCCGCCTCAATACTGAAGTTGGCCGCGATGTGGATTTTTCTGCCTTGGTAGAAGAATACGACGCGGTGTTCCTCGGTACCGGTGCGTACCTGTTCGTCGACGGCAAGCTGCCGGGACAAGACTTGCCCGGCGTGCACGCCGCGCTGCCGTTCCTGATCGCGAATATGCGCCGCCTGCTCGGCACGGCGACGGAAAAAGATGTGCTGCCCGATCTGCTTGGCCGGCGCGTCGTCGTGCTCGGCGGAGGCGATACCTCGATGGACTGCGTGCGCACTTCGGTGCGCCACGACGCTGAGGCAGTGAGCTGCGTCTATCGCCGCGACGAAGCGAACATGCCCGGCTCGCGTCGCGAAGTGAAATATAGCCGCGACGAAGGCGTCGAATTCATCTTCCAGCGCCAGCCGCTCGAAATTCTTGGTGATGCGAACGGCGTTACTGGCGTGCGTGTGGCACAGACGCGCCTTACCGACTCTGGCGACGGTCGTTCGCGCGCCGAAGTCGTGCCGAGCACGGAAGAGGTGTTGCCGGCCGATGTCGTCATTCTCGCGTTCGGCTTCCTGCCCGAGCCGCCGGCCTGGGCGACGGCGCAAGGCATCGAGTTCGAACGCAACGGCAAGATCGTCGTTGGCGGTGCCGGCCGCCTCGCGCAGCAGACGACGAATCCCAAGGTCTTCGCCGGAGGCGATATGTGGCGCGGTGCCGACCTCGTCGTGCGCGCCGTGCTCGATGGGCGCGAGGCGGCGAATGCGATCAAGCGGATGTTTGCGGCGCAAATGGTGGAGGCTGTCGCATAACCGCCAACGCGCGTGTTTGTCGCGGGCGCAGATCGTGACGCATTGCGCACTCGACAGGAGGGTGGCTCGGTTCTTGCTCGGGAACAACTGAGTCGCCATGAAGGATGCCCTGGCGACGCGCAACCCACTGGTAAACGAGTCATCG
>CAZDWH010000272.1:0-3183 GCA_964509025.1 uncultured Rhodanobacteraceae bacterium
CGCTGGCGACGCTCGCGGTCTACATCGTCTTCACGTTCTCGATCACCGAATGGCGTCTGCGTTTTTATCGTGCCAAGAACGAGGCCGACACCGAGGCCAATGCGCGCAACGTCGATGCGCTGCTCAACTATGAGACGGTCAAGTATTTCGGCAACGAGAAACACGAACTCGCGCGCTTCGACACGAGCCTGAAGGACCTTGAAGAAGCGACGGTGCGCAGCCAGAAATCGCTCGCCGTGCTGAATATCGGCCAGACTGCGATCGTCGCCGTGGGTCTGACGCTGTTGCTGTGGCGCGCCTCGGACGGCGTCGTCGCCGGACGCATGACGCTCGGCGATCTGGTGCTGGTGAATGCGTTTCTGATCCAGTTGTCGATGCCGCTCAACTATCTCGGCATGGTTTATCGCGAGGTGAAGCAGGCGCTGACGAATATCGAGCGCATGTTCGGCCTGCTCGCCGAGCCGCAGGAAGTACGCGACGCGCCGGACGCCGAACCGCTTGCCGTAAACGGCGGCGCGGTGCGTTTCGACCAGGTCTCGTTCGGCTATGGCCCGCAGCGCGGGATTCTGTTCGGCGTGGACTTCACGATACCCGCGGGCAAGACCGTCGCCGTGGTGGGCACGACCGGAGCGGGCAAGTCGACGCTGTCGCGCCTGCTTTATCGCTTCTACGATGTTGATAAGGGGCGCATCGCGATCGATGGACGGGACATCCGCGACGTGACGCAGGAATCGCTGCGTGCGGCGATCGGCATCGTGCCGCAGGACACGGTGCTGTTCAACGATTCGATTTATTACAACATCGCCTACGGCAAACCGGCCGCGACGCGCGAGGAGGTGGTCGCGGCGGCGCGCGCGGCGCATATCCACGATTTCATCACGAGCCTGCCGCAAGGTTACGAAACCGGCGTCGGCGAGCGCGGCCTGAAGCTCTCGGGCGGCGAGAAGCAGCGCGTGGCGATCGCGCGCACCCTGCTCAAGAATCCGGCGATCCTCGTGTTCGACGAAGCGACCAGCGCGCTGGATACACGCACCGAAAAGGTGATCCAGGCCGAACTCGCCGAAATCGCGCGCGAGCGCACGACCCTGGTGATCGCGCATCGCCTGTCGACCATCGTCGATGCCGACGAAATTCTCGTGCTCGATCACGGTCGCATCGTCGAGCGCGGAACGCACGACGAACTGCTCGCGCAGGGCGGCCGCTACGCCGCGCTGTGGGCGATGCAGCAGCAGGCGCGCGAAACGCGCTCGCCCGAGGCCCATACGCCGCCGTTGGTCGAATTAGCAACGCCGTAAAATCCGCTTTTTTGCTCCCCTTGTGGGAGAATATGCTATATCCATGCGACGCCGGCACAGGATGCGCCGCGCGCCAAGGCGGGGTTCACGAGGGCGAGATGGCGAGCCGGGACAAATACCTGACGGCAGTAGGTTTGCAGGAAGAGCAGGCGGCGCATCTGCGTCTGCTGCTGCGTCGCCTTGCACCCACGCTCGCGCAACACTGGATATGGGGCGGCGAGAGCAATGCCGACCTGATTCTGGTCGATGTCGAAACCTTTGCCGGACGCATGTCGCGCGACCGCGCCGGCGGCATGGGGCGGCGCTGCGCGGTCGTCAATCCGAATGTCGAGCTGCGCGCCAACGAACTGCGCTGCGAGCTGCCTTTTACCGTCGAAAGCATCACCAAGCTGTTGGGCGAAGCCGCCGGACCGGTTGCGAATCCGGCGCAGGGCGCGGTCGAACGTCGCGACGATTTCAGCGACGAGTTGGCGCAATTCGACGCTGATGCGCTCAACATGAGCTTCCACGATTCACGGCCGGACTATACCGCGACCCCGCAATCCGGCAACGGCGCCGCGGGCGAACTCGGGCTCGAAGCGGTGTTCGCCAAGGACAAGGAAGGCGACCTGTTCCGCCCGATGCGGCTCGAAGTGAAGCATGGCGCCACGGCAGAGAGTTCCGAACGCGTCTCCTCGCGCAATGAGCAGCGCGCGGATTTCAAGCCGATGGCGGCGGATGTGAAGGCGCCGCCGGTCGAGTACGCGCAGGAAGCGCGCATGCATGGCGCGTGGCCGCTGCGGCAGTTTCTCGATGGCGATCTGATCGGCGGGCCCTCCGTGCTGCAACTGCCTGGCGTGCCCGCACTGAGCCTCGATCCGAAGAATCGTCTGTGCTACAGCGCCGCGCAGACCATGCAGGAACTGACCGCGTATTGCGTGCAGCCACTGCAGGCCGCGCGTTGGCGCGCGCTGACCACGCAGGAATTGCAGCAGCTGCGCGGCAGCGAACGCGAGCGGCCATATGAACATCTGATTTGGCTCATCGTCTGGGTCGGTTCGCACGGCAAGCTCGCGGGACATCTTTCGCCTGGTGCGGATTTTCGCCTCACCACGCGGCCGAACATCGACGACGGCGTGGCCGAGCATGCGGCAATCGTCGAGGCGCTGTACACGCCGGGGCGCCTGCATGAAATCGCCGCGCGCAGCGGTGCCGGCATGAACGACGTGATCGATCTGATCAATGCCTACCAAGCGATCGGTTGGATCGAGGCGAAGCGCTATCTTCCGCCGATTCCGGGCGGCGACAGCGACAAGGGCCTGCTCGGCAAGCTGCGCAATCCGTTCAAGCGCTAGGCGCCAGCTGCTGCGCTCGGCCTGGTCCTGCGAATGGCTGTAACTGCCACGTAACATCGCTGTCACGCGTCATTCAAGGCGCAGGAATAGCGTTGCGCAAACGCGAGGAGACTTTCGCATGCGCATCGCCATGGTCACCGAGACCTTTCCGCCGGAAATCAACGGCGTGGCCCTGACCGTGGCCGGTCTGGTCGACGGCTTGCGCGAAGCCGGGCATACGGTCCAGGTGGTGCGTCCGCGCCAGGTCGATGTCGACGACAGCGCCGCCGACGATGACCATGTGCTCGTGCGCGGCGCTCGCCTGCCGCGCTATCCGGGCCTGCAGTTCGGCCTGCCGACCGCACGGCGTTTGCGCAATCTGTGGAAGCAAGAACGCCCCGACGCGATCTATGTCGCGACCGAAGGGCCGCTTGGTTATTCCGCACTCCGCGCGGCCAAGGCGCTCGGCATTCCGGCGAGCACCGGCTTCCACACGCGCTTCGACGACTTCGCGCGCCATTACGGCTTCGGTTTCCTGACCCCGGTCGTGTTCGCCTATCTGCGCCGCTTCCATC
>CAZDWH010000273.1:0-3149 GCA_964509025.1 uncultured Rhodanobacteraceae bacterium
TGGCGGCTGCACGGAACCGGACCCGGCGGCATCCCCTTCGCCCTCTCCTCCACCTCTCCGTATTTCATTTTTTTCGAGTATCCATCCATGGCGCGCTCCCGCTCGGCTCCTGCCTCGCCCTCCCTCCTCGTATGCGATGCGCTTCAACGCATCGCATAAACACTCGGCGTTCGACCTCTCCGGATTCAGTTTTTGAGCGATCGCGCGCAAAGCGCACAGGCTCGTCGCAACGAGCCGCATAAGATAGCCAGTTCAGGCCCTGAGGTAAAGCAAAAATTACGCGGCGGCGGGCGGCGGCGGATCGTTGTGCTCGTGTTCGCGTTTGATGCGCTGGAAGATCTCTTCGCGATGCACGGCCACGTCCTTGGGGGCGTTGATGCCGATGCGCACCTGGTTGCCTTTGACACCGAGCACAGTGACGCTGACCGATTCGCCGATCATCAGGGTTTCGCCGACACGGCGGGTCAAGATAAGCATGGTAAAACCTCTCCTTCAGCCAATTTCGTCGTTCCCAACGACTGTAATGCGCAGCATCAGTCCTCTGATATCACGCACACGGCAACGGCTATTTTTCGGGCTGACGGACGTTGGTTCCGCGCCCTCCCCTGTCGTGATCCATCAGACCGGAGTTTCGCGCCTTTTAGTGCGGATGCTGCGCCGGCTGCAGACTCACTTGACGGATTCATCTTAGCCCACGCGGCACAGGCGCGCAAATGACTCCGGGCTTGGATCGTTCATATCCGCGTCAGTTGTCAGGTGAGTCGCTGTTCGACCCAGACAGGCACTTCTTCGAGCGCGCGAACCAACGCCGGCGTATCGTCGCCGCCGCCTTGCGCCATGTCGGCGCGGCCACCGCCCTTGCCGCCGATCTGCGCCGCGACGTGCGCGACGAGATCGCCCGCCTTGAGCTTTGCCAGGGCGCTGCCGCCGACGCCGGCGACCAGCGCGGCCTTGCCGTCGGCACCGCCGGCGAGCAGCACGACACAATCGACGAGCTGCTGCTTGAACTTGTCCACGCTGTCGCGCAGCGTCTTCGCGTCGGCACCATCGAGGCGCGCGGCGATGACCTTGACGCCGTGTATACTTTTTGCGCTCGCAGCGAGGTCGGCAGTCGCCGCGCCCGCCGCCTTCGCCTTGAGCGATTCGAGTTCGCGTTCGAGTTTCTTCTGCCGGTCGAACAGTTGACGCAGTTTTTCCACCACGTCGCCGCCGCTCGCCGAGAGCAGATGCGCGACTTCACTGAGACGCGCTTCTTCTTCATCGACGAACTGGAGCGCGCCGGCCCCGGTCAGCGCCTCGATGCGGCGAACGCCAGCTGCGACGCCACCCTCGCTGACGATCTTGAACAGGCCGATGTCGCCAGTACGGCCAACGTGCGTGCCGCCGCATAGCTCGGTCGAGAAGTCACCCATCTTGAGCACGCGCACTTCGTCGCCGTACTTCTCGCCGAACAGCGCCATCGCGCCGAACTCGATCGCGTCCTTGTAAGCCATGTTGCGGATATCGGCCGCAACATTGCGACGAATTTCGTCATTGACCATCGCCTCGACGCGCGCGAGCTCGTCGCGCGACACCGGCGCGAAATGCGCAAAATCGAAACGCAGACGATCCGGCGCGACGAGCGAGCCCTTCTGCGCCACATGTTCGCCAAGCACCTTGCGCAGCGCCGCGTGCAACAGATGCGTCGCCGAGTGATTGAGCACGATCGAGAGACGTCGCGCCGCATCGACTTCGCCGCGCAGCGTCACACCGACGCGCAGGGGTTTGCCGCTCCACTTGCCGACATGGCCATGATAGGCGCCCGCGAGTTTGACCGTGTCGCGCACCGCGAACTTGCCATCTGCCGAGCTGAGCGTGCCGGTGTCGCCGACCTGACCACCCGATTCGGCGTAGAACGGCGTGCGCTCGAAGATCAGCGTTGCTCCTTCACCGTCGCCGAGTTCATCGATCGTGGAATCTCCGCGTACGATCGCAACCAGCTTCAATCCATCCGCGCTCGTAGTCTCGTAACCGAGGAACTGCGTCGGCGGCAGCTTCTGCACGACTTCGGCCGAGAGTGTGCCCTTCGACTCGAACTGGCTTGCCGCACGCGCGCGTTCGCGCTGCTTTTCCATCTCGATTTCGAAGCCGGCCATATCGACCGTAAGCCCGCGCTCACGCGCGATATCGGCGGTCAGATCCGCGGGGAAGCCGTAGGTGTCGTAGAGCTTGAACGCATCGGCGCCCGCTATGGCCTTCTGGCTGCGTACGGCAATCTCGTCGAACACCTTCATGCCGTTTTCGAGCGTCTCACTGAAGCGCTCCTCCTCGGCCTTGAGCGCCTTCGCGACCGCGTCCTTCTTCGCAGCGAGTTCAGGATAGGCCTGCCCCATCTCGGCGACGAGCGTATCGACGAGCTTGTAGAAGAACGGCTGCTTCTGTCCAAGCATATAACCGTGGCGCAGTGCGCGGCGGATGATGCGGCGTTGCACGTAACCGCGGCCTTCGTTCGAAGGCAGCACGCCGTCGACGATCAGAAACGAGCAGGCGCGGATATGATCGGCGATCACGCGCAGCGATTTGTTTTCGAGATCGGTTGTATGGGTGAGTTCCGCGGCCTTCTTGATCAGGCGCTGGAACAGGTCGATCTCGTAGTTGCTATGCACGTGTTGCAACACGGCCGCGAGGCGCTCGAGGCCCATGCCGGTATCGACGCAGGGCGCGGGCAGCTTCGACAGCGTACCGTCGGCCGCGCGGTCGAACTGCATGAACACGAGATTCCAGATTTCGATGAAGCGGTCGCCGTCCTCGTCGGGCGATCCCGGCGGACCGCCGGGAATGCCTTCGCCGTGGTCGTAGAAAATTTCGGTGCACGGTCCGCACGGACCCGTGTCGGCCATCTGCCAGAAATTATCCGAGGCATACGGGGCGCCTTTGTTGTCGCCGATGCGCACGATGCGTTCTTTCGGCAGGCCGATTTCCTTGTGCCACAGATCGAACGCCTCGTCATCGGTGCGATAGACCGTGACAAGCAGGCGCTCCTTGGGCAGTTTGAACACGCCGGTCAGCAGTTCCCACGCCCAGTGGATCGCTTCCTTCTTGAAGTAGTCGCCGAACGACCAGTTGCCGAGCATCTCGAAGAAGGTGTGGTGGCGCGCGGTGTAGCCGAC
>CAZDWH010000274.1:0-3144 GCA_964509025.1 uncultured Rhodanobacteraceae bacterium
TTCACCCAGGGCGACTGGTGTGCGGCGCTCGGCGACGAGCGCTTCGACCTGATCGTCAGCAATCCGCCGTATATCCCAACCGGCGACGCGCATCTCACGCAGGGCGATCTGCGTTTCGAGCCTGCCGCCGCGCTTGCCTCCGGCCCCGACGGGCTTGACGCGATTCGCGTGATCGTCCGCGACGTGCGCGCGCATCTCGAGCCAGGCGGCTGGCTGCTGTTCGAGCACGGCTACGATCAGGGCGCGGCGGTGCGCGCGCTGCTCGAACACCATGGATTTGGCGAGGTTGCCACCGCCTGCGATCTGGAGCAGCGCGACCGCGTATCGTTAGGTAGGATGCCGTGAGATGGCGCCCGCGTAGGCCGCGGGCGCCTCTGCCGCTTTACTTCACGAAGTGGATTTCCTGCATCATCTTGTCGCCGAAAATCGTGCGGATCTTGGCGCGGTTGGTCATCGCTTCCTTGTCGGTGGCGTCGGCCTTTTCCATCGTGCCGTAAGCTTTCGCGGCGATGGCGTCCATCTTCGCTTCCATCGTGTCGAGCGCGCCGAAATTGGCCGCTTCGGTCATGATCATGACGTTCCAGTCTGTGGTGTTTGATGCATCGCCGACGAGAATCTTGTAGGAAAGGATTACCTTTTCCTTGACCGCCTCGTCGTTGACGCGCATGAACGCATCCTTGAGCGAATCAAGGTAGTCGTCGCCCTTGCCCGGATCGACCTTGACCAGGGTCACCGACCACACCGAGCCGCGCTTGTAGTTCTTGTCCATCGCCATCGCCGGCACGCTGATCGCGGCCGACAGCACGGCTCCCACAACGAGATGCACTAGCTTCTTCTTGAGCATGGCGTTCCCCATTGTTCTCGGGCGGATTGCCCGAGGCCGATTCTGCGCTTATGTGATGAACATCACATTTTGCGATGCACAAGAGGTGCCCGAAACCGCGTCAATCCCGATGCAGCTTGGCCATTGCCCGTACCGGAAACGTGCCGACGCCCTTGAGCTTCGGCGGCACGGCGCTGAAGGCGAATCCCGTGTCGGGCAGGCTGCCGAGGTTGGTCAGGTGCTCGACGATGAGGATTTCCGCGCCGAGCAAGATCGTGTGCACGGGCCTGGCGTCGCCGCGCGTGTCATCAATATTGTGCGAATCGATTCCGACGAGGCTGACGCCGCTGTCGCGCAGATACAGCGCGGCGTCCTCTGTCAGGAATGGATGGTTTTCCTGATAGGCCGGCGTGTTCCAGTGCCTGTCCCAGCCGGTGTGCACGAGCAAGGCGCGACCGCGCAGTTCGCGGTCGCGAAAATGTTCGGCGCCGATCGCCAGCGTCGCGCGATGATCGACGCACACGACGAGTGCGTCGAGATCGCACATCGCCTCGATCGGTGTCTGTGCGAGATCCTTGCCATCGGCGTAGCGATGGAACGGGCAGTCGATATAGGTGCCGGTGTTCGCCACCATCTCGATCTTGCCGATCTGGAATTCGGTGCCGGGTGCATAGCGCGCGCGCGAGGCCTCGCGCGAAAGATAGTCGCAGATGATCGGTGCCGGCAGGCCCTTGTGCGTGATAACGCCGTGCTCGATCGTGTGGCTGAGGTCGATGAACTTTTCCATGCTGCGCTCACGTGATTGACGTCGCGCAGCCTAATGCAGGATCGGCTCGGCGATAAGCTGCCAACGGGTCGAATAGGGGACAGCGCCGGCCAAACGCCGCGGCAGCGACCGCTTACACCGCGCTGCGCATTTCGCCGAGTGGCTTCGCCGCGTATTGCGGCCAGCGTTGCAGGATCGCCGCGCGAACGCCCGCAGCATCGATGCCGGCTTCGGCCAGCAACTGCTCGCGGCTGGCGTGTTCGAGCCAGGCGTCGGGCAGGCCGAGATGCAGGATCGGAATTTGTATATTTTTTGCGGCGAGGAATTCGGCCACGGCGCTGCCGGCACCGCCGGCGACCGCATTGTCCTCGATCGTCACGATCGCGCCGTGCGTGCGCGCGAGTTCGAGGATCAAGGCCTCGTCGAGCGGCTTGACCCAGCGCATGTTAGCCACCGTCGCGCCAAGTTCCTTGCCGACTTCGAGCGCGGCAGTGAGCGGACTGCCGAACGCGAGCAATGCGAGGTTCGCACCACGCAGACGCACTTCGGCCTTGCCGATCGGCAGCGGTTTCAATTCGGTATCGAGCGCCGCGCCCGGGCCAGTGCCGCGCGGATAGCGCACCGCGGCCGGGCCGTCGTACTGGAAGGCAGTCGTGAGCAGGGCGCGGCATTCGGCTTCGTCGCCCGGTGCGGCGACGAGCATGTTCGGCAGACAGCGCAGATAGGAAAGATCGAAGCTGCCCGCATGCGTCGCGCCATCGGGACCGACCACGCCGGCGCGGTCGATCGCGAAAGTGACGTCGAGATTCTGGATCGCGACGTCGTGGATCGCCTGATCGTAGGCACGCTGCAGGAAGGTCGAGTAGATCGCCACGACCGGTTTGGCACCTTCGCAGGCCATGCCCGCGGCCAGCGTCACTGCGTGCTGCTCGGCGATGCCGACGTCGAAATAGCGCTGCGAGAATTCCTTGGAGTAGCGCACGAGCCCGGAACCTTCGCGCATCGCCGGAGTGATCGCGAGCAGGCGCGCGTCCGCCGCGGCCATATCGCACAGCCAATTCCCGAAGATATCGGTATAACTTTGCTTCGCGGCTGGCTTCTTCACGACTCCCTTGACAGGATCGAACGGCCCGACTGCGTGATATTCGATCTGCTGCGCTTCCGCCGGTCCGTAGCCCTTGCCCTTGGTCGTGA
Source organism: uncultured Rhodanobacteraceae bacterium (assembly GCA_964509025.1). Classification (GTDB taxonomy): domain Bacteria; phylum Pseudomonadota; class Gammaproteobacteria; order Xanthomonadales; family Rhodanobacteraceae; genus Rudaea. Next base: position 2,784 of record CAZDWH010000274.1, read on the forward strand.
TCACATGCAGCAGCTGCGGACCTTTGAGCTCCTTCAGCGTCTTCAACGCATGCAGCAGTTGCGGCAAGTCGTGGCCGTCGATCGGACCGAAATAGTGGAAGCCGAATTCCTCGAACAGGGTCGAGGGCACGAACATGCCCTTCAAGTGTTCTTCCCAGCGCTTGAAGAAGCGCCACAGGAACGAATCGCGGCGCATCGAATTCTTCGCGCGCTCGCGCATCGCGTTGAGCGTGCGGCTCGTCATCAGGCGCGCAAGCATCTTCGGCAGCGCGCCGACGTTCTCGCTGATCGACATCTGGTTGTCGTTGAGGATCACCAGCATGTCGGCATCGACATCGCCGCCGTGATGCAGCGCCTCGTA
>CAZDWH010000275.1:0-3131 GCA_964509025.1 uncultured Rhodanobacteraceae bacterium
GTTCCAGCAGGCGCAGGGCGAGCTGTCGAGCGCGCTGTCGCGCCTGATGGCGGTGTCGGAAAACTATCCGAACCTCAAGGCCGATGGCCTGTTCCAGAATTTGCAGGCACAGCTCGAAGGCACCGAGAACCGCATCGCGGTCGCGCGCAACCGCTATATCGCCGCGATCCAGGACTACAACACCTTCGTGCGCAGCTTCCCGCAGAACCTCACCGCGATGATGTTCGGCTACAAGACCAAGGCCAACTTCACGGTCGAGAACGAGAAGGCGATTTCGGTCGCGCCGACGGTGGACTTCAACAAGCCCGCGCAACCCGCGGCGCAGCCGCCGGCACAGCCCGCGCACTGATTGCATCGTGCGTTTCGCACGCGGCAGGCGCGCCGTTCTCCGCACTGCGCGGCATGCACTCGCATGCTGCGCGGGGCTCGCGTTCGCGCTTGCGGTTTCGGCCGCGGAAGGCGATCCGCAGCCGATCCCGCCGCTCAAGGCGCATGTCAACGACCTGACCGGCACGCTCGACGCGGGCCAGGCGCAGGCGCTCGAGGGCGAACTCACGGCGCTCGAACAGCGCAAGGGTTCGCAGCTCGGCGTGCTGATCGTGCCGACGACGCAGCCCGAAGACATCGCGCAATACGGCATTCGCGTCGGCGATGCGTGGAAGCTCGGACGCAAGGGCGCCGATGATGGCGCGATCCTGATCGTGGCCAAAGACGACCATCGCGTACGCATCGAAGTCGGACGCGGCCTCGAAGGCGCGATTCCCGATGCCGCGGCGGCGCGCATCATCCGCGAATACGTCACGCCGAAATTCCGCGCGGGCGATTACGCCGGCGGCATCCACGATGCGACCGATGCCTTGACCAAACTGATCGATGGCGAGCCGCTGCCGCCGCCGCTGACCGACGACAAAGACAAACAGCACGAGGACATGTTCCATACCGTGCTGTTCGCGCTATTCGCGATCTTCTGGGCGCGCAGCTGGTTCGGCGCGCTCTATACGCTGCCGCGCGGCGGCGTGGTCGGGCTCGCTGGCGCGGGCGCAGCGTGGTTCCTGTCCGGTGGCGCCATGGGGCTGGTCGGTGGACTCGGCCTGGTTGGTCTTATCGTTGGGCTGCTCGGCGGTCGCGGTGGCGGTTTCGCGACCGGCAGCAGCAGTGGCGGCTTCGGCGGCAGCTGGGGCGGCGGCGGTTTCGGCAGCGGCGGATTTGGGGGCGGCGGCGGTTTCGGCAGCGGCGGATTTGGGGGCGGTGGCGGTTTTAGCGGCGGTGGTGGATCGTTCGGTGGAGGCGGCGCCTCCGGAAGCTGGTGACGACATGACTATCGCACGCACGTTCAAGCATCTTGTCTCCGCGGGCAGCGCGCGCCGCCTGTTTCCAGCGCGCGCACTCGATGCGATCCAGCAGGCGATCGCCCAGGGCGAGACGCGGCATCAGGATCAAGTCTGCTTCGCGATCGAAGGCGCACTGCCGGCAGCGCGCGTGCTGCGCGGGTTCACGCCGCGTGCGCGCGCGCACGAGGTGTTCTCGCATCTGCGCGTGTGGGATACGCGCAACAACTCCGGCGTGTTGATCTACGTGCTGGTCGCCGATCGCGCGATCGAGATCGTCGCCGATCGCGGCATCGCGGCGCACGTCGCCGAATTGGAATGGGCGGCGATCTGTGCCGCGATGCGCGAGAAGTTCCTCGCCGGCGAATTCGTGCAGGGCGCGATCGACGGCGTCAAGCGTGTCAGCGATCTGCTCGCGCAGCATTTCCCAGCCGATGGTTCGGCGAAGGCGAACGAGCTGCCGGATCGGCCGGTGATTCTCTAGCGGCTGGCGCTTAGCGCCTCGATTAACTTTTCCGGCGTCGCGATCGGCGGCTCGCACTGCGTGCCGCGGCACAGATAGGCGACACCACCTGCGACGAACGATTGCGCCGCGAGCGTGCCGGGCAATGTCCCGGCGTAATCCGGAATCACGTACAAATCAGTGCGCCGATCGACATGCGCGGCCAGTGCTTCACGCCAGCGCTGTTCTTCCTCGAACGACTCGACACGAATCACCACATGCGTGCGCGGATGCAGGAAATCGTTGAGCGCGCGCTGCAGCGTCGCGCAAGCCGCTGGCATCTGCTGCATCGTCGGATACGCCGCGCGCAGCGTGCGTTCGGCGGCGTCGAGATAGCGCGTCTCGCCGACGAGATGCCCAAGGCGGAGCAGGGCACGTGCGGCTACGCCGTTGCCAGAAGGAATTGCTTCGTCCGCGAACGGCTTGGGTCGCTGGATCAGCTGTTCGTGATCGTGTGCCGTAAAGAAGAAGCCGCCATTGGCGCGATCCTCGAAGCGTTCGAGCAGGGCATCAGCGAGCTCGATGACCCAGTCGAGATAGCGGTTGTTCCAGGCGGACTGCAGAAATTCGATCAGCGCGTCGAGCAAGAACGCGTAGTCGTCGAGATAGGCGGGAAAGCGTGCGGCATCCGTTCCTGACTTTGCTTTGAGCCGGCCGTCTTTCCATGCATTCGCATGTAGAAACTCGATCGCGTCTTCCGCGAGGGCGGTGCAGGACGCTGCAGGCCATGTGCGTGCAGCTTGCGCGAGGCCGCTGATCATCAACGCATTCCACGCCGTCAGGATCTTGTCGTCGAGCCCGGGGCGCACACGTTGCGCGCGCGCAGCGAACAGCTTCGCGCGCGCGCGAGAGAGACGTGCTTCGACTTCTTCCTGCGGTAGCACCAGCTCCGTGGCGAGTTTATCGACCGTCGTCGCAACGATCGGGTTCCATGCGTGCTGCTCGAAATTCGGCGAGCGGTCGAAACCAAAATACGGTGCAGCTACCGCGTATTCCTCCTCGCTCAGCAGCGCGCGCACTTCGTCGCGCTGCCAGACATAGAACTTGCCTTCCTCATGTTCGGAGTCGGCGTCGAGCGCAGCATAGAAAGCGCCACCCGGCGCACGCGTTTCGCGCGTGAGCCATTGCAGGAACGATTGCGCAACTTCGCGGTACTTCGCGTCGCGCGCATCCGCGCCGGGCGCATACAACGGCAGCAACTGCGCATTGTCGTACAGCATCTTCTCGAAATGCGGAATCTCCCAGCGCTCGTCCACACTGTAGCGGCAGAACCCGCCGCCGATCTGGTCGTGGATGCCGCC
>CAZDWH010000276.1:0-3081 GCA_964509025.1 uncultured Rhodanobacteraceae bacterium
AGCAGATCACCAAGCATCCGCATTGCGTGCTGCTGCTCGACGAGATCGAGAAGGCGCATCCGGACGTCTACAACATCCTGTTGCAGATCATGGATCACGGCAAGCTGACCGACACCAACGGACGCGAGGCGAACTTCCGCAATGTGGTGCTCGTGATGACGACGAATGCAGGTGCGGCGCAGGCCGCGCGGCGTTCGATCGGCTTCGTCGAGCAGAATCACGCGACCGATGCGATGGAAGTGATCCGCAAGGCGTTCTCGCCGGAGTTCCGCAATCGTCTCGACGCGATCATCCAGTTCGGCGCGCTCGACTTCGAGCACATCCTGCGCGTCGTCGACAAGTTCCTGATCGAACTGGAGGCGCAGCTGCAGGAGAAGCACGTTGCGCTGCACGTCGATGCCGACGCACGACGCTGGCTCGCCGAGCACGGCTTCGATGCGCAGATGGGTGCGCGGCCTATGGCACGTGTGATCCAGGAGAACGTCAAGCGTCCGCTCGCCGACGAGTTGCTGTTCGGCAAGCTCGCGCACGGCGGCAAGGTGCAACTCGGCGTCAAGGACGGCAAGATCGACGTGCAGATCGAGGCGGACGAGAAGCAGCCGGCGGTCGTCGAGTAACAAGGGTCCAGGTTATCCTCGACGTCGCATGCGCATCCTGCTCGTCGAGGACAACCAGCCGCTTTCGGAATGGCTCGCGAAGGCCTTGCGCCAGGCGCGCTATGTTGTCGATTGCGTGCACGACGGCGTGCAGGCCGACAGCGCGCTCGCTGCTGAAGCCTATGATCTCGTGATACTCGACCTGGGCCTGCCGCGTCTCGGCGGGCAGGAGATCCTGCGCCGTTTGCGCGCGCGTGGCGGCGAAATGCCAGTGATCATCCTCACCGCGAACAATTCACTCGAAGGCCGCGTCGGTGCACTCGATGTCGGCGCCGACGACTATCTCGCCAAGCCCTTCGAACTGGTCGAACTCGAAGCCCGCATCCGCGCGCTGCTGCGGCGCACGGGCAAGAAGAATCCGCAGATCGCCTGCGGCAACCTCGTCTACGACAGCAATCGCAAAATGTTTCTGGTGGAGGATCGTCAGCTCGATCTGACGCCGCGCGAGCATGCCGTGCTGGAAGCGTTGATCACTCGGCTGGGCAAGACCGTGAGCAAGCGCGCCCTGGTCGCGACGCTGTGCTCGCTCGATGCGGACATGTCGCAGGACGCGATCGAGATCTACGTGCATCGTCTGCGCAAGAAGCTCGAGGGCAGCGAGGCGTCGATCGTGACCTTGCGCGGCCTTGGCTACCTGCTCAAGTCGCGCGACGCGAGCTGATGCTGAAGAGTCTGTATGCGCAGATACTGCTGTGGCTGCTCGCGCCACTGCTGGTCATTGTCGCCGTGGATGCGGCCGCTACCTATCGCAGCGCACAGACCACCGCACGTCTCGTGCAGGAACGACAGTTGCTCGGCTCGGCGCGCACGATCGCCGAGCAGGTCAGCTACGCCGATGGAAAATTGACGGTCAGCGTGCCTCCCGCGGCGCTGGAATTGTTCGATGCCGGCTACGGCGACTATGTGCATTATCGCGTCACCGCCGCTTCGGGCGAACTGCTGGCCGGGCGAGACGATCTGAGTCTGCCGGCGAACAAGATCGAGCCGGAACGCTGGAGCACTTTCGACACCGAGGTCAACGGCGAGCCGACCTACGCCGTCGCATTCGCGCAACCGGTGTTCGCGCCCGGCTCGCTCGGCCCGGTCATTGTCGTCGTTGCGCAAACCCTGCGCGAACGTTCGGTGATCGCGCGAAATCTGTGGCTGCGCGGAATGCGCGACCAGATTCTGCTGATCGCACTCGGTACGTTGCTGATCTGGGCAGGCGTGCAGCGCGGCATCACGCCGTTGCGCGCCTTGCGCACGAGAATGCAACAACGCGCGCCCGCCGCGCTGGAGCCGTTGACGCTCGAGCGCGTTCCGTCGGAATTGAAACCGATGGTCGAAGCGATGAACGACTACATCGCACAGCTGCGTGAACAGATGCAGGCGCATACCCGCTTCATCGCCGATGCCTCGCACCAGTTGCGCACACCGCTGGCGGTGATGAATACGCAGCTCGATGTGGCGTTGCGCGAAACCGACGACGCAGCGAAGGATCACGCGCTCGCAGCGATCAAATCGAGCCTGCGCAGCAATATCCGTGTTGTCAATCAACTGCTGTCCTACACGGAAGCCGAAGGTTCAAATCCACGCGTGCTGCGCAGCAACGAGCCGGTCGACCTCGCGGAGATCGTGCGCGACGTGGTCGTCGAATCGGTCACGCAGGCACACGCGAAAGACATCGATCTCGGCGTGGACTTGCAATGCGACAGTCTGCCCGTCGTGGTTGCCGCGCATGCACTACACGTACTCGTGGCCAATCTCGTCGACAACGCCTTGCGTTACACGCAAGCAGGCGGAAAAGTGACGGTGCGCTTGAGTCACGACGGCGCGACCAGCGTACTTGAAGTGGTCGACAACGGACCGGGTATTGCGCCCGATCAGCGCGAGCGCGTATTCGAGCGGTTCACCCGATTGCACGGCAAAGAGATCGACGGCTGTGGTCTTGGCCTTGCGATCGTCAGGGAGATTGCCGACGCCGGCGGCGCGAGCGTGATGCTCGGTTCGCCGCCGGCAGGGCAGGGGCTGATCGTTCGCGTAACTTTCTCCTGAGCCGCGTGCTCAATTCGCCGACTCGGAGAATTGCGGTGGCCGCCATTTGAGCAGGGCGCTCTCGATGCGCGTCAGGATGAGCTCCGCGCCGAGTGCCATGATTGCGAGCACGATCATCGCCGCGAACACGCCTGCCGTGTTGAACGAGCCTTGCGCGGTGGCGATGAGCAGGCCGATGCCCTGGCGCGAGCCGAGGAATTCGCCGACCACCGCGCCCACCAGCGAGAAGCCGAAACTGACGTGCAGGCTGGCGAGAATCCAACTCATCGCCGACGGCAGCACCACCTTGCGCGTGTCCTTGCCCCACGAGGCACCAAGCATCTGCCCGTTGGCCACCCGGTTGACACTCGCCCTCACGCCCCCCTTGAAGGACGTTGCGAATGCGCCTAAA
>CAZDWH010000277.1:0-3078 GCA_964509025.1 uncultured Rhodanobacteraceae bacterium
GCCCGTTCGTGCTCAAGCCGGCGAGCCGCACGCCGATCGGCGCGCTGATCATCGGTGAGATCCTCGCCGAGACTGATCTGCCGGTGGGCGCATTCTCGATCCTGCCTGCGCATCGCGATGGCGCCGATCTGTTCACGACCGACGAGCGCTTCAAGCTGTTGTCGTTCACCGGGTCGCCTGCGGTCGGCTGGGATTTGAAAGCGCGCGCGGGCAAGAAAAAGGTCGTGCTCGAACTCGGCGGCAATGCCGCCTGCATCATCGACAACGATCAGGTCGATCGCCTCGATTTCGTGGTCGAGCGCGTGATCTTCGGCGCGTTCTATCAGTCGGGCCAGAGCTGCATCAAGGCGCAGCGGATTTTGATCCAAGAGGATTTCTACGCGCGCTTCCGCGACGCCTTCGTCACGGCGACGAAAAAACTCGTCGCGGGCGATCCAAAGGACGAGAAGACCTTCGTCGGCCCGATGATCGACGAAAAAGAGGCGAAGCGCCTCGACGGTTGGGTGCAGGAGGCACTTAAGTCAGGCGCGACCCTGCTCTGCGGCGGCAAGCGCACGGGCGCGATGCTCGAGGCGACGGTGCTCGAAAACGTCGATGCCGCGGCGAACGTGTCGTGCATGGAAGCATTCGGCCCAGTCGCGATTCTGCAAAAGTACAAAAATTTCGACGATGCGATCCGCATGGTCAACGACAGTACGTTCGGTCTGCAGGCTGGCGTGTTCACCTACGATGTGCGCAAGGCGATGCGTGCCTGGGACGAGCTCGACGTCGGCGGGGTGGTGATCGGCGACGTGCCGAGCTTCCGCGTCGACAATATGCCTTACGGCGGCGTCAAGGATTCCGGCCTCGGTCGCGAGGGCATCCGCTACGCGATCGAGGACATGACCGAGATTCGCCTGATAGTGATGCGCGATCCGTAATCGCACGAGCGGCGCGACCTTGCGGCCGCGCCGCTGTTTCGCTCAGTCGGCTTGGCTGACCTTGGGCGCGCCGACGTCGACCTGGCCGCGGGTCGTCCATACCAGTGCGGGACGCAGCCACTCCTCGCGCGGACGATCGAACAGCGCCGCGCCGAGCCCCGTCGATGTCACGATTTCGCGCTGCGCCGTGACCTGCGGCGCATCGCGCCACAACTCGCGGCAGGAATGCGAGCTGGCGTCTGCTTCGTCGCGGATGCCGAGTACGCGGCCGCTCATATTGAACCGGTATTGACGCTTCAGGCCCGTATCGCACTGTCCGAGCAGCACATAGCTCACGCTGCGATTGCTGCTCATGCCCGAACTCAGTACGGCCGCCCGCGACCCGATGCCCGCGCCGACCACGCTGATATCCTCAGGCGCAATGCCTTGTGCCAACAGGTCCTTCACTTCGCGCGCGACGCGGCGTGCATAGTTCATGGCATCCGCGTCTCGCGCGGACAGTCTGGTCACCTGGAAACCTGCGTCGGCGAAAGCCTTGGCGATCGCATCGCTGTCCGCTTCGGCTCTGTCCGCCGGCAGATAAATCAGATGTCTTGCGTGTTCGCTCGGGCCCTGCGCAAATGCCACGCCCGCGGTCAGTGCGCACAACACAGCTCCCGCCATCGCGCGCATGCGCGAAGCGGTCCGATATGGCGATTTCATGACGACACTCCTGGTTCGAGTCAAAGGGAGCTGGCCAGTCGCATAACCAGATGCCGCAGGCGCGCGGATAGTTGCAGCTACGCGACCCAACTAAAGTCATGGATGCCGCATCTGGGCCCACCCTGACCCCGCGACTCGCCGTTGCGCGTTGCAGGACACATGTCGACGCTTGCGCTCGCCTTTCAAAGCTGCCGGACGACGGAGCGTGATTCCGCGCCGCGTTTTGTCGTACTCTGCGCGTACATGTATGCGCAGACTTCCGACGAGGAACTGATGCTGGCCTACGCCCGCGGCGATCTGCGCGCGTTCGAGGCGCTGTATGCGCGTCAGCGCGGCATGCTGTATCGCTACATCCTGCGCGGCGTGCGCGAACGCGCGGTCGCCGACGAGCTGTTCCAGGAAACCTGGAGCCGCGCGGTCGCAGCGCGCGCGCGCTACCGCAGCGAGGCGAAGTTCAGCACGTGGTTGCTGCAGATCGCGCACAATCTGGTCATCGACCAGTACCGGCGCGAGCGCCCGCAAGCGGATGCCGACGAGACCGAATCGGTGCTGCGCCTGCTGGACGCGCCCGAGGATGACCGCCCCGAGCAGGTGCTGAGCGAATTCGAGCAGCGCCGGCGCTTGCAGATCGCACTCGAAGACCTGCCGGAGGAACAACGCGAGGCTTTCGTGCTGCGCGTCGAGAACGGACTTGGCCTTGCCGAGATCGCCGAAGTGACCGGTGCCGGCCATGAAACGGTGAAATCGCGCCTGCGTTATGCATTCGCGAAGATCCGGGAGAAACTCGCCGAATGAGCGACGAAAAGACCAGCGCGCAGCAGCAGTTCGAACTCGATTTCGAGGCGTTCCTGCGCGACGACGCATCGCAGCTCGCCGAGATGTATCGCAAGCTGCCGCTCGCCGCGCCGGATGCGGAACTCGACGCACGCGTGCGCGCGCTCGCGCAACGCGAGCTCGCGCTGGCAGACGACGACAATGCGGACGGCGCGCCTGGCGATGCCGAAGACGCGAATCTGACGCCGACGCGCATGTATCTGCGCCACCCGCGGTGGCTGCCTGCGCTCGCTGCCGCGGCGACACTGGTGCTCGCCGCCGGCCTCGCCTGGCGCATGGGGCCATCGAGCTGGACCTCGCGCAAGCGTGCGAACGTGCCAGTCGCTGCCGCGCCGGCGGTATCGACGCACGCCGAGCAGAAGGCCAAAGTCGAGTCCGGCAGCGCCGATCGTGCGCTGAACGCCGCGGATAAAGTCGCCGTGCAGAAGCCCACGGCGCCACCCGCATCGACTGCGGCAGCACAACCGAACCAGCCTGGCGAACTGGCAAAGATGGCGCCCGCAGCCCCGCGCACGAAATCGGCTAGCGACACCGAGCGTCCGGAGCCCGAGCCGCAGGCGTTTCCCGTGGCGGCAGCGCCGATAGAAGCGGAGCGGCGCCAGCAGGAAAAGGTCGAAAGCGC
>CAZDWH010000278.1:0-3048 GCA_964509025.1 uncultured Rhodanobacteraceae bacterium
AGCGCCACTCGAAGCGGATGCCGATGTAGATCATGATGCCGATGATCACGAAGATCACCGCGACCACGCCGTCGCTCTTGAGCTCGGCACCGACCTGCGGACCGACGAAGTCAGCAGGCTTGACCGTGACGTCGTCGCGCTTGGCCTTGAGCGCCTTGAGCACGTCGGCGGTGATGCGGTCGCCCTGCGAGGTGCCGGAGGTCGATGTCGTCACGGCTGGTGCTTCCGGCTTGGCCTCTTCCTTGGCCTGCAGGCGGATCGAGACGTTGTTTGTGCCGCCGACCTGCACGACCTGTGCGTCCTCGTGGCCGGCCGCGGCGAGCGCGGCGCGCACGTCGGAAATTTCGATCGGGCTCTGGTAGTCGGCTTCGATCAGCACGCCGCCGGTAAAGTCGAGGCCGTAGTTGAGCCCGCGCGTGAGGATCGCACCGACCGAGACGAGCACGAGGATGATCGAAATCGCGATGCTGATCGTGCGCAGGCGCAGGAAGTCGATATTGCTGTTGGGATTGAAAATTTCCATCGGTATACCTTGGCTTACTCGCCTTCTCCCGTTGGAGAAGGTGGCGCGAAGCGCCGGATGAGGGTTCGTTTTGCGCGGTGTAGCGTTACGCCGCGCTTGCCTTTGCTCCGTAGCCACTGCCGACCGACAAGCCCTTGAGCTTGCGTCCGCCATGGATCAGGTTGACCAGCGAATGCGTGACCGTGACCGAGGTGAACATCGAGGTCAGAATGCCGAGGAACAGCGTCACCGCGAAGCCCTTGATCGGGCCGGAACCGAACGCGAACAGGCCGATCGCCGCGAGCAGGTGGGTGACGTTGGCGTCGAGAATCGTCGCCCAGGCTTTCTCGTAGCCGGCCTTGATCGACGCGAGTGGCGTCGCGCCGTTGCGCAGTTCCTCGCGGATGCGCTCGCAGATCAGCACGTTGGCGTCGATTGCCATGCCGAGCGTCAGCACAATACCGGCAATGCCAGGCATGGTCAGCGTCGCCTGTGCGATCGACAGCACCGCCACGAGCAACAGCAGGTTGAGCACGAGGCCGAGGTCGGCAATCAGGCCGAACAGGTGATAGTAGATCGCGGCAGCGATGAGCACGGCGATGAGGCCGAGGATCACCGCCTGGATGCCCTTGATGATGTTGTCCTTGCCGAGGCTCGCGCCGATCACGTGCTGTTCGACGATGTCGACCGGCGCGGCGAGCGAGCCCGCGCGCAGCAGCAAGGCGAGTTCGGTCGCTTCCTTCATGCTGCCGAGGCCGGTAGTCTGAAAGCGGTTGGAAAACACGCCCTGGATCGTCGCCGCATTGATGACTTTCTGCGTTTCCTTGAACGTGCGCACTTCCTTGCCGTCGACGATCGTGGTGGTCGGTATGCGCTCGATATAGACCGCACCCATGCGCTTGCCCACGGCCTGCTGCGTGAATTCCAGCATCTTCTGGCCGCCCTTGGCGTTGAGGCGGATCGACACCGCGGGCAGGCCGGTTTGCTGGTCGGGAATCGCGTTGGCGTCGACGAGTTCGTCGCCGGTGACGATGACTTTCTTGCTCAGGATGATCGGCACCGGCTTGCCGTCGGCGCCGATGCGGCTCTCGAAATACAGGCGCGACTCGGGCGGCGGATTGTTGTTCTTGGCGATCGCGTAGGCGCCTTCGTTGGTGCGGCCGGTCGCGTTCTCGTCAACCGCGCGATACTCGAGTGTCGCAGTGGCGCCGAGAATCTTCTTCGCCTCGGCGGTGTCGTGCACACCGGCGAGCTCGACCACGATGCGGTTCGCGCCCTGCTGCTGGATGATCGGTTCGGACACGCCGAGCTGGTTGACGCGATTGCGCAGCGTGGTGAGGTTGCTCGTCGTCGCCGCACGCACGCGTTCCTGGATCAGTGCATCGCGCACCTTGGCGACCAAAGCATAGCTGTCGGCGGTCGTGGTGCCGTCGATCAGTTCCATCGGCGGCTGGTCGCCGAGCTTCTCCGGCTGATTGACCTTGCCCGCGATGACATTGCCCGCGGCCTTGCGGTCTTCCTCGGACTTCAGCGTGATGACGATGCCGTTCGGCGAGGGATTGATCGAGTCGTAGCGGATCTTCGCCTCGCGCAGCGCGGTCGAGATGTCGTCGCGAAAGCGCGTTTGCAGCTTGTCGATCGTCGCCTTCTGGTCGACGTCGAGCAGGAAGTGTACGCCTCCCTGCAGGTCGAGGCCGAGCGGCATCGGGCTCGCGCCGATCGCGCGCAGCCACGCCGGCGTGGTCGAGGCCATATTCGGCGCGACGATGTACTGCTCGCCGAGTTCCTTGGCGATCAGCGCCTGCGCTGTGTTCTGCGTAGGTTCGTCGTTGACGCGCGCGAGCAGGCGGTCGCCGTTCAATTCAACTGCAGTGAACGCGAGTTTGTTCTTCTCGAGCACGCCCTGGACTTTTTCCTTGAGCGCGGTGTCGACCGTGCCGCCCGTGTTGGCCGAGATCTGCACCGCTGGCTGCGGAATGAACACGTTCGGCAGGGCATAGATAAAGCCCAGCACGAGCACCAGGCCAATCAGCGCGTATTTCCACTTCGGGAATTCGTTCATCGTGTCGCTCTTGCGCCGCGCGGGTTCGCGGCTGTTGTGGTTATGGATTTGTTTCCGTGCGCCCTGTCGAAGGGTGACGGCGAGAGCCTTTCAACTCAGGCGTCTAGAGCATGCGTTTCGACAGGCTCAGCACGAACGGATACTTTCTTCGGGACGCCTCAGGCCGATTTCAACGTGCCCTTGGGCAGCACCATCGAAACGGCCTGCTTCTGCACCTTCACGGTGACGCCGGAGGCGATCTCCAGACTCAGGAAGGTGTCGCCGAGATCGCTGACGCGGCCGGCGAGGCCGCCGTTGGTGATCACCTCGTCGCCCTTGGCCAGCGCGTCGATCATCGAGCGCTGCTCCTTGGCGCGCTTCATCTGCGGGCGCAGCATAAAGAAGTACATCGCGACCATCAGGCCGCCGAACAGCAGCAGGTTAGGCAGCAGGCCCGGCGCGTCGGCCGCACCGGCGGCCTGCGCATAGGCGCTGGAAATCAGAA
>CAZDWH010000279.1:0-2994 GCA_964509025.1 uncultured Rhodanobacteraceae bacterium
GCTGGATTTCGCTCGTGCCTTCGTAGATCTCGGTGATCTTGGCGTCGCGGAAGTATCGCTCGAGCGGCATTTCCTTGGAATAGCCCATGCCGCCGTGGATCTGCACGGCCTGGTGCGTGATCCACATCGCGCCTTCCGATGCGGTGAGTTTGGCCACTGCGGCTTCGGTCGAGAATTTGCCTCCGGTCTTGTCCGCCTGACCCTTGGCGAACGCGGCGCGCAGCGTGAGCCAGTAACTCGCGTCGAGCCTGCACTTCATGTCTGCGATCTTCTGCTGGATCATCTGGAAGCTGCCGATCGACTGACCGAAAGCCTTGCGGTCGCGCGAGTACGCAAGCGTCGCCTCGTATGCCGCACGCGACAGACCGACGGCCTGCGAGGCGATGCCGATGCGGCCGGCGTCGAGCACGCTCATCGCGACCTTGAAGCCATGGCCTTCGGCGCCGATCAAGTCCTCGGCCGGAACGCGGTAATCGGTGAATTCGATTTCGCAGGTCGCGGACGCGCGAATGCCGAGCTTGGGCTCGGTCTTGCCCTTGTGGAATCCTTCGCGCGCGGTGTCGATGATGAAAGCGCTGATGCCCTTCGCGCCCCTGGCCGGGTCGGTCATCGCGAACAGCAAGATAAACTTGGCGACCGGGCCCGAGGTGATCCAGCTCTTCTTGCCATTGACGATATAGCTGCCGTCGGCCTGCTTGACCGCACGAATCTTCATCGCGGTCGCATCGGAACCCGACTGCGGCTCGGTCAGCGCGAACGCGCCGATCGCCTCACCCGAGGCAATCGGCTTGACGTATTTCAATTTCTGCTCGTGCGTGCCGAACTTGAGCAGGCCGTTGCAGTAAAGGGTGTTGTTCACCGACATGATGGTCGAGTGCGCGCAGTCGGCGGCGGCGATTTCGATCATCGCGAGCACATAGGAAATCGAATCCATGCCCGCGCCGCCGTATTCCGTTGGCACCTCGATGCCCATCAAACCGAGCTGGCCCATCTCGCGGATATTGTCGAGCGGGAATTCGCCCTTGGCGTCGAATTCGGCTGCACTCGGCGCGATGCGTTTCTGCGCGAAGTCGCGCGCCATGGCCTGAATGGCTAGTTGGTCTTCGGTGAAGTTGAAATCCATGACGGCTCCAAAGCGTTCGGTAGTTTCGGGCGTCATTCCGCTATGGAGTGCCGGAATCCAGGAGCCGTGCAACGCAACCCCGACGTCCCTGTAGACTGGATCCCGGCAATCCCTGCCGGGATGACGAGCTATACGGAACGTATTTTAGCGCGAGCTGAGCGCGGAAAAGCTGCATGGCCTGCCGCGCAGCCGCTGGCTCAGTATCCAAGCGAGCAATCCTTCCGTGGCGTAGGCCTGGTGCCAAATCACATGGTCACCCTCGGGGTATTCGGTATAGCGCGGCCTGGCGCCCATCGCGCGCAACGCGCGCACGACCGCGCGCGAGCCGACCATCTCGCCGTCGTAGCCTTTCTCGACGTCGGTATCGTTGTCCTTGGCGCCATGGAACACCCACAGCGGCACGAACTGCATGGGCGCCAGCCCGGACACTTCGGTCATGCCCGACATTGGCACGCCGGCGGCATAGCAGGTCGGCGCAGTCTTGAGCGCGTCCCATACACCGGTCCCCCCATCGGAAATACCCGTCAGCACCACGCGGCGCGGATCGATCATCGGAAATTTCCGCAGCACATCGGCCACTACCGCGGCAACGCGCGCCGGCGGCCAGTAGGCTCCGGTCGTCTGCGGTGCGACGTAGACCAGCGGCACGTGGTTGCGCAATGCCGTGTCGATCAGCTCCATCGAACCGTTGCCGTAACCGGCGAGCTGCGATTCGTTGTCGGTGCCATCCTGCCAGTCGCCGTGCAGGAATACGATCAGCGGCAGCTTCTCGTCGTGCTCGCGGCCCGGCGTCTTGATCAAGCGGTACGGCACGCGCAACGTGCCTTCGGTCCATAACTTGGCCAGCTCGCTGTCTTCGACCGCATGACTGCAAAACGGCGCAAACAGGGCGAGCGCCGCGGCAAGCAATTTTCGATAACTCATCCGCAGCATTGAACCACAAAGGACGAAGAAAACGGACGTCCAAACATTGACGACACGGCTTGGCGCCACTATTCTAGACATCTATCTTTCAATCAAGATGAAAGGATAAATGGATCTCGCCACGACCTCGGCCCTGCTGCGCCTGCTCTCCGACCCGACGCGCGTGCGCCTGCTCGCCCTGCTCGAACGCGAGGAGCTGACCGTAGCCGAACTGTCGGGCGTGCTGCGTCTGGCACAGCCGCGCGTGTCGACGCATCTGGCCAAGCTCAAGGAGGCCGATCTCGTGCGCGATCGCCGCGCCGGCGTGTCAGCTTATTACCGCTACAACGCCGAGCTCGACGCGAAGTCTGCCGCGCTGCTGCATGCGCTGCGAGCCAACGTCGACGATGCGCTGATCGACAACGATGCGCAGCGCCTGCCGACGATCCTCGCGCAACGCGCGCGCTCGGAGGGCTGGGCCGATACCGTCGCAGGCGATATGGAGCGGCATTACTCCCCGGGTCGCACCTGGGAGGCACTCGGACGCACGCTTGCGGGACTCGTCGATACCGGCGACGTGCTCGATATCGCCTCGGGCGACGGCCTGCTCGCCGAAATGCTCGCGCCACATGCCCGCTCGATCGTCTGCCTCGACACGAGCGAGCGCGTTGTGCAGGCCGCACGTGCGCGCCTGAAAGCCTTCAGCAATGTCGAAGTGCAGCTCGGCGATATGCAGGAGTTGCGACTCGGCACGCGCCAGTTCGATCTGGTGCTGCTGACCCACGCGCTGACCTATAGCGAAGCGCCGGCCAGGGCGATCGCCGAAGCCGCGCGCGTGCTCAAACCCGGCGGACGCCTGCTCGCGACGACGTTGGCGAAGCACGCGCATCGCCACGCGGTGGAGCCGTTCGATCACCGCAATCTAGGCCTCACGGAAAACGAGCCGGCCGAATTCCCCCGCAAGGCGG
>CAZDWH010000280.1:0-2983 GCA_964509025.1 uncultured Rhodanobacteraceae bacterium
CCAACGCAATGCCGATGATCGTCAGACGCCTTAATTTATCTTTTTGCGTATTGCCAAATGATGGGCTCACCGGCGCAGGTGCTATCGTCAATCGCAACGCCGTGTAGGCAAGCAGCGCGAAAGTCGTGATTCCCCCGACGAGGTGACCCATCACGACGATCGGCTTGAGCTTCCAGGTCACCGTCCACATGCCGAGCAGGGCCTGGAATAGAATGAAGACGGATGCCGCCAGCGGCACGCGCGCGAGCGCGCCGAGATCCACACGGCGGCGCCACGCCCAGATCGCGAGCGCGAACGTCGTGAGGATCAGCCCACCGGCGAGGAAGCGATGCACCTGCTCGCGCCATGCGCGTGTCGTGTCGACGGCACGATCCGGAAATGCCGCATTCGCGCTCGCGATTTCATTCGCGTGCGTGGGCCAGGTGATCTGGCCGTAGCAGGTCGGCCAGTCCGGACACGACAGGCCGGCGTAGGACAGGCGCACGAAGGCGCCGAACACGATCACGACGAGCGCGAAGGCGGCGGCGATCCAGGCGAGGCGCGCGAGGCCGCGCAGAGTCGAGGAACTCATTTCACCACCTTCGGCAGATCCCGGCGCACGCCGGCGATGTCATAGCCTTCGTTGTAACTCATCATCAGATACGCGCCGGGATCGACCAGCGCGAGTGCGAGCGCATCGTCGCCCTTCGGACGTGTTGCGGCAAACGCACCGCTGTCGTCGCTGCCCTGCTGCAACGGCACGAGCGAAGCCATTGCATCAGCCGACAGCGTAGTGCCGAGATAGAGCACGCGCACGCGCTCCGCATTGCGCCCGAGCGTCGCGCGCATGCGGATCAGGTCGGCGAGTGCGGCCTGGCAATGCTGCGCACAGTTCGCGCTCGGCAGCGCGACGAGCGTCCAGTGCCATTGCGGATCGCGCCAAGCGAATTTGTCGCCACCAGCCAATGTAATGACAGCGCTTTCGACCGAGCGCGGCGGATCGATCAGCGTGCCATAGGCCTTGGTGCCCTGCGGCCGCCAGCCCGCGAGATTGAGCGTCAGCGCGATCAGGATCGGCACGACGAACAACGCGGTGACGCCGAGCAGCATCCAGCGATTCTTGTTTCTTGATTTCAGATCCATCGAACAACTCACAAACTTCTGTTGAAGCGAAAGCTTCGGCTATGGGGCTCAAGGGGAGAAGCGGCAGCTCTCCTCTTGGATCAAACACGTCTGAAATGCAGCGTCACGAAAATCACGACTGCGACCAAGGCGAAGCCAAACCAGGTCACCGCGTAGGCCCGGTGTCGCTCGGGCGGCATATTGCCGGGCAGCACATCGAGGTCGCGCTCGTAACCGAACGGCAGCGTCGGATCGAGACGCAGCACGCGCGGCGCCAGCGGCGGCTGCGAGTTCGGCGCCCACTGCAGCAGCACCGGAGCGAGTACAGCCGGCTCGATGCGCGTCGCGAGCCAGGCATCGCCCTTGTGCTCGAAGCCCGTGCCGAGCGGGATCCCCGACGGCGGCGGCGGCGCAAGCAGGCCGTGTACGTCGACGCGATTCGCCGCCGGCAAAGCCAGCTTCGGCAACTCGCGGTTCGCAGCGAGCGGCAGCCAGCCGAGATCGACGAGGATCGCGCCGCCCGCTGAGCCCGCATTGGTCGCATCGGCGACCTTGTCCATCTGGAACACGCGATAGACGCGCACACCAACGTGGCCATTGCGCACCTGATTGTCGAGCAGCACCGGCTCACGATCAGCAAAAGCACCGGTACCTTGGGCCCAGTCATAGCTGCGCGAGCGCATCAGGTCCCAAGCCGCATCGACGAGCGGCACGGCCTTGCGCGCATGCAGCGCAGCGGCGCCCGCATCGAGCATCGCGCGCTTCTCGTGCATGCGATCGAGCTGCCAGACGCCCAGGCGACAGAACAGCAGGACGCCGAACACGGTCAGCGCAATCGCCAACCACGTGGGCCGCTGCCAGCGTCGCGCGCTCATGCAGCGCGAACCGATGCAGCGACGGGACTATAATCTTTCATCTTCGTTACAGGCGCGACGGCGCGGAATTCCTGCATGACTACGTTAATCATCGTCGCGGTTTTCGCCGTGATCGTTTACAACCTCGGCGCGGGTCTGTACTACATGATGAGCGAGAAGGGCCAGAGCGACCGTATGGTGAAGGCCCTGACCCGGCGCATCGCAATCTCTGTGCTGCTGATCCTGCTCGTGATGCTTGGCATCTGGCTGGGATATATCAAGCCGCACGATATCGGTCACTAAGTTACCTAGCTCTCACCCTTTTCGAGCGCAGACGCGATACGTTCAAGATTCGCGTTGAGCTTGCGTGTTTCTTCCAGGTTATCTGTTTGGTATTTCCTCATGAACTCCATGTAGTCGGCCTGACGCTTGAACGGCCCTTTCTTCATGAAGTAAATGAGCAACCCAATAAAAACTAGAAACGGAATCCAATCCAAAAGCGGTTTTAGGTAGCAGTAGAAGTCATCCATACTCACTGCTCCGCTAGCTCAAAGCACGTAAACGAACAGGAACAGTCCCAGCCACACCACGTCGACGAAATGCCAGTACCACGCCACGGCTTCGAAGCCGAAGTGGTGGTCGCGATCGAAGTGACCGCGCGCGCAGCGCAGCCAGATCACGATCAGCATGATCGTGCCGAGCGTGACGTGCAGGCCGTGGAAGCCGGTCAGCATGAAGAATGTCGAGCCGTACACACCCGAACCGAGCGTGAGGTTGAGCTTGGTGTAGGCCTCGATGTATTCGTGCGCCTGATACCACAGGAAGGTCGCGCCGAGGAGCACGGTGAGGCCGAGGAAGATCATCAGTTCCTTGCGCTTGCCCGCGCGCAACGCGTGATGCGCGATCGTGATCGTCACGCCCGAGGAAAGCAGGATCAACGTATTGAGCAGCGGCACGCCCCAGGCCGGCATCGTTTCGAACACGCCGCCGACTTCGGCCGGGCCATTGGTCGGCCACGCCGGCGCATA
>CAZDWH010000281.1:0-2965 GCA_964509025.1 uncultured Rhodanobacteraceae bacterium
GGCGGGTCGGGGGCGGGGCGCATCGCATCAAGGGCGCGGGGGGGCGGGTCGGTGCAACGGGACTGGCCGCAGCGGCAGCGCGCATCGAAGGCGCGGCGCAGGCCGGCAATGTCGCGCCCGCGCAAGCACACTTGCAGGAACTCGAAGCAGAAGTGGCGCGCTTTGCCGCCGCGAGCGGCATGCACGCGGTTTAGATCGCCCAGAACCTGTGTTAACTACGCAAGAGTCCGCAGTGATGATCGTGAGATCGTTGCTACACACACACGGCGCCCTCGCCTTCCGCGTGGCATTGCGGCGGCCAGCCCGCGGTGCGCCAGTAGTCGATCACGCGCGTGCGCTTGAGGAATTCCTGGAAGCTCGGGTCGCGCCGCATCTTCGCGTACTCCGGCATCCACAACAGCAGGTAGTAGCTCGGCCAGCCATTGCGCAGCATGCGTTCTAGCCCCGTTACAACGACGGCGTAATCGGGGTCGGGCGTCATCAGGCGCAGCACGTCCATGCCACCGGTCGCGCGCTCCGAGGTTCTGATCAACGGCAATGCCTCGGACCACAGGCGCGGCTCGATCAGCGCCTCCGACACGACCAGATAGGCCTCGCGAAAACCATCGCTCTCGGGGATCGTCAGCGCGAGCTTGGCCGCATTGTCCGGATCGCGGCGCCAGACCGCATTGTGCCAGCGCGCGTAGACCAGGCCCGTGGACGGCGGTGTCACCGCGTCGAGATAGCGCGCCGCTTCGACGTGCCGACCGGCCGTGTCGAGCAGGCGGCCGCGCGTGAAATTGGCCGAAGCGCTGAGCGGGTCCACGCGCCAGGCAATTTCCGCTTCGCGCAGGCCCCGGTCGATGAAACCGAGCGCGCCCAGCCAATACACATATGCCATGCGGCCAAATGTGTCGCTCGGATTGAGCTCGAGTCCACGTTGGAACATCGGTATGCAGCGCGCCCAGTCCACCGTACGACAGGCCAGGATCGCCAGACTGATATGAGCTTCGGCCAGACTCGGGTCGAGATCGATCGCGCGCTGGGCTTCGTGCGCCGCCTCCTCGAACTCCCCGGGGGTGAGCTGCTCGGGTCGCGAATCGCCCACGATCTCGCGCGCGAGCGCGGCATGCGCGCGCGCGAATTTCGGCGCCGATGCGACCAGGCTGCGCAGCGCCGCGATCGCCGGCAGGCGCTGACTTTGTTCGATCAGCCTACGCGCCTCGCCATAGCCGCGGTACGCGCCGGGCTCGACGCGTACCGCGTCGGGAGTGTCGGGAATGAGCAGCCCCAAAGATTTCGCCACATCCAGCGCAACGTCCTGGCTGAGCAGCGGCATTTCGTCGATCGCGCGGTCATGCGTGTGCGCCTGGATCTGACCGGTGGCGAGGTTGGTCAGGCGCAGTTCGACGTAGGCCTGCGTCGCATCGATGCGCAAGGTTCCGGCGAGGCTGTACGTGGCGCCCAGGCGCTGTTGCAATTGTCCGGCGTCGAAACGCTCGGAAGCGGCGCGCTGCGCGGAGGAATTGCCGATGACGTTCAGATCCTTGATCGTCGCGATGCGTTCGACCAGTTCGACAGCGAAACCCTTTGCCAGCTTGTCGTCTTTTTGCGCCCCGTCCGTAGCGAACGGGAGCACCACCAGAGTCGCGCCGCCCGTGTCGAAATCGTGCGGCACCGGCCGGACCAGCCTATCGCGATACGACACCGCGATGACCAATCCGGCAAGCAGGATCAGTCCGGCGATGTAATGCCAGATGCGCCCAGTGCGTCGTGGCTCCCGCATGCAAGTCCCCCGAGACCTGCTGGGAGTATAAGCGGATCGGAGCGAACAGCGGCGTCAGCGATGGCCTGCAAATACCGCGTTCTGCATGTGCTGCGGCGTGACTACCGTGTGATGCGGCGGCGACATCGCCGGCCGTGTGACCAGCGCCTGTGGCGAGTGATGGCGATGATTGCGGAAGCGCAAGCCGGACAGCGGATAGACCGCGATCGACTGAGCCGCGTATTCGGGTCCGCCGTATGATTGCTCGCTGCGCACTTCGGTGCGCGCCTCTTCATACAGCGCCTGTGCCTGATAGGCGGCGGCTCTCGCTTGCCGCGCAGCTTCGCGCGCTTCCAGCGCACTGGCGGCCGCGGCTGCGGCATCGTAGGCCGGGGCCGGGGTATCGGGCACGGGTTCGTAGCTGGCAACGTGCTGCACCTGACTGTCCGTCGGACACGCCATATTGGTGTAAATCACCTCGCCATTCGCGGCGACGCAGCGAAAGATATCGCCCGCGCAGGCCTGGCCGCTCAATGCGGCGACGATGCAGGAAACGAGGATCTTGCCGCGCATGTTCGCACCGATCCGCTTGCAGCTGGCCTGTCTTCAACAGTGAAGCTCTTGCCTAGTCTGTTCCGGGAGAGGGCGCGTTGGTTCAATGATTGAGGTGCGGACCTGCCTCAGACACAATTTGCTAGAGATTGCATGCCGTCTGGGCCCTCCCACCATTCCCGGTGTCGCCCGTTTGCTGGAATTCTCAGTCCATGGGTAAGTAGGGTCTGAGTGCATCGTACAGCTCGGGTATTCCGTCCACGTAAAGCCAACTGATACGACCAAAGAGGTCTATATCAACTGCGACCTTCCACCCCTCTCCTAGAACTCTGACCGTCCTCTCGGGGACAAGCGGATGAGCCTGACGTTCCTCGAAAGTCAGCCGAGGAAACGGGTACGCCATAAATCGAAACCGGCTGGGCGTGCCATCCAGTATCTGGGATGCCACATGCACTTTCTCTAGTTGCCGACGAATATCGTCGCCGAATTTTCCAGATGAATGCCGTTCCAGCAGTTCGATGAAAGGAGGGTACGCTTTGACAAGCGCCACGCCCTTCGTTGGTATCCCTTGCTTTCCCATACTGCGTCCGCTTCGATTTAATGATCACGCTGTGGAACGCCAGCGCCAATTCGCAAGACGGGAGATGTTAACAAATGGCGATAAAGATA
>CAZDWH010000282.1:0-2930 GCA_964509025.1 uncultured Rhodanobacteraceae bacterium
GCGCACGTCGAGGCGCCGACCGGCGGCTCGGTGATTTTGGCGGCGATCATGCTGAAGATCGGCGGCTACGGCTTTCTGCGTTTCTCGCTGCCGATCACGCCGGATGCGAGCCAGGAGTTCGCCTGGGTCGTACTCGCGCTGTCGCTGATCGCGGTGATCTATATCGGCTTCGTCGCGCTGGTGCAGGAAGACATGAAGAAGCTGATCGCCTATTCGTCGATCTCGCACATGGGTTTCGTCACGCTCGGTACGTTCATCGCGCTCGCGCTGATTCGTGTCCCGGGCAACAAGGATGCGGCCTATCTCGGCGTGTCGGGCGCGATGGTGCAGATGATTTCGCACGGCTTCGTTTCGGGCGCGATGTTCTCCTGCGTTGGCGTGGTCTACGACCGCATGCACTCGCGCATGATCAAGGACTACGGCGGCGTGGTGAACACGATGCCGTGGTTCGCCGCGTTCATGGTGTTTTTCGCCATGGCGAATTGCGGTCTGCCCGGAACCAGTGGATTCGTCGGCGAATTCATGGTCATTTTGGCCGCGTTCCAGTCGAACTTCTGGCTCGCCGCGCTCGCCGCGTTCACCCTGATCATCGGCGCCGCGTACACACTGTGGATGGTCAAGCGCGTGATTTTCGGCGACGTCGCCAATCATCACGTCGCCGAGCTCACCGACATCAATGCGCGCGAAGCGCTCGTGCTCGGCGCGTTCGCCGCGGCGACGCTGCTGTTCGGCGTCTGGCCGGCGCCGATCACGCATCTGCTCGACGCTTCGGTCAAGCACATCGTCGATCAGCTGCTCGTGGTCAAGGCGGTCTAAGGTATGCAGAGCATGATTTTCAATCTCCACGACCTCACCGTGCTGCTGCCGGAAAATTTCCTGCTGCTCGCGACCTGCGTGATTCTGTTCATCGATCTGTTCCTGAAGCAGTCGCAGCGCGATATCACGCACTGGCTTTCGATCGCGACGCTCGTCGCGACGATCGCGCTGATCCTGTTCGACCATGAGCCAGACGTGCGCGCGTTCAACGGCATGTATCTGCACGATGGCATTGCGGCGATCCTCAAAGTGTTCATTCTCGGCGTGGTCGCGACGGTGTTCGTCTACGCGCGGCCATACCTGCGCGATCGCGGCATCCATATTGGCGAGTTCTACCTGCTCGCGCTGTTCGCGACGCTCGGCATGATGCTGCTCGTTTCGGCCGGCAACCTCGTGATGGTGTACCTCGGACTCGAACTGCTGACGCTGTCGTCGTATGCGCTGGTCGCGCTCAATCGCGACTCGGGTCTGTCGTCGGAGGCGGCGATGAAGTACTTCGTGCTCGGCGCGCTTGCCTCGGGCATGCTGCTCTACGGCATGTCGATGATCTACGGCGCGGCCGGCACGCTCGATCTGCCGAAGATTCACGCGCTCGCTTCGTTTGCGGCGGACAGCGCTGGCAGCGAGCACCGGCTGCTGCTCTCGTTCGGCCTGGTGTTCCTGGTTGCGGGCATCGCGTTCAAGTTCGGCGCGGCGCCGTTCCATATGTGGCTGCCCGATGTGTATCAGGGTTCGCCGACGGCGGTCACCGCGTTCATCGGCTCGGCGCCGAAGATCGCAGCGTTCGGCATGGCCTACCGCCTGCTTGAAGGCGGGCTCGGCGGCCTTTCGCCGCACTGGCGCGAAATGCTCGCCGTGCTCGCGGTGCTCTCGCTCGCGATCGGCAATATCTTCGCGATCGCGCAGACCAATCTGAAACGCATGCTCGCGTATTCGACGATTTCGCATGTCGGCTTCCTGCTGCTGGGTCTGTCGAACGGCACGCCTTCCGGCTATGCCGCCGCGATGTTCTATGCGATCGCCTACGCGCTCATGTCGGCCGCGGCCTTCGGCACGATCCTGCTGCTCGCGCGCGCGGGTTTCGAGGCCGAGGAGATCGACGACTTCAAGGGTCTCAATCAGCGCAATCCGTGGTACGCGTTCGTCATGATGCTTGTGATGGCCTCGCTTGCCGGCGTGCCGCCGCTGTTCGGTTTCGCTTCAAAATTCATGGTACTGACGGCTGCAATCAACGGCGGCATGCTGTGGCTGGCGCTCGTCGCAATCGTGTTCGCGATCATCGGCATGTATTACTACCTGCGCGTGATCAAGGTGATGTATTTCGATGCGCCGGCCGACGCCACGGCGCTCGTGCTGCCGCGGGACACACCGCTGCGCTGGCTGCTTTCGTTCAACGGCGCGGCGCTGCTCGCACTTGGCCTGTTCTGGGGGCCGTTGATCGCTTGGTGCTATCGCGCGTTCGGTATCGCAGCGAACTAGTTTTCGATCCGGGGAGTTTGCGGCAATGAGGTTGCTCGTCGTCTGCATGTTGCTGCTGACCTCGTCCGTATTGCAGGGACAAACGGTCTATCGGTGTACGGACAAGCTGGGCAATCCGGTATTCAGCACCGATCCTTGCGGCAAGGATGCGCAGCGGGTTGCGATAGATCCGCCTCCGCCAACGAGTGCTGCTTCCGCTGCATCGTCGGACGCGCGTGCGATCTCAGACTCGAACGAAGACTCGACCTGTCGCCGGCACGCCGAGGCCTTGCGCCCGGCGGGCGGGATCGAGCGGCGCATCGCGGAACTCGAGGCGCGCAAGGCTGCGGCGCAAAAAAAGCTCAACGCTCCGAGGAGGAATATATACCTCGATGCTCCTCGGGACGAACCTGCACTGTACCAGCAGATAAGAGATGCGGATTCCGCGCTTGACGAAGAACGCCACATCAACATGCCGCGGCAATTCGAAGCCGAGGCCAACTACCGCCGCGCGCTGAGCGACTGCGACCGGCAGAAGGCGCAACGCGCGCGAACGGCGCCCGCAAGGCAATAGTCGATTCATCTTGCGGGATGCGTCGTGTTGCGACTAGAATAGCGGTTCAGCCGGTGCGGGGTGGAGCAGTCTGGCAGCTCGT
>CAZDWH010000283.1:0-2928 GCA_964509025.1 uncultured Rhodanobacteraceae bacterium
TTTTCCGCTGCCGTCACGCGCGGCTGGTTCGAGACCGTCGGCAGCAGGATCGAACGCTCGGCGTAGTTCGCCACGACCTTGTGTGGATCGCCCGTGTGCAAAGACGCGTTCCAGCGCTCGAACAGCGCGGCGATCTCCTGCTCGCTCACCGCATGACAGGTTTGCGTTTGCGCCATGGCGGTATTCGGCGGTGTCGCGGAACCATGCATCGAGGCGCAGCCGGCGATGGCGAAGCAGATGGCGACAGAACACATTGCGATATGAATGCGCGGTTTCATGATTGCCTCAAAGTCATAGTTTGCGTGGCGCGGACGCTGACGTACCCGGCGCGGGTGTGCCGAGTTTCAACGTGGTTGATTGATGATAGTTGTGGCAGGCGATGCAGGTCGTGCCGACCTTGTCCTTCGCGTAGGCGCCACCGTGGCAGGCGCGGCAGTTGTCGATGCCGGGAATCAGCACGTCGCTCGACTCCTTCGACTTGCGCGCATCGTGGCAGCCTTCGCATTGCACCGTCGTGTGCTTGGCGTGCGTGAACTTCGCCTCGGCATACCACACACCCGACACGCGCACCGGGGCGACCTGCCAGGCCGTATTCGTCGTGCTCGGTGCGGTGACCTTGTGGCACAGCGCGCAGCCGGTCGCGTCGGACGCGGTTTGCCCGCTCGCGCCCGGTGCCGTACCACCGGCGCCGAACAGATTGTTCGTGACCTGCGCGGTGCGCTCGCGCGCCCAGGCGAGCGCTTCTGCTTTTTCCTGCTGCGACAGCGGCGGCGAGCCCGGACGGCGGCGTTCCTGCACGATCGTCGGCGCCTTGGCGTCGAGGTAGCCGCCCTCGAGCGCAAACTTGGCGTAGTACTCGCTGATCTCGTAGACCACGGCCGCGACCTTGCCGTGCTGCACTTCGCGCTCGGGCGCGAGCGTGTCGAAGCCGAGGCGATGGCAGTCGTGGCACATCGTCTCGAAATCGACCTGCTTCATCTTTGCGCCGCCTGGTTCGAGTTGATGGCAGCTCGCGCAGCCGAGCGTGCGGCGACCCGTCGGTGCGTTGAGGTCGGGCTTCAGGTGTTTTTCGTGATTGAACTTGAGGCCGGAGTTTTCCTTGAGGTTCGGCGCGAAGCTCACACGCCGCGGCGCGAACTTGCCGTTCGCATCCCAGTTTGGAAGATTGAGCTTGAACTCGGGATGCGCCTTGCCGAAATCCTTGACGTCGTCGAAGCTGCTCGCGTTCTTCGTGTTCGCCTTGAGATTGGCGTGGCAGTCGGCGCACAGGCGCTGATCGCGGCGGATCAGTCCGCGCAGGCCCTGGTGATCCTGATGACAGCTGCGGCACTCCGCATTGCCGAGTTCGGGCATGTTGAACTTGACCGCGTCGGCATGCGCCGCCGTGTTCGCGTGGCAGGCGAGGCAGGCCTGATCGCGCACCGTGCGGAACGGCGTCTGGTGGCACCTGGTGCAGTCGCTCGCGAAGAAGTGATGCGCGGCATCGATCGTGCCGGGATTCCACGACTGCGTCGACGGCAGCGGCGAGGCGCGCAGGAATGCGCCGAATCCGGGCCAGTAGTGACCGAGCATCGGCAGTGCGAGTCCGAACAAAAGTATACTCGCGAACAACGCCCACGACGGCCAGCGCTTGCGCAGCGAAGTCTGGCCGAGGCGCGTCGGCTTCGCGCGTTTTTCCTTCTCCGCCTTCTGCTCGCCCTTGTCGAGCGTCGATACCTCGATGCCGCCCTCGTAGCCCTGCGGCGGCGGCAGCAGGGTGAGGCGCGTATTGCCGATTTCGATGATCGCGTCCGCGCCGGCGGTTGTCGTGTAGGTGATCTCGCCGTTGACGCGGATGCCGGCGAGGATCAGCGATTCGATCTTGTACTCGCCATTCGACAGCAGGGTCACGCGCGCGTGATTGAGCGCGGCGCGCAGATCGGGCAGGAAGATCGCCTGGTCCGCGGCGCGACCGATCGTCAGCACTTCACCGAAGTGGGTGTCTTCTTCGTAGCTGACGGCGCCTTTGCCTTTTTTTAGTACCCGGCGGATGAGCCACTTCACAGGGACGCTCCGCTTGGGTTTGTGCTCGTCATTCCGGGGCGGCCGTAGGCCGAACCCGGAATCCAGTTCTTGGTCTGTGCTGTGTGGCTAAAAGCAGAGCTTCCACTCGCCTGCGGCGAGCGGCTTACTTTCTTTGCTCGTGCAAAGAAAGTAAGCAAAGAAACACGCCCCAGGCCATTGCGCTTTTCGCGCATCGTGCGCGAAAAGTCCGCGTCATCGGCCGGGCTTCGCGGAAGGTACGTCCGTGCACCCCGCGAAGTCGGCGCGGTCCCGCGCCGACCCTTGCGGGCCTGATCGTCCACTGCCGCCGCAATGGAATGGGGACCCCGGACGAGCAACAGCGCGCGCGTCCTGCGCGCAGAAGCACAAGCTAAAGTAAGAGCCCGAGCAGAAGAGCGTTCGGCTTGCGTGCTCTTTTGCTCTTGCTTCTGCGCGCAGGAGCGCGCTGCTTTTGATGTCAGGGGCCCCATTCGCATGGCGGCGTCCGCGGCCGCGATGCGCAAAGCGGCGGCGCGAGGATCGCGCCGATTGCGCGGCCTTGCACACGGACGTGCAATCCGCGCAACACAGGCCGCGGACGCTTCCCGTAGCGCAGGATGCGCGGAGGGCGACATGCGCTGGGGTGTGTTCTTTTGGTTACTTTTCTTGCACGAGCAAGAAAAGTGACTCGCTCGCCCGCAGGGCAAGCGAAAGCTCTTCTTTTGAGATGCAGTGTTGTTCAAAAGAATCACCAATAGAAGAACGACGACACAATATGCCCAATCAGCGCCGCCAGCAGCGCAAACGAAATCGGCACATGGAAGTACAGCCAGATTTCCATCACCGCCTGGTACTGCATGTCGCGCGCGACTTTGCTCGCGAGTCCCTTCTTGCGCGTGATCATGT
>CAZDWH010000284.1:0-2903 GCA_964509025.1 uncultured Rhodanobacteraceae bacterium
TCCGGTTCCTGCGCTCCGGCGACGCGCGAACTCTCTTCGCTCGCTACGATTTTGATATAGGTTCTGAGTTGTCCGGCAGCAGTCCGCGCGCGCTGAGCCAGGCGCGCGCATCCTCGGCGTCGCGCTCGAACCAGGCGCGCGTCGAACCGAGGCGGAAGGTGTAGCCCCATGCGTCCATATCGGCCATCAGGCGCTCGCGGCCGACCCCGGGCAGGGCGTCGGCGAGCAGGATTTGCAGATAGCAGGTCGCGTCTTCCTCGGCTTGCGAGTCAGAGGCGTCGGTGTGGATCTGCGCGCGCCGATATGCGGGCGCAACGATGAGATGACAGGCCTCGTGCAGCAGCGAATGCACCGGCGTGTCGTTGCGTACGTATACCTTTTCGCCGATCACGCCCGCTTCGGGCTCGCCCCAGTAGCTGCCGGGGATCGGTGTGCCGTCGGCAACGCGTTCGAGCGCGAGGCCGTGACGCGCGAGCAGTGCCTGAGCGGCGGACCAGTCGATGTCGGCGAGGGTCAACATGCTTGCGGAAGTCTCGGCCGGAGCTTGTCGGAGGCCGCGCTTCGGCCGCTCATGGTTCGACGAGGCTCGCCACGAACGGTCGATGGAACGCGAGGCTAGGCTTCGTTCGCGGCGATCGTCGGTGTGGCCTTGTCGGGCAGTGCCACGCTCAGCGCGAGCACTTCATGGCCGCCGTCCTTCTGCACCTGCACGTCGACCGCGTCGGTGTCGACATTGACGTACTTGCGGATCACCTCGAGCAGCTCGCGCCGCAGCAGCGGCAGGAAGTCCGGCGCGCCGCGCGCGCTGCGCTCCTGCTGCACCAGGATGATCAGGCGTTCCTTGGCGACGGAAGCGCTGTTCTGCGGACGGCTGCGCAGGAAATCGAAGATGCCCATGTCAGCCTCCGAATACGCGTGCGAGGAAACCCTTCTTCGGCGCTTCGGTGAAGCGCATCGGCAGCTCGTCGCCGAGCAGGCGTGCAACCGCATCGTCATATGCCTGGCCAGCGCTGGCGCCGTCGTCGAGGATCACCGGCACGCCGGAGTTCGACGCGGCAAGCACGCCTTCGGATTCGGGAATCACGCCGACCACCGGCAGGCCGAGAATTTCCTGCACATCGGCGATGCTCATCATGTCGCCGTTGGCCACGCGCACCGGGTTGTAACGCGTCAGCAACAGATGTTCCTGCACCTTGCCGTCGCCGAGTTCGGCGCGGCGCGTCTTCGAGGCGAGCAGGCCGAGGATGCGGTCGGAGTCGCGCACTGAGGAAACTTCGGGATTGACCACGACGATCGCGCGATCGGCGAAGTACATCGCGAGGAAGGCGCCTTTCTCGATGCCGGCGGGCGAGTCGCAGACGACGTAGTCGAAGCCTTCGGCGGCGAGTTCGTCGAGCACGCGCTGCACGCCTTCCTGGGTCAGCGCGTCCTTGTCACGCGTCTGCGAGGCGGCGAGCACGTACAGCGTCTCGAAACGCTTGTCCTTGATCAGCGCCTGCTTCAGCGTGCACTCGTTGTGGATCACGTTGACGAAGTCGTACACGACGCGGCGTTCGCAACCCATGATCAGATCGAGATTGCGCAGGCCGACGTCGAAGTCGATCACTGCCACTTTCTTGCCGCGCTTGGCCAGGCCCACGGCGATGCTCGCGCTGGTCGTCGTCTTGCCGACGCCGCCCTTGCCGGAAGTCACCACGATATTCTCAGTCAACGTACTGTCTCCAATGCTGGCCCTGTTTGCGAGGGTGGTAAAAAGATATTTGTGTACTTTGCGGCATCACGGCGCCAGTGGCTCGATCAGCAGGCGCTCGCCATCGAGCCAGGCCTGCACGGGTTTGCCGCGCAGCTCGGCCGGGATTTCCTCGAACACGCGGTAGCGCCCGGCGATCGACACGAGTTCGGCCTGGAAGTCGAGGCAGTAAATGCGCGCCGTGGCGTCGCCCTGCGCGCCTGCGAGCGCACGGCCGGACAGACGCCCGTAAATATGGATCGAGCCATCGGCAATGACTTCCGCGCCGTTCGCGACCATCGCGTTGACGACAAGATCGCGTCCGCGCGCGTAGACCTGCTGGCCCGAACGCACCGGTTTGGCATGCCGCAGCGTCGACGGCGCGACTGGGGCTGCACCGGACGCAACCGGCTCCTCGGCGGGCTTTGCGGCGCGCGCTTTCGGCGCGGGCGGCGGGGCAGGGGCGGGCGCTTCGGTTGCTGCGTCGCCGCCGTTCATGCGTTCGTACACCGCGCGGAACTTGGCGAACAGCGGCAAGTTCAGCGTGCGCGCCAGCGCTTCGTTATCGGCGGTGCCGTAAGCGAGCCCGACCGGCAGCATGCCGCCGTCGCGGATTGCATCGAGCAGTGCGCGCGTTTCATCGATGCTCGGCAGCTGCGCCAGACGCGACAGGTCGAGCACTACCGGCGCACGCGCGAACAGCGTAGGTGCGGCGGCGACTTTTTGCGTGATCTCGTCGCGCAGTGCGGCGGCGTCGTTTTCGTTGAGGCGCAGGTTGGCGATGCCGACCTGGCCGAATTTGAGTTCGATGAGCGGCTCGATTGCCGCGGCCGTCGCTCGCATCGACATCAGGCCGAGCGCGCCTGCGCCGGACTCGGGCCATGCGCGCGCCCGGCAAGCCAAGTCTGGTTCGGCAGACTGCCGTTGGCGCCGTCGAGATAGGTCGAGCGCACGTAGGCGTGGCTGCACAGATCCTTCGCGAGCAGCGACACGCGTCGACCGATGCTCGACATCATCTGTTGACCGACTTCGCGGAAGCCGTAGGTGCCGTGGAACAGCACGGCGACGTCGTCGCGCGGTTCGAGGAACACCTCGCAGGCGAGCAGGGGCACGCGCACTTCGGCGAAGCTCGTCACGTCGGCGTAGAACACGCGACCGAGACCGAGCCCGCGAT
>CAZDWH010000285.1:0-2896 GCA_964509025.1 uncultured Rhodanobacteraceae bacterium
CCTCCTGAGCAGCGAGCGACGAGACGACGCGCTTTCCGGACTCAAGTACGTCGGCAACTACGACGCAGCGCAGTTCCCGAAGTACACGATCGCCGCCGACGGCTATCCGGTCAACACGCTGATCGACGGCAAGATGCTGATCGGCTATGGCGCCAACGCTGATCGTTACGAAACCTGGCTGCCCAATCTGTATCCGACGCTCGACACGCAGCAACCGTTCCCGCCGTCGCAGTCGCCTGACAGTCCGAGCACGCGCAACAAGGACAAGGGCTATTTCGTCAGCGGCCAGGTGCCCGGCGATCAAGCCGTACACACCGCCACCGATGTGCCGCTGTCGGCTTACGGCGCCGGCGCGGATGCCTTCCACGGCGTGATCGACAACACCGACGTGTTCTTCAAACTCGCGTCGGCGGCGATGGCCGGCAAGTAGTTCGACGAGTTGCTCTCTCTGCAAGCCGGCGCGGGATTCGCGCCGGCTTTTTTTGCGTTCAGTTTTTCTGCGTTCCGGGCGAGGCATTGCCGGGTGGTGCTGCGGGTGACGCCTTGCCACGGCCGATCTCGTGCTTCTGATCCTTGTCGAAGCACCATTCTCCGTTTTCTTTTTTCATGGTGACGGTGACGAGTATCGGGGGGCCTGGGGTGTAGTTGCCATTACCGTCAATTGTCCCTTGGCTGCGTTCGCCCTTGATCTCCATGGTGGCCACGTCGCCGTTCATGCGCCCGCTGACGAAAACGACGTCATTGGAATTTACACTCCTGTCGCCGTGGGGAACGTTGGCCCACATCTTTTTCAAGACAGCCAGTTGGGCTTTATCCAACTCCCCCTTGCCCTTACCCGCGCTTTCCGCGATCTGGTTCATGGCTTTGATACGGGCATCGCTCAGAGTGTTTGCCAGTGCTTGAACTTTTTCGTCGTCAAGTTCCTCGCGTGTTGTCGCGGACCACAGCGCCGAAACGTATTTCCAGTAACCCTTGAACGGCGCGCCGCCGTCGGGCGGCAGGCCAGGACCGAAAGGCGGCCCGCTCGCCACATTCAGGGCGAAATGCAGATCGAAAAAGCTTCCATTCTTCGCAGTTTTCTCGGATTCGTGCGTGCTGCGCAGGCTGCCCTCGATGCGCTTGCCATCATTGGCCTTCAGGTCGAGCACGTAGTAGTCCGGCCCCATCGAAGCCGAAGTGCTTGTGGTCGTCCCATTCACCCTGGCGACCAGGTTCACCTGCTCCACACCCGCTTGCCCGTTCTTGTCCGGTCCGATCGTCAGCTGGACGGTATTGCCATTGGTATCCCACAGCAGATGGCCAAGCGCCCCCTCGCGATCCGGCGCGGCGTCGAACGTCGCCGCATCGATGGGGCCGTCCAGCACGTAGATGACCACGGCCTGCTTCGACTCGTCGAACAGATCCGGCTTCGCATAGGCGTATGCACTCAGGAACTTCGTGGCAGCGCCTTCGCGATAGACCGTGCCGCCACCATCGGCCCATGCCGGACCGCAGATGCCAATCACTATTGCGCACAAAACCCAATGCAAACGTTTCATCAGAGTCTCCATTTGTCCGCTGATAACCATCAAACGGAATAAGGCGGAGAACCAGGTCAGCCTCGCATGGATCGGCACGCGCGTGCTACCCCGTCACGAGCGCATCCTCGAGATCGCCCGGCAGTGCCTCCTGCGCATCGGCGACGAACTTGCCACCGCGATCGAGCTCGGCGAACAGGCCGCCGAGCGCGACGAGTTCATCGTACTTGCCCTGCTCGACCAGCTGGCCGTCCTTGAGCACGAGGATCACGTCGGCGTTGCGCACGGTTGATAGACGGTGCGCAATGACGAACGTCGTGCGGTTCTGCGTCAACGCGTTAAGCGCGCGCTGGATGCGCGCCTCGGTCGCATTGTCGAGCGCGCTGGTCGCCTCGTCGAGTATCAGGATCGGCGCGTCTTTGAGCATCGCGCGCGCGATCGAAAGTCGCTGGCGCTCGCCGCCCGAGAGCGAGCGTCCGCGCTCGGCCACGAGCGTGGAATAGCCTTCCGGCTTGACTATAATGAAGTTGTGCGCCTCGGCGGCCTGCGCGGCGGCTTCGAGTTCGGCGTCGCTCGCTTCGGGATTGCCGATGCGCAGGTTGTCGGCGATCGAACGATAGAACAGCCCCGGGTCCTGAAACACGACCGCGATATGTTCACGCAGCGACGTCACGCTCACGTCGCGGATGTCGATGCCGTCAATCGTGATGCGACCCGTGCTCGGATCGTAGGCGCGATACAACAGCGACAGCGCCGTGGTCTTGCCCGCGCCGGTCGGTCCGACCAGGGCCGCCGTGCCGCCTGCCGGGACCTTGAAGCTCAGACCTTTCAGCGCAGGATGCGACGCCTCGTAACCGAACGAGACATTGTCGAACGTAACTTCGCCCTTGAGATCGGATGGCAGCGGCGGCGCACCGGGTTTCTCGTGCAGCACTTCCTTGGTGTCGAGCACCGAGAAAAAATCCGACAGCGAGTGCGTCTGGAAGAACAGGCCCGAGATGAATCCGGCGAACTGTTCGAGCTTGCCGATCTGCATCATCGCGAAATTGACGAAGGTGACAATGCCGCCGACGGTGATCTCGCCCTTCGCGTTGAGCTGGGCGCCCATGGCGAAGATCGCAACGATGGTCAGTGTCGACGCCGCGCGATTGGCGACCGACAGCCACGCCCAGCCGCGCAGCACCGGATACTGCGCCTTGAGCACGCGCCGCATCATCTCGTTGATCGCCTTCACCTCGGCGCCGAGGCGCGTGAAACTCTGCACCACGAGCACATTGCCGAACACGTCGCCGGCGCGCTCGGAAATCTCGTGGTGCAGTTCCTCGACCTCGCCTTGCGCCTTGTGCGTCTTCCGCATCGCGATCGTGTTGAAGATCGCG
>CAZDWH010000286.1:0-2869 GCA_964509025.1 uncultured Rhodanobacteraceae bacterium
CACCGGCGATCTGGCGTGGCGCAAGCGGCGGCCCGCGCGGTACCGGCGTTATGTCGATGGTCAGGTGCCGCCGACGAGTCGCATCATCGGCGTCGCGCGCGCCAGCGACACGAACGAAAACTACCGCGCGATCGTGCGCGATGCCGTGCAACGCGCCGTCAAGAACGTCGATGCCGCGGCGCTGGACAAATTCCTGACGCAGGTTTCCTACACCGCACTCGATGCGACCGCCGACGCGGGGTGGAAGGAGTTCGCGGACAAGCTGAAAGCCGATGCCGGCAAGGTGCACGTGTTCTATCTGTCGACGAGCCCTTCGCTGTTCGTCGGCATCTGCGATCGTCTGCGCGCCTATGGCCTCAACGGCAACGGCGCGCGCGTGGTGATCGAAAAACCGATCGGCAAGGACCTCGCGAGCGCGACCGAAATCAACAACGCGGTCGGCAGCGCCTTCGCCGAGAAGCAGGTGTTCCGCATCGATCACTACCTCGGCAAGGAGACGGTGCAGAACCTGATCGCGCTGCGCTTCGGCAATATCCTGTTCGAGCCGCTGTGGAAGGCCGCACATATCGATCACGTGCAGATCACCGTCGCCGAAACTGTCGGCCTGGAAAAGCGCGCCTCGTACTACGACACCGCCGGTGCGCTGCGCGACATGGTGCAGAACCATCTGCTGCAGCTGCTCTGTATGGTCGCGATGGAAGCGCCCGCCTCGCTCGATGCCGACGCGGTGCGCGACGAGAAACTGAAAGTGCTGCGTTCGCTCAAGCCAATCGATGCGAACAACGCAATCGTCACGACCGTGCGCGGTCAGTATCGCGCCGGCGCAGCGGACGGCGGCCCCGCGCGCGGCTATCTCGAGGATCTCGGCAAGCCGAATTCGCAGACCGAGACCTTCGTCGCGCTCAAGGCCGAGGTCGACAACTGGCGCTGGGCCGGCGTGCCGTTCTATCTGCGCACGGGCAAGCGCCTGCCGACTCGCGTGTCGGAGATCGTGATCCAGTTTCGTGCGATTCCGCATTCGATCTTCGCGCCGAATGCGGGGCCGATCGCGCCGAACCGTCTCGTGCTGCGCCTGCAGCCTGACGAGGGCGTCAAACTCTGGCTCATGATCAAGTCGCCCGGTCCGGGCGGACTGCGCCTGCAGCAGGTGCCGCTCGACATGAGTTTCGCCGAGGCCTTCGGCGTTTCGCAGCCGGATGCATACGAGCGCCTGCTGCTTGACGTTGTGCGGGGCAATCTGACCTTGTTTATGCGCCGCGACGAAGTCGAGGCGGCATGGCGCTGGATCGATCCGATCCTCGCCGCATGGGAATCGACGCCCGAAGCGCCGAAGCCGTATGCCGCGGGCACGTGGGGCCCGAGCGCGGCCGTCGCCCTCATAGAACGCGACGGCCGCACCTGGCACGACGAGGATGCCGCCTGACCGTCTGGGCTCGCACCATGAATCTCGTCACGCACGATTTTGTCGACTCGGATGCGCTCGCATTCGCGCTCGCACGCGCAGTCGCGAGCGATCTCGTGCGCGCGATCGCCGCGCGCGGGACCGCGTTGCTCGCCGTCTCCGGCGGACGCACGCCGCTGAAATTCTTCCGCGCGCTGGCGCAACAGCAGCTGGCTTGGGACAAGGTCACGATCACGCTCGTCGACGAGCGCTGGGTGCCGCCGACGCATGAGCGTTCCAACGCCGCGCTCGTGCTTGCGAATCTGCTGCGCGGCGACGCCGCAGCGGCGAAGTTCACGCCACTGTACGAACCTGGCGCGTCGGATCCGGAAAGCGCGCTAGCCGAAGTATCCGCACGCATCGGCAGGCTTGCCCTGCCCTGCGACGCCGTCGTGCTCGGCATGGGCGACGACGGTCACACGGCTT
Organism: uncultured Rhodanobacteraceae bacterium; assembly: GCA_964509025.1. Classification (GTDB taxonomy): domain Bacteria; phylum Pseudomonadota; class Gammaproteobacteria; order Xanthomonadales; family Rhodanobacteraceae; genus Rudaea. The sequence continues at coordinate 1,868 of CAZDWH010000286.1, forward strand.
CGTTCTTTCCAGGCGGCGATCATCTCGCCGCCGCGCTCGATCCGCATGGCAAGGCGCGCGTGCTGCCGATGCGCGCACCCGGCGCGGGCGAACCGCGCATCACGTTGACCCTGCCCGTACTCGTCGACGCGCACGCGTTGTATCTGCACATCGAAGGCACGCGCAAACACGAAGTGCTGCGAGCGGCTGAATCGAATGATTCGCTGCCGATCAGCGCCGTGCTGCATTACGCGCGCGTGCCGGTACAAATTTACTGGTGCGTTTAGCGCCGAGGAAAACCCATCATGCCGCTCAATCCAGCCCTCGCCAGCGTCACCGCGCAGATCGCCGAACGCAGCCGCGCGACACGCGATGCCTACCTCGACAAGATCGCGCGTGCCAAGGGCAACGGTCCACACCGCAAGCGCCTTTCCTGCGGCAATCTCGCGCACGGTTTCGCCGCCTGCGGTACGGACGACAAGGGCGCGATCCGCGCCAACGTGCGGCCGAACATCGCGATCGTCACCGCGTACAACGACATGCTCTCCGCGCATCAGCCGTACGAGCGCTATCCCGAATTGATCCGCGCCGCCGCGCGCGATGCGGGCGCGACCGCGCAGGTCGCCGGCGGCGTGCCGGCGATGTGCGACGGCGTGACGCAGGGCCAGGCTGGCATGGAGCTGTCGCTATTCTCGCGCGACGTGATCGCGCTCGCGACCGCGGTGTCGCTTTCGCACGACATGTTCGACGCCACGCTGTGCTTAGGCATCTGCGACAAGATCGTGCCGGGCCTCTTGATTGGTGCACTGAGCTTCGGCCATCTGCCAACGATCTTCGTGCCGGCGGGACCGATGCCGAGCGGCATCAGCAACGATCAGAAATCCAAAGTGCGCCAGCTCTACGCCGAAGGCAAGGCGAGCCGTGATGAATTGCTCGAAGCCGAGGCCGCCTCGTATCACGCACCCGGCACCTGCACGTTCTACGGCACCGCGAATTCGAACCAGATGCTGATGGAGTTCATGG
>CAZDWH010000287.1:0-2860 GCA_964509025.1 uncultured Rhodanobacteraceae bacterium
TCCTGCTGCGTCCAGTAGACGACCTCGAGCTGACCGTGCGTTCGGCCAACTGCCTCAAGGCCGAGAACATCTACTACATCGGCGATCTCGTGCAGCGCACCGAAGTCGAACTGCTCAAGACCCCGAATCTCGGCAAGAAGTCGCTCACCGAGATCAAGGATGTGCTGTTCTCGCGCGGCCTGTCGCTCGGCATGAAGCTCGAAAACTGGCCGCCGTCTGGCCTGCAGCATGGCATGCAGATGAATTGAGGCGCAAGCCTCGTGTCGGAGCGGCCAGGATCGCCGCTCCTGATTTACCGGCCAGGACCGCCAGAACCAAGAGTTCACTTTTCGCGGAATCGTCCGCCAAAAGATACAATTATAAAGTTACACAAAGGAAATATTTATGCGTCACATGAAATCCGGTCGTAAACTCAATCGCACCAGTTCGCATCGCGAAGCGATGTTCAAGAACATGGCCGCTTCGATCATCAAGCACGAGCTGATCAAGACGACTCTGCCGAAGGCCAAGGAACTGCGTCGCGTCGCCGAGCCGCTGATCACGCTGGCCAAGGTCGACAGCGTCGCCAATCGCCGCCTCGCGTTCGCGCGCCTGCGCGACAAGGTCGCCGTCGGCAAGCTGTTCGTCGAACTCGGCCCGCGCTACCGCGAGCGCAAGGGCGGCTATACGCGCATCCTCAAGTGCGGCAACCGCGTCGGCGACAATGCGCCGATGGCCTATGTCGAACTCGTCGATCGTCCGCGCGCGGAAGCGTCGGCCACGGCCGAGTAAGCTTTGACCTCGATGCGTTGCGCCTCGCACCGCATCGGGCCGCGCCGGTGAGCGCGGACACCGCGCAATCCCTCCGAATCCGGCTCCTTTGGGCCGGATTCGCGTTTGCGTACCTCGCTTGCGTCGTCCTGCTCCGGCACGTGACGCCGATCCCGGACGAGATGATCCATTACGGACAGATCAATCTGTTCGATCACGGCGATTTCCGCATCGGCTACAAGTTTCTGACCATGCTGCCGGGCTATCACGTCGTGTCCGCAGCCATACTCTGGGCCGTCGATCAGCGCTCGATCGAGGCAGCGCGATTTCTCAATGCGCTTTACGGTCTGGGCGCAATCGCCGCGTTCTATCTGGTACGCAAGCGCATCTGGCCGACCGATGCGGGGCTGATGACGCTGCAGTTCGCGCTGCTGCCGATACTGTTTCCCTACAATTTCATGGTTTATACCGATGTGTTGTCGCTTGGCCTCGTGCTCGCGGCGGCCGCGGCAACTATGCGCGAACGACACATCCTCGCCGGCGCGCTGATGATTGCGGCGCTGGGCGTGCGTCAGACCAATGTGGTCTGGTTACCGCTGCTGTGCGCGTTCGCGGTCTGGCCCGCGCGCATCGGGCCACCGCCAGCGTGGCGCTGGATGCTGGAGCGTCTATGGCCTTACGCGGTGGGCGGAGTGCTTTTCCTCGCCTACTGGAAATGGAACGGGCACATCTCGCTGTCGACCGAGCAAGCGACGATGCATCCGGACTTGTCCGTACATGTCGGCAATGTCTATTTCGCCCTGTTTCTGTGCGCGCTGTTGTTTCCGTTCCACATCGTCGCGGGCCTGCGTCGTTTTGGCGCGAGCCTTGCCAAGGCGCCGTGGCTGGCACTGCTCCCGCTCGCCGCGTTCGCGCTGTTCCTCTGGCTGTTCCGCGTCGACCATCCCTACAATCAGGTCGTGCAGCCGCTGATGCTGCACAACTACGTGATTCAGGCTTGCCAGGCGTATCCGGCGGTCAAACTGCTATTCGGGCTGCTGGCCGTCGCCGCAGCCTGTGGTCTGGCGCAAACGCGCCTGAGCCCGCCATCCGCCGTGCTGTTGTACCCGCTGTCGGGCGCGGCATTGGCCGCGTTCTGGATGATCGAACATCGCTACGCGTTGATCCCGCTCGCGTTGTGGCTGGCGTTGCGTGAAACCGCGGATCGCCGCACGGAGTACCTTACGCTGGCACTTTGGGCGATTTTCGCGGTCTGCCTGTGTCTAGGCTTGCACAGTGAAGCCTTCCATCTCTAAGACTGCCCATCGAATCCCATGAAGAACGTCCTGTCCGCCATGTCGTTTCGCACGCTGTACCTGCTCGGCTTCGCCGCATGCGCAGCCCTGCTCGGCTACGCCTACTACGTGCAGTTCGATCTGCATATCGAGCCTTGCCCGCTGTGCATTTTCCAGCGCATTGCGGTGATCGCGATGGGCGTGTTTTTCCTCATCGGCGCGCTGCACAATCCCGACACGACCGGGCGCCGCGCCTATGCGTTGCTGGCGCTTGCGGGCGCCGCCGCGGGGGTCGGTATCGCGGCCTACCATCTGTGGGTGCAGCAGCAGCCGCCCGATCCGCTTGCCGGGTGCACGCCGGGCTGGAACTACATGGTCGAGAATTTCCCGGTCAACAAGATCCTCAAGATGGCCTTCACCGGCCACGCCGACTGCTCCGAGGTCAACTGGACCTTCCTCGGCCTCGCCATGCCATTCTGGACCCTGCTGGGTTTCGTCGCGCTCGGCGCGGGCGCGGTGTGGGCGGGGTTTCGGCGCACGCGCTAAGCCGCACCGTTTGGACGTCTGTTTGCGTCGCGGGAAGGTTATGGCATGATGCTGCATTGCAGCGCAGCAGAATGCCATGATCCCCGCGATGAAGCCCGAACCGACACCCCTGGTCCCCGTCCGCGAAGCCGCCAACTGGTCGCCTGCCTCTTGGCAGACGCGCACCGCGATCCAGCAGCCGGTCTATCGCGACCGCGCGGCGCTCGACAACGCGTTGGCGCAGCTGCACGAACTGCCGCCGCTAGTCACGTCGTGGGAAGTGCTCGCGCTCAAGCACAAGCTGGCTGAAG
>CAZDWH010000288.1:0-2856 GCA_964509025.1 uncultured Rhodanobacteraceae bacterium
GCGGGGCAAGGAAGAACGAGGAAGTTTATGTCGATAAATGACCGAGTGATGACGCCGCAGCGCGCGCTCTCAAGCGCGGCCCTTCGGGTTGCCGTGTCCGGCCGCCATGCGGCCGTGCGCGGCTTGAACAGGCGGCCAGCCTGTCGCAGCGCCGCGCACGACCACCTGACAGCCGGACACGACAACGTGGTCTGTCCCGATAGCGTTAACAGGCCCTGACTGGAGATTTCGATGGCAGGCCCGACTAGCGCCCTCGGCATTTTGCCGCTGGCGATCAAGGACAAAGCCCAGCTATACAACACCTATATGCCGTTCCTGCGTGGCGGCGGCCTGTTCGTGCCGACGGCGAAGCGCTATGCGCTCGGCGACGACGTGTTCCTGCTCCTGACCTTGCTCGACGATCCCGAGCGCCTCGGCATCGCCTGCAAGGTCGTGTGGTTGACTCCGCCAGGCGCGCAGGGCAATCGCGTCGCCGGTGTCGGCGTGCAGTTCGCCGACTCGGCCGAGGGCGACTCGGCGCGCACCAAGATCGAAACCGCTCTAGCCGGACTGGCCAACTCCGACAAGCCGACGCAGACGATGTAGCGAAGCAAGGCGTCGCGTACTCCGCATGACTGAAAAAGTATACTTCGGCACCGACGGCATCCGCGGCCGCGTCGGCGTGGAGCCGATTACCGCGGATTTCATGCTGCGCGTCGGGCATGCGCTAGGCAGCGTGCTGCGCGAGACGCATGGCCGCGCCGAAGTGCTGATCGGCAAGGACACACGCGTGTCAGGCTACATGTTCGAGTCCGCGCTCGAGGCAGGACTCGTCGCAGCGGGTGCGGGCGTGCAATTGCTCGGGCCGATGCCGACGCCCGCTGTCGCCTGGCTCGCGCGCGCGCAGGGTGCGCAGGCTGGCATCGTGATCAGCGCCTCGCACAATCCTTACTATGACAACGGCGTGAAGTTCTTCAACGCCGACGGCGAAAAACTTTCCGACGCGATCGAGCTCGCGATCGAACGCCGTCTCGCCGAACCGATGCGCACCGTCGCGTCCGAACAGATCGGCAAGGCCGTGCGCATCAACGACGGAGCGGCGCGTTACGAAGCGTTCTGCAGCAGCAGCGTCGGCACGCTCGACCTGCGCGGCCGGCGCATCGTGCTCGACTGCGCGCACGGCGCGACCTATCAAATCGCGCCACGCCTGTTCGCCGATTTCGGTGCGGACATCGTGACGATCGGCGCGCAGCCGGACGGTTTTAATATCAATGCCGAATGCGGAGCGACGCATACCGCGGCGTTGCGTTCCGCTGTGCTGGCGCAGAAGGCCGATTTGGGCATCGCCTTCGATGGCGACGGCGATCGTGTGCAGTTCATCGACAATAGCGGCGCGCTCGTCGATGGTGACGACATCGTCTATCTGCTTGCGCAGGACTTGCTCGCGCAGGGGCGGCTCAAGGGCCCGGTAGTTGGCACCCTGATGACGAATTTCGGCGTCGAGCAGGCGATCGCGCGGCTCGGCGTGCGATTCCTGCGCTCGCGCGTCGGCGATCGCTACGTTCTGCAGATGCTGAAGGAACATGGCGGCACGCTGGGCGGCGAAGCCTCCGGGCATGTGCTGTGCCTCGACCGCACCACGACCGGCGACGGCATCCTGACCGCCTTGCTCGTGCTGGATGCGTTGCAACGCACGGGTGTCACGCTCGCGCAGGCGCGCGCGGGGGTCACGCGCGTGCCGCAGATCACGGTCAACGTGCCGGTGTCGGGCGCGGCAGGCGAGATTGTCGCGAATCCGCAAGTGCAGGGCGTGTTCGCTCATGTGCAGGATACGCTGAACGGCCGCGGTCGCGTTGTATTGCGGCCGTCGGGTACCGAGCCGCTCGTGCGCGTGACCGTCGAAGGCCCGGACGAAGCTGAAGTGCGCGCGCTGGCCGCCAAGCTCGCCGACGCGGTAAAATTGGCCGCAAGCTAGTGCAATCATCCCTGATTGCGTGAATCAAGAGCAGCCGTCCATGGCACGAAGTTTTTGCGATCATCCGTGATCGCAAGAGCAAGAGCGGCCATCCTTGGCCGCACTCTCTAACAAAAAATTTCAGCCATGAGTCACCAAGTTCCCACCCTCGATATTTCCCGCTACGACACCGACCGCAAGGCCTTCGTGGCCGAGATCGGTGCGGCTTACCGCGAATTCGGCTTCTGCGGCATTTCCGGTCACGGCATTCCGCAGACGTTGATCGACAAAGCCTACGACGCTTTCGTGCGTTTCTTCGACCTGCCCGAGGATGTGAAGGCGAAGTATCAGCTCAAAGGCATGGGCGGGCAGCGCGGTTTCACGCCGTTCGGCATCGAGACGGCGAAAGATTCCAAGCACGCGGACTTGAAGGAGTTCTGGCATATCGGCCGCGAGCTGCCCGCGGGCTCGAAATACGCCGCGTCGATGCCGGCCAATGTGTGGCCTGGTGAAGTGCCCGATTTTCACGAATACGGCTATGGCCTGTTCGATGCGCTCGACAAGCTCGGTTCGCGCGTTCTGCGCGCGCTCGCGCTGCACATCGACTTGCCGGAAAATTATTTCGACGACAAGACGCAGTTCGGTAACTCGATCCTGCGCCCGCTGCACTACCCACCGATCACCGACACCGAAATTCCGAACGAGCGCGCCGGCGCGCACGAGGACATCAATCTGATCACGCTGCTCGTCGGCGCGAGCGCGGAAGGCCTGCAGTTGCTGCAGAAGGACGGCAGCTGGCTGCCGATCACCACGCAGGGGGACGCCATCGTTGTGAATATCGGCGACATGCTGCAGCGACTGACCAACCACGTGTATCCGTCGACGTCGCATCGCGTGGTCAATCCGCCGGGCGAGAAGGCGCG
>CAZDWH010000289.1:0-2827 GCA_964509025.1 uncultured Rhodanobacteraceae bacterium
AGCGCGGAACCCGGAATCCAGGTTCTAGTCAATCTGCCCAAAGTCGGCCACTTATCCACTAGGAGCTCTTCATGCGGAACAAAGCAGCGGAGTTTTCTTGGCTTCCTCGACTAGGCGCGGTGCTCGTCGCGCTTACCTCAGCCTCTTTCGCTCAAGACGGAGGGCAGGCTCTGGAAACGATCACCGTCACGGGATCGCGTATTACTTACCGTGATTTGCTCGACACACCGGCCGTCTCGATTACGCGTCCGGGCGACTATCTGCTTCTGCCGATCACCCTGATCAACGATACGCGTAGCGAAGAAGGGCGCAAGCGCGAGATATACGCAACGATAGGAAAAATGATTGCGACGACCGGGCAGCGGTTCCAGCTGATTTATGACGACACTTATCCGTTGCTGCTCAATGAGCACAACTACCAGGTGCCGCTTGCTAAGGAGGACAAACGCCCGGACGTCAACAAGGTGGGGCTGTCCGTGCGCATAGCGATAGCAGGCGAGCCCGCCAAAGCGGAGGAATTCACGCGCGCGTTGCGTGCGTTCATCGAAAAAACCGAACGCGTCGGTCGTACCGAAATCGATGCCGGCGCCGAGACTGCCCTCAGTCTGTCGCGGCCCGAGCGTTTTCGCTACGACATCATCAAGGCCATCGCGGAGGACACGGCAAAGGTCCGCGCCCAAATCGGATCTGCTTGCAAGGTCTCCATCGATGGCCTGAGCAGTCGCATCGAATGGCGTCGCGCCTCGGCCTCCGAACTACTGCTGTACATTCCCTATCACATGAATATCGAGGGCTGCGTGGAGAGCGCAGCGGCCCGACAATAACCTTCTTCACAGCGCAAATGGAACTGGAATCGGGCTGAGTCTTCAGCCCGACTCTGTCACTCCGTCGGCTGTTCTGTGACGCCGTCGGCGCTGGCCGAGTCCTCGTCGCCTCCCAGCGACTGGATACCGACCACGCCGACGAGTGCCTCCTCGGCCGGCAGGCGAATCAGCGTCACGCCCTGCGTATTGCGCCCGACCTTGGCGATTTCGTGCGCGCGCGTGCGCACGAGCGTGCCCTGGTTCGAGATCAGCATGACTTCGTGCGTGTCGTCGAGCTCGACCGCGCCGACGAGATCGCCGTTGCGCTCGGAACACTGGATGCCGATGACGCCCTGGATGCCGCGGCCCTTGCGCGGATATTTCGACAGCGGCGTGCGCTTGCCGTAGCCGCGTTCGGTTGCGGTCAGCACATAGGTTTCCGACGCCGATACGGACTCGTCTACAAGCGTTTCGCCCTCGGCCGTTTCGTTCGATTCGTCTTCGTCGCCACCCTGCTCCGAGGCATGCTCGACGACGAGCAGCGAAACGACCTGCGCGCCGCCGGCGAGACGGATGCCGCGCACGCCGCCCGCACCGCGACCCATCGCGCGCACTTCATCCTCGGCGAAGCGCACGGTGCGGCCATTCGAAGCAAACAACATCACGTCGTGCGTGCCGTCGGTCAGCTGCACGTCGACCAGCGCATCGCCTTCGTCCAGCGAAATGGCCGCCTTGCCTCGCTGCAGCTGGAATTCGAACTCGGCCAGCTTCGTCTTCTTCACCGTGCCGTAGCGCGTGGCGAAGAACACGTACTGGTCGTCGCGATATTCGCGCACCGGCAGTACCGCCTGTACCTTCTCGCCTTCTTCGAGCTGCAGCAGGTTGACGATCGGACGGCCACGCGAGTTCGGGCCGGCGTCGGGGATTTTGTATACTTTCAGCCAGTACACGCGACCCAGACTGGTGAACGTGAGCAGCGTATCGTGCGTGTTCACCACCCACAGGCGTTCGACGAAATCTTCTTCCTTGATCGCAGTCGCCATGCGACCCTTGCCGCCACGGCGCTGGGCGCGATAGACCGTCACCGGCTGGCGCTTGGCGTAGCCTGCGTGCGACAGCGTGACGACCACGTCTTCGGGCGCGATCAAATCGAGCACATCGAGGTCTTCCTGACTCGGCTGGATCACGGTGCGGCGCGCATCGCCGTACTGCTCACGTATCGCCATCAGTTCGCCGCGGATCACTTCGAGCAGGCGATCGGGATTCAGCAGAATATCGATCAGGCCGGCGATCGTCTCGAGCAGTTCCTTGTATTCGTCGGTGAGCTTTTCCTGCTCCAGTCCGGTGAGGCGCGCAAGGCGCATTTCCAGAATCTGCTGCGCCTGCACTTCGGAAAGTTGATAACCGTCCGCGGACAAGCCGACATTCGGCGCGAGATCCTCCGGTTTCGACGCATCCGCGCCCGCCGCGGCGAGCAGACTGCGCACGAGGCCCGGCTCCCAGTGCTTGGCCAGCATGCGCTCCTTGGCGATGTCGCTCGATGCCGAGGTCTTGATCAGCTCGATCATCTCGTCGATGTTCGCGAGCGCGACCGTCAGGCCTTCCAACACATGGGCGCGTTCGCGCGCCTTGCGCAGCTCGAAAATCGTGCGCCGTGTGACTACCTCGCGCCGATGGCGGATGAACGCCTCAAGGATTTCCTTGAGGTTGAGCAGCTTGGGCTGGCCGTCGACCAGCGCAACCATATTGATGCCGAACGTGACCTGCATCTGCGTTTGCTGATACAGATTGTTGAGCAGCACGTCGCCCATCGTGTCCTTGCGCACCTCGATCACGATGCGCATGCCGTCCTTGTCGGACTCGTCGCGCAGTCCATCGGGCGAGATGCCTTCGAGCTTCTTTTCCTTGTGCAGCTCGGCGATTGCCTCGATCAGGCGCTTCTTGTTCACCTGATACGGCAGTTCGGTGACGATGATCGTCTCGCGGCCGTTGTCGTCGGTTTCGATCTCCGCCTTGGCGCGCAC
>CAZDWH010000290.1:0-2808 GCA_964509025.1 uncultured Rhodanobacteraceae bacterium
GGCACGATGCCGTTCGACAGACCGTTGGTCGAGCGGATCAGCGAGCCTTCCGCGCGCACGCGATGCCAGGCGACGCCGATACCGCCGGAGAATTTCGACAGCTGTGCGATGTCCTTGTACTTGTCGTAGATCGCCTCGAGCGAATCGGCGGGCGAGTCGAGCAGGAAGCAGCTCGACAGCTGCTCGTGGCGCGTGCCGGCATTGAACAACGTCGGCGAACTCGGCACGTAATCGAGCGCGGCGAACAGACGATACAGCTCGATCGCCTCGCTCGGCGTCTCCGACAGCGCGCAGGCGATGCGCATCCAGAACTGCTGCGGCGTTTCGATCACCTGGCGCCGCTGCGGATGCTTGAGCAGATAGCGGTCGTACAGCGTGCGCAGGCCGAAGTATTCGAAGTTGGCGTTCTGTGCGGCGTCGATCGCATCATTGAGCTTGCGCGCATGCGTCTCGACGAAATGCAGCACGCGCTCGTTGATCAGGCCGACGTCAAAACCGAGGCGGATCGACTGCGAAAACGAATACACGCCGAGCGCCTGCACTTCCTTGTCGATATAACCGGACAGTAGGCGCGAGGCGACGCGCGAATACTCGGGTTCCTCCGCGATCAGCGAAGCTGCGGTGCGGATCGAAAGTTCGTCGAGTTCACGCGTGCTCGCGCCGTCGTACAGGCCGGTGATCGTCTTGACCGCGACGCGCATCGCATCGACATCGCGCAAGGCCACGCAGCAGCGCGCCACGGCGCGCACGATCTTGTTGAGGTCGACGGCCTCGCTCGCACCGGAACGCTTGGTCACACGCATCGCGATCGGACCGGCGTGTGGCGGCGTCAATGAGAAATCCTGCTGTGCAGGTGCCGCCGTTGGCACAACCGCAGCTGGCAGAGGGATGGAAATGGTGGAATCTTCAGTTTGCGACACGCGCCTCTCCCGTAACGGTGGGGGCAAAGGCAGACGGGAACGACTGACGCCGCATCCGTCGGCCTTCGCTCCCGCGAGCGAAATGCAGACCAGACGGATGGGGCGGGGCAGGATAAAACCGTCGCGTCACTGCCCGGCGCACCCTCCCGCGAGGTTCTGCAAGCCAGACGTTCGCCACAAGACGAACGATCGCGGGCCGGTATTCGGACTCCCGGGCGCGGAGCTTGATAGCTCCTCCTACTTCGCTGCCGCTTCCCAGGCGGTGAAGCCCAGTGCTGTGTGGCAGACGTTCGTTCCCGGTCACCGCTGCGGGGCAGTTCCGGTTTTGCACCGGATTCCCGATTAAGTCCTGTACAACCAGATGTTGTGTAGGACGCCGTTGACGGGCACAAGATATGGCCATCGCGTGGCCGCTGTCAATCATACGCTGCAGCGCAGGGTGAGCCATGCGCGCAGGCGCTGGATGCGTTAAAATAGGACTGCATTGGTACGGTATCCCGACACTCGTGCATCAGCGTCAGGATCAAGAAGCGGCCATCCAAGCCGCGCCTTCAAGTGAGGCAGCATGCTCAGGGTCAGCAAACTCACCGATTACGCCACCGTCGTAATGACCGTGCTCGCCGACGGCGCCGCGCGCGACGTAGTGCTGAGCGCGCAGGAAGTCGCGACGCGTGCGCATCTCGAATTGCCGACCGTGTCGAAGCTGCTCAAGCAGCTCGCGCATGCGGAACTAGTCGAATCGTTTCGCGGCGTCAATGGCGGTTATCGCCTCGCGCGCGCGGCCGAGCGCATCACGATCGCCGACATCGTCACCGCGATGGAAGGCCCGATCGGCATGACCGAATGCAGCGCGCATGTCGGCCTGTGCGATCACGAATCGCATTGCGGCGTGCGCGTGAACTGGCGCCGCATCAATGACGCGATCGCGGGGGCGCTCGAAGGCGTGACGCTCGCCGACATGCTGCGACCGATGCCGAAATCGCGTCAGACGATCCCTGTGCAGCTCGCGACTGCGTGAGATGAAGACATGACGCGTGAAGTGATTCCCTCCGTGCTCGAAACCCCCGACGTCGTCGGCGATGCGATCAATCGCCGCTACAGCGCGGGCTTCGTCACCGACATCGAAAGCGAAAGCCTGCCGCCAGGCCTGGGCGAAGACGTCGTGCGCGCGATTTCCGCGCGCAAGAACGAACCCGAGTGGATGACCGAGTGGCGCCTCAAGGCTTATCGCCATTGGCTGACGATGACGCCGCCGCAGTGGGCGAAATTGAAGATCGATCCGATCGACTTTCAGGCGATCAGCTATTTCTCGCAGCCGAAGAATCGCCCGAAGTCGCTCGATGAGGTCGATCCCAAGCTGCTCGAAACCTACGACAAGCTTGGCGTGCCGCTGCACGAACGCGCGCGTCTCGCCGGCGTCGCGGTCGATGCGGTATTCGATTCCGTCTCGGTCGGCACGACGTTTCGCAAGGAACTCGCCGAGGCCGGCGTGATTTTCTGTGCCATCAGCGAGGCGATCCGCGAGCATCCCGAGCTGGTGCAGAAATATCTCGGCAGCGTCGTGCCGCAGGGCGACAACTACTTCGCCGCGCTCAACTCGGCGGTGTTCTCCGACGGCAGCTTCGTGTTCGTGCCGAAGGGCGTGCGCTGCCCGATGGAATTGTCGACGTATTTCCGCATCAATGCGCGCGATACCGGCCAGTTCGAGCGCACGCTGTTGATTGCAGAGGAAGGTGCGAGCGTGTCCTATCTCGAAGGCTGCACCGCGCCGATGCGCGACGAGAACCAGCTGCACGCGGCGGTGGTCGAGCTCGTCGCGCTCGACGATGCCAACATCAAGTATTCGACCGTGCAGAACTGGTATCCGGGCGACGAGAACGGCGTCGGC
>CAZDWH010000291.1:0-2767 GCA_964509025.1 uncultured Rhodanobacteraceae bacterium
TTGAATTTGCGCGGCAGATAAGTCGCACCGTAGATCGGCTCGACTTCCTCGCCGCTCGACGCGACTTTTTCCTCGTCGAGCCAGATTTCGTAGTATGCGCGCGTTTTGGGTTTGAGGAATTCCGACAGACGCGCCGCGTCGTCGTAGATCTGGGCATGCGCCTGCGACTGCAGCGGATTCGCCGCGACCATCACATTGCGGTTGACGTCGCCGCAGGCAGCGACCGTGTCGATCAGCGCGGCATTGATCGCCTGCAGCGTGGCCTTGAGTTCGCGCTTGATCACGCCGTGAAACTGGAATGCCTGGCGCGTGGTCAGGCGCAGCGTGCCGTTGGCGTAGCGCGTCGCGATCGCGTCGAGCTTGAGCCACTGCGCAGGCAGCACCACGCCGCCCGGCAGACGCGTGCGGATCATGAAACTGTAGTCCGGTTCGAGCTTCGCGGCGCGGCGTTCTTCGCGCAGGTCGCGATCGTCTTGCATGTAGCTGCCATGGAACTTGATCAGCTGCGTGTCGTCCTCGGCGATCGCGCCGGTGACGGGATTAGCGAGGCTCTCGACGAGCGTGCCGCGCAGGCGGCGGCTCGCGCTCTTGATGCGCTCGACGGCAGACAGGGTAGGTGTGCTCATCAGTAGACGTCCCGGCTGTAGCGGCGTTGCGCAGCGAGTTCGGCCAGCGCCTCGCGCGCGTCTTCGTCGCTCTTGCCGCCGTGTTCGATGAAGATGTCGCGCAGCGCGGCATCGACGTCCGGCGCCATGCGCGTCGCATCGCCGCAGACGTAGATGTGCGCGCCGTTCTGGATCCAGTCGTAGAGCTCCTTGCCGCGGCGTCGCAGCGTGTGCTGCACGTAGACCTTTTCACTTTGGTCGCGCGAGAACGCCAGATCGAGCCGACTGAGCGTGCCGTCCTTGAGCGCCTTCTGCCATTCGACCTGGTACAGGAAATCGGTGCGGAAATGCGGGTTGCCGAAGAACAGCCAGTTGCGGCCAGTGGCGCCCGATGTCATTGAGCGCGCCTCCGCGCGTTCCTGCACGAAGCCGCGGAACGGCGCGACCCCGGTCCCGGGGCCGATCATGATCACATCGCGCGAAACGTCTGCCGGCACGCGGAAGCGTTCGTTGGCCTCGATAAAAACGGGCACGCCGGCGTCATCTTGCAAGTTCGAAAGAAAATGCGAGGCCGCGCCGACGTGCCGCGTCCCGAAAGCTTCGTAGTCGAGCGCCGCGACGGTGAGGTGAACCTCGTCGCCGACGGTCTTGCGGCTCGACGCGATCGAGTACAGCCGTGGTGCGAGCGGACGCAGCGCCGTGATGAACTCTTGGGGTGACCAACGCGCCGGGAATTCATGCACGAGATCGATCAGCTGATACTCGGCGAGCAGGCGACGCAACGCGTCCTTGCCTTCGGCGCTGAGTGCGTGCTGCAGCGCGGTGTGCGAACCGCGCTGTGCGTATGCGACGAGGAACGGTTTGTTCAACCCGGTGATCTCGCGTTTGCGCAGCAGCCATTCGCGCACGCTGTGCGTTTCGCCCTGCACGCTGACGCTGTGCTCGCCATCGAACTGCAACACGGCCAGCAATGCATCGACCAGCGCCGGCGGATTGGTCGGCCACACGCCGACCGCATCGCCCGGCTCGTAGCTGAGGCCCGAGCCGTCGAGCGACAGCTCGATGTGACGAATATCCTTGGTCCCATTACGCGCGCTGATGCGCTGGTTGGCGAGCACGGGCGCCGCGTACGGTTTTTCACGAGTCCAGGCAGACGTATGCGCTGCGACGGCGGCACGCAACGGCGTGACCGTGGCGAGCTGCGGCGCGGGCGTGTCGGATTTCAGCACTTCGCGCGCCTGTTCGAGTGCCTGCTTGCTCCAGGGCTCGGCGATCGTTGCGATATCGAGATCTGCATCGCCGCGAGCTACGAGGCGCGTGGCGCCGAGTTCGGCCAGGCGCGCATCGAGCCTGGCGCCAATCGCGCAGAACTGCGGATAGCTCGAATCGCCGAGGCCGAGCACGGCGAACTTTAGCTGCGGCAGCTTCGGTGCGCGCTTGCCGACGAGGAATTCGACGAAGCCACGCGCATCATCTGGCGGGTCGCCGTCGCCCTGGGTCGAGATCACGACATAGAGCAGGCGCTCGTTGGCGAGCTCGCGCGTCGCGTACGCGTCCGCGCGCACGAGGCGCACATGGAGGCCGGCAGCTTCGGATTGCTGAGCGAGCGCCTCGGCCTGGCGCTTCGCATTGCCGGTCTGGCTGCCATAGATAATCGTGAGTCGTTGCGCCGTGGCCGCAGCAGCAGCCGCTTCGGCCGCCGCTGCGGATGCGAGCGTGGCTTGTGGAGCGGCCGCCGCCACCGTCTGCACCAGTGGAATACGCCGCTGCGACGAGGCGACGCCGGCGAAATAACCCGAGACCCAGAGCAGGGAGTCGGAATCGAGCCCCTCGGTTACGCGCGCGAGCAGCGCGAGCTTGTCCTCGGAGAGGGGGGCGAGAAGGCGGGCAGGTTGGGCGGACACGGGGCTGTCATTCTTTGGACGCAAAGACGTCTGAATGGCAGCGATCCTATGCCCTTCCCTTATATGCTTGAACGTAGGGATCGTTATGCGGTCATGCTCGGCGGTTATGGCCGCCGTCGCGCATAGACGGGAACATGGCGCGTTTCGCGCTTTCTTGCGCGAAAGCCGTCAATGCCGATACCCTTGCACCGCAATAGCACCCGAGCGGGTGTAGCTCAATGGTAGAGCTGTAGCTTCCCAAGCTACTGACGAGGGTTC
>CAZDWH010000292.1:0-2761 GCA_964509025.1 uncultured Rhodanobacteraceae bacterium
CCTTGAGGCCGATCTTCGCGTCGTAATACAGATCGAGCTTGATATGCGCCGGCGCGATATGCGGCAGCGCGAGGATCTGGCGCAGCTTGCGTTGCGACAGGATCGGCGAATTGAGCAGCACCTGGCTCGCGTTCTCGGGCACGAGATCGAACACATTGCGCTCGAGCCCGATCTGCGTCGTCAGCGACATGACGAGGCGCTCGCGCAAGGGATCGATCGGCGGATTCGTCACCTGCGCGAAGGCCTGGCGGAAATATTCGTACAGCGGGCGCGACTGCCGGCTCATCACCGCGATCGGCGTGTCGTCGCCCATCGAGCCGGTCGCCTCGGCTTCCTCCTCGGCCAGCGTCTTGAGCACGACATCGCGTTCCTCGCGCGTGAGCGCAAATTGCTTCTGGTAGCGCGCAAGTGTTTCGGGCGAGAACGGCTCAGCCGCGAGCGCCGGATCGATCAGATGCGATTCGAGATAATGCAGCTGTTCGCGCAGCCAGCGCTTGAACGGTGCACGCGCGCGATTGATCGCATCGATCGCCGCGCTGTCGAGCAGTTTGTGTTCGACCAGATCGACCGCAATCATCTCGCCTGGTCCGAGGCGGCCCTTGGCAACAATGCGCTCGGGCGGCATGTCCCACAAACCCGCCTCGGACGCGACGATGATATGGTTGTCGTCCGAACGCGCCCAGCGTGCGGGGCGCAGTCCGTTGCGATCGAGCGTGCACGCGGCATGGCGCGCATCGCAGAGCACGATGCCGGCGGGGCCGTCCCAAGGTTCGGAATGCAGCGCGTAGTATTCGTAGAAAGCTTCGAGGTCTTCGTCGAGATCCTCGCGCGAGGACCAGGCCGGCGGCATCAGGATGCGCATCGCGAGCAGCACGTCGAGCCCGCCCGCAACGAGCACTTCGAGCATATTGTCGAGGCTCTGCGAATCCGAACCGGTCAAGCTCACCAGCGGGCCAAGATCGGACAATTCCACCAGCGGAGATTGATACTTCGCGGCGCGCGCGGTGACCCAGTTGCGGTTGCCCTTGATCGTGTTGATCTCGCCGTTGTGCGCGAGCAGGCGGAACGGCTGCGCCAGCTTCCAGTGCGGCATCGTATTGGTCGAGTAACGCTGGTGGAACACCGCGGCGCTGGCCGTCAGCTCGGGATGCGCGAAATCGGGGAACGCCTCGCGCAGCTTTCCGGGCGCGACCATTGCCTTGGCCGCAAACGTCGCGGCGGACAGCGTCACGACATAGAAATGCGAATCGTCGGCGAGCGTTTTTTCGGCGAGGCGGCGGGCGCGGAACAACAGGCGCTCGAACTGCGCCTCGTCAACGCCCGCGGGCGCGTCTACGAAAATCTGCGCGATGCGCGGGCGATGCGCGGTGCCGATCGGACCGCAGGCTTCGGGGTTGACCGGCACTTCGCGCCAGCCGGCGATCGTGCAACCGGCGGCTTTGAGCTCGCGTTCGAGCGTCGCCTGCTGTTTCGCCGCGTTGGCCGCATCGTGCGGATCGAGAAACACATGGCCCGAAGCGAACAGCGCACCCGGCGCAATACCCGCCTCGCGCGCGAGCGCGCGCAGCCATGCAGTTGCGCGATAGAGCAGCATGCCGCAGCCGTCGCCGGTAATGCCGTCGGCGCCGATGCCGCCGCGATGCGACATCTTGCCGAGCGTCGAGAACGCCTGATCGACCAGCCAAGCGCTGGCCTTGCCATCGATGTTCGCGATCAAGCCGAAGCCGCAGCTGTCGTGCTCGAACGACGGATCGTACAAACCCGGATTGTCTGACCACTGGGATATTGCTTGCTGCTGCATGACGCCCGCCTGCTGCGGCGGACGCGCTTTCCCCGGCACGCACCGCCGGTTCTAGACCGGCGCGCTACGGCTCCCTCTGCGCCGGCATTGGCTACCGGAATATGTCTATGCCGAATAAAGCATGAATGTTGCGGCGCGTCAAATAGAATTTGATGGCCGTTTAGAAGGCCAAATTAGCAGTATTGCGCCTAGCGGGTTGCGGGCGCTGCTGCGCTATGAGTCACGGCGTTAACTAAATCGCATGCGAACTGAAGCTGTTGTGCGTTCAGGAAGGAAACCCAGAACAACATCATGGTGTTGATTGTTGCCAGCTTTGCCGAGAGGCGAAAAACCTCGCGATCACCATCGTTCTCTTTGAGAACTTCGCTTGTACCAATCCAACCGAAACCAGAATGGCTCGTCGGTTTCTCATCGCCAAGAAGTTCCTGCGGTGATGCAGGCGCTCCGTTTGGAGCGCTGCCTACCTCAATGATTTGAACGTCGATGGCCCAGTCATTTCCCCAAGCTGACCAAGATCCATCGTCGTTTCGTCGGTGGTGTGACGGCGGTAGTTCTACCGACCACCCTGCCCATAGCCTTACTACGCCGCCATGAACTAGCTCAGGCATCTACAAAGACCTAGAGCGCATCCGCGCCGGTCTCCCCCGTGCGAATACGGATCACCTGATCGAGGTCATACACAAAAATCTTGCCATCGCCGATCTTGCCGCTGTTGGCCGCGTTCTGGATCGTCTCGACCACGCGCTCGGCAATGTTTTCCGGCACGGCGATCTCGATCTTGATCTTGGGCAGGAAGTCGACGACGTACTCGGCGCCGCGGTACAGCTCGGTATGGCCCTTCTGCCGGCCGAAGCCTTTGACCTCGGTCACGGTGATGCCCTGCACGCCGACCTCGGCGAGCGCCTCGCGCACCTCGTCGAGCTTGAACGGTTTGATGATCGCCGTGACGAGTTTCATGGC
>CAZDWH010000293.1:0-2700 GCA_964509025.1 uncultured Rhodanobacteraceae bacterium
CGCCATCATCTCGACCGCGATGATCGCGTCGTCGACGAGCAGGCCGAGCGCGAGCACCAGCGCGCCGAGCGAAATCTTGTGCAGGTCGATGCCGAAATACTTCATCGCGGCGAAGGTCATCGCGAGCACCAGCGGAATCGACAGGGCGACGACGAGGCCGGGGCGCCAACCGAGCGAGAAGAAGCTCACCGCGAGGACGATCGCGACCGCAATCGCCAGCGTGTCTACGAATTCGCCGACCGAGCGCGCGACCGCGCGCGGCTGATCGGTGACGCGTTCGAGTTCGAGTCCGACCGGCAGGTTCTTCTGCAAGCGCGCCGTCGTCTCGTCGAGATTGCGGCCGAGATGAATGATGTCGCCGCCGGCGCGCATCGACACCGCGATGCCGAGCGAGTTGTGCCCCATGAAGCGCAGGCGCGGATTGGGCGGATCGGCGTAGCCGCGTGTCACTTCGGCGATGTCGCCGAGACGGAACAGGCGTCCGTTCGCGCGGATCGAAATGTCGCGGACTGCCTCGACCGAATCGAACGCCCCGGTCGGGCGCAGATAGATGCGATCGGTGCCGGTCTCGAAGCTGCCCGCCGGAGTGATCGCGTTCTGTTCGCTCAACGTCTGCTGCAATTGCTGAAAACTCACGCCGAGCGTGGCGAGCTTGGCATTGGAAAGTTCGATCGTGACCTTCTCGTCCTGCAGGCCGAGCAGCTGGACCTTGGCCACGTCGGGTACGCGCAGCATTTCGAGCTTGAGGCGCTCGGCGTAGTCGCGCAGTTGCGCGTAGCTGTAGCCGTCGCCGGACAGGGCGTAGATATTGCCGAAAGTGTCGCCGAATTCATCGTTGAAGAACGGTCCGAGCACACCTTGCGGCAAGGTATACCGGATGTCGCTGATCTTCTTGCGCACCTGGTAGAAGAAATCCGGTACCGCGCTTGCGGGCAGCGAATCCTTGATCACGACGAACACCTGCGATTCGCCCGGACGCGAGTAGCTGCGCAGGTAATCGACCTGCGGCAGTTCCTGCAGTTTCTTCTCGATCTTTTCGGTGACCTGCTGCGTGATCTCGGCTGCGGTCGCCCCGGGCCACTGCGTCTGCACCACCATCACCTTGAACGTGAACGGCGGATCCTCGGACTGGCCCAGACCGGTGTAGGACCAGATGCCCGCGAGTGCGAGCAGCACGATGAAATAGCGCAGCATGGCCTGGTTCTTCAGTGCCCACTCGGAGAGATTGAATTGGGTCATGGCGATATCGATTGGAATCTCAAGTCAGAAGGTGCCTACGCCCTTGGCCATCAGCGCGGCGCACAGGATCAGCAGCATCAGCAGACCGAGTTCGATGCGCACGATCAGGCGCACGCGCTGCATGCGCGCGGCGTCGACTGCCGGAAGGCGGTTCTGCGCCAGCGCTTCGCGCCAGGACAGGAACGTGAGGGTGGGGTAAATCGAGAGCAGACCTATTGCCGCGAACAACATGATCTTGGCGATGAACGGACCGCTGTGCGGATAGTACGCAGGGGTCTTCTCGAAGAAGGCGACGCGCAAGCCGCCGACGATCAAGATCGCCATGGCAGCGATGCCGTAGCGGCGATCGGCATTGAGCAGCTTGCGTGCGGAGTCGATGGTCAAGTCGCCGCGCAGCAGCACCGATTCGAGCACGAGCACGGCCGCGATCGAGAAAGCGGCGAGGTGGTGGAGGAAGGCAAACAGGGCTGGCAGCACGGGCGCTCCTTCCTCTAGCTGTCATTCCGGCGATGGGCCGGAATGACGTGTGTTGTTTTATGGGGGATAAAGTCGATTACAGGGCAAGCGGACGGTTCTGCGCGTCGATCGGTGCGATCGCTTCGCCTTCGCGCAGCTTGTGCACGCCGGCGGTGACGATCCAGTCCTGCGCGCCGACGCCATTCGACAGGGTCGCGCCCTGCTCGCGATAGGCCGCCACATCCACGGCGGCGAGCCGCACCGCGTGCGTCTTGGCATCGACCAGCCACACCGCGGCCTTGCCGTTCTGCTCGGTCAATGCCGATAGCGGCACCAGCATATTCGTCGCGGCGCCGGTCGAGGCGACATAGACGCGCGCGGTCTGGCCCAGGCGCGGCGCGAGCTTGGCGTCGTCGAAGCTCACGCGCACGCGATAGGTGCGCGTCGTCCTGTCGGCTTCGGGGCTGATCTCGCGCACGAGGCCACCAAGCTGCTTGCCGGCTTCGGCCCAGGATTCGATTGCGACCGCGGTGCCGGCGTGCAGAGTCGCGATACGGTTTTCCGGCACGGCGATTTCGACTTCCATCGCGCCATCGCGCGCGAGTGTCGCGATAGGTGCGCCGGCGCTGACGACCTGGCCCGACTCGGCGGTGATCGCCGTGATGAGTCCGGCGTGATCGGCACGCAGGGTCGTGTACTCGGCCTGATTGCTCGCCACGGCGAGCGCGGCTTCGGCCTGCTGCAGCTGCGCCTGCGCGGCCTTGAGCGAATTGTTGACTGCGTCGAACTGGGTGTGGCTGACGTAGTTCTTGCCGAGCAGCGGCTGGTAGCGATCGTATTCGGCCTTGGCCATGTCGCGATTCGCGCGCGCCGAATTGACGGTCGCTGCGGCAGCGGATACCTGCAGCTTCAGATCGAGCGGATCGAGTTCCGCCAGCGCCTGTCCTGCCTCGACCTTGGCGCCGACATCGACGAAGCGCGCCTTGATCTTGCCGTTGACGCGGA
>CAZDWH010000294.1:0-2679 GCA_964509025.1 uncultured Rhodanobacteraceae bacterium
CACCGCAGCGATGGCGCGGCAGACCAAGGAGCGCATCCTCGAAGTCAGCCTGGCGATGTTCAACGCCCGGGGCGAGCCGAACGTCACCACCAATCACATCGCCGACGAGCTCGAGATCAGCCCGGGCAATCTGTACTACCACTTCCGCAACAAGGAAAACATCGTCGAGCACATCTTTGCGCGCTACGAGGCACGCATGGATCAGGCGTTGCTGCTGCCCGACAGCCGCCTGCCGAATCTCGAGGACGTGTGGCTGCAGCTGCATCTCGTGTTCGAGTGCATGTGGGACTACCGTTTCCTGTACCGCGACCTGATCGATATCCTGTCGCGCAATCGCAAGCTGAAGATGCATTTCGCGCGCATTCTGAATCGCGCCGCGAGCGCGGTAACCGATGTACTCGGCGGGCTGGCCAAGACCGGCGTGATCCGCGCGACGTCGGACGAGATTCGCGCCACCGGCGAAAACGTGCTGCTGGTAACGACGTTCTGGCTCAATTTCAACGCCGTGCGCGCGATGCGCAGCGAGTCCGCGCGCCCGACCGACGCACGCGCAGGCGACGCACGCCCGATGCCTGAGCAGGAAGATCTGACGCAGGGCATCTATCAGGTGATGCTGCTGATTGCGCCGTTCCTGCGCGACGCGGAGCGCCTGCATTTGAACACGCTGGCGCAGGCGTACAAGCGCTAGCGCCGAACAAAAAAACGACCGCAGACGCGGCCGTTTTTTGTTCAGTGACAACGACGGTGTTACTTCGCCGCCTTGAGCTTGCGCGTCAGCGCAGCGATGTCGCGGCTGAGCTGTTCGATCTCGCCCTTGCTCGGCACGCCGAGCTTGCCGAGCACGCTCGCGATGCCGCTCTCGACCTTCGCACCGTAGGCCGCGGCCTGCTTCTCGACGCGCGACTGCAGTGGCGCGAACGCACCCGTCGCGTGTACCCGCAGGTCCGCAGCAGCCTCCTGCGCGAAAGTCGTGCCTTGCTGCTCGACCCCGGAACCTTCAGCACCCACGCGCGCGAACCACAGGCGCCCACGCGTGTACACGATCGCGATAAGGCCGAGGCGGGCGAGCCAGATGGGATGCACCTGCTCGGCCGGCGTATGCAGCAGTGAGTCCTTGTTGCTCTTGGCCTGTTTCGCAGCCATTCGTCGTACCCTGTGTGTGATTGCGGTGATTGAAAACTACCGAGTGCGGCTAGAACAATCACACTAGAATTTGTCGCAAATACGTCACGGATTTTTTGCGGCGTGGTGGCTGGCGCGATCAGCGTCAACGCAGCCTGATTTGACTGCGTTCTTGCTTGCGGTCATACGCGCGCAATTCGTCGCGGATGTGCGCAATGCGCTGCCGTCCAAGCGTGTTGCGTTCCTCGTCGAGCACGCTTGCATCGAGCAACTCGGCCATGCGCTGTACCGTCGGCAGCAACGTGTCCCAGCCGTCGAGCGCGGGGACCGGGCCGGGCAAGGCCATGAAGAAGCACACACCCGGCGTGCGCAGCGTATCGATCTCGCGCATGTCGAACAGGCCTGGCTTGACCATGTTGGCCATGCTGAAGATCGGCCCTGCTTCCGCTCGACCCGATACCAGGCGATGAAAAATATTCTTGTCGCCGAACACGAGCCCGGCCTTCTCCGCCGCGACGATCAGGCTCGCGCCGTGAATCGTCTCGCCCGGACGCGCCGCAACGAACAGTGTGACGATGCGATCCACCTGCTGTCCCTCCGGGCGCACGCCGAGTGCGGGTCCCTTGCGTGCGGGTATATCGCGGTTCTGCTCGGCTATGGCCGAACTCAACTTGTCGAGTTCCTGCTGCAGGCCGACATCGAGTTCGCCCTGCGCGCCTTTCTGCGCTGCATCGACATCGCCGAGCGTCGGCTCGACACGCTCACCGTCTTCGCGTTCGAACAGGCGCCGCCTGCCCTGCCCCGGCTTGCGCGGCCGACCGAAGAAATAAATCAACGCGAACACGATCACGCCGACGATGGCGATGATGATGCGCAGCTCGGTAGCGCTTAATGCCTGTGCGTCCATCTGAAGAGCCTACATCAGTGGTGAGCTTGTCCGCAAAGCGTAGCGCAGCAACTTTGCGAGCAAGCTCACGCCGCGTTGGCGAGTTTCGCGGCCTCGGCGAGATCGACCTGCACCAGGCGCGACACGCCCGGCTCGCGCATGGTCACGCCGCACAGCTGCGACGCCGCTTCCATCGTCGCCTTGTTGTGCGTGACGAACAGAAACTGCACATTCTGGCTCATCTCGGCCACGAGATTGGAGAAGCGGCCGACGTTGGCTTCGTCGAGCGGCGCATCGACCTCGTCGAGCAGGCAGAACGGCGCGGGATTCAGACGGAAGATCGAGAACACCAGCGCGACCGCGCTCATCGCCTTCTCGCCGCCCGACAGCAGCGAAATGCTGGTGACGCGCTTGCCCGGCGGACGCGCCATGATCGCGACGCCCGATTCGAGCAGGCTGTCGCCGGTGAGTTCGAGATAGGCTTGACCGCCGCCGAACAGGCGCGGGAACAGTTCCTGCAAGCCGGCGTTGACGCGGTCGAAGGTTTCCTTGAAGCGTTGGCGCGTCTCGGTGTCGATCTTCTTGATCGCGGTTTCGAGCGTTTCGAGCGCGGTGTTGAGGTCGGTAAGCTGCGCGTCGAGATAGTTCTTGCGCTGCGCCTGCTCCTCGTA
>CAZDWH010000295.1:0-2660 GCA_964509025.1 uncultured Rhodanobacteraceae bacterium
GTCGCGCCGCGCCGCGGAAGCTCTTTCGGCGTCGCAAGCAACATTTGTTTCTGGAAGGCCGGGGCCGGCTAACTCTTCACAGCAGCCGACGTGCGCCTCGTTCGCGGCCGCGAACGGCGCGACGCGGTGCGTCGCGCAGCCGCGTGCTGAAAGGCGCACGCGGCTGAGTGAAAGAACGTTAGACCGGCGGAATACCACTTCCGAAGCGATGTTTCGATGGCTCCGATCCGTGTCGGCCCCGCGCGGTACTTACCATGGCCGCGGGGTGATATCATCAGGCGTCGCGCGAAGGAGACCTATGCCGGCAACTCATCCTACAGAACTGGAATCTGAGCTTGGCTTCTTCAACGCTCACCGCTCAGAATTGCTTCAGGAGGCCGAGGGTAAGTTTGCTCTCATCAAAGGCAACTCCCTGATTGGAACATTCGAGAACGAAACTGCTGCCATTCGCCGCGGCTATGAGGTTCTGGGAAATGTGCCATTCCTTGTCAAGAAAATCACGGAAGTGGACATACCTCTCAGCTTTTCGTCCTTCAATCTGGGATTGTAGTTGCCGTCCTTCGAAATCACCGTTCCGGACCTGCGTTCCTCTGGTCCCGTCGTTCCTCTTCACATTGGACCATCGCGGGAACTAATTAATGTGTTTGGCGTGAACGGCGTCGCAGCTCCTATCAGTGTCAATGCTCTTGTTGATACTGGCGCCGCGTCAACCGTCATCACATCGGAAACGGTTGCACGTCTCAATCTCAAATATCTCAAATCCGTTGGACTTCTGCCGATCTTCTCTCTAACCACGCTCGAGCCCGTTGAGTGTCGCCAGTTTCACATCAACATGTACTTTGCGGCAAACTTTGCTATCGAGAATGTTCTGGCGATCGAGGCGTCTCTCACAGGTCAGCCCTTTCAATGTCTCATCGGCCGTGACATCTTGAGCCGCGGTGTTCTCACCTACCTCGGTGTCGAAAATCATTTCAAGCTAACTTTTTGAGCCGCCGCGGTCTAACTCCAATGGTCTTAAGTTAAGGTTAAGACAGCGGTCATCATCTGCACCTTCGAAGAGCGTCGGCGGTTCACGCGAGTTGTGGTCAGGTAGTTGCTCATCTTGCGCTTGACGGCTCGTGGGGAGTGTCGGTTGGGACGATGCCGCAGGCGCTCCTCGGCAAGTTCATGCAAGAGTGACTGAAACAGCTTCTTCTTGCGAGAGGGGGGAAAGCAACGTACAGCGGCAGGTATCGTGCGATGGTACGGACGGAGTGGACGAACGACAGATCTGTGGCTTCGCACCTCTCCTTGAGAGCCGCTTCGTGCATCAGCGCTCGCACGCCGAAGTGGGCAAGCATCAGGCCGTAGAAGTCTTGCCGGGTCAGAGCAGGGATCCGGCTCCGCAGGACCACCCGCGGACCGCGAAGACGGGTTTTGAGCTCGCCCAGAACCGTCTCGATGGTCCACCGACGGGGATAGAGATTCGCCAGTTGAATGGCCGGCGCCTTCCGCGGATCGAGAATCGAGCAAATGAGTCGATACACATCGGGATCTTTCTTTCCGAGGCGATACTCGATCACTCGGACAGGAATGCCGTCGGTATCGTTGGCCCGTGCTCGCGGCGAAGGATAGATCCTGCTCAGATACGATCCATCGGAGAGCTGTTTGATCTTTGGCAGAACCAGGTCTGCCTTGACGCGCCAGAGGAGCGCAGCTCCGGTCGTAAGTGCTGACTTCCAAAGCGAATAGCTGAAAAAGTTGCGGTCAGCCAGACACAATGCATCGGTAGGCAAGCGCCGAACGACCTCGCGGGCCAGCGTCACTTCGCCCGTGCGATACGGACCAAACTCCGCCCCGAACGCCACGTGCGTGCCGTTTTCGATGAGCGTGACAAAGCGCATCTGTGGGAACCCTGCTTTTCCTCGTGAGGCGCCGGGCCTGCCCAAGGCGCGTTCATTCCGCCGCGTATCGGCAACATCCAGACAGCTCCCATCGAGCGTCACCAAACGCCAGCGCCGATACCACGCTCCGATGCTCGCGCGCGTCGCAATCGGCCGCACCACCGCTCGATAGAGCGATCGCAGCGGCTCCCATCCCAGTCGCGCCCGTGCCTGACTGATGGCCGAGTCACTGCTGAGCCGATCCAGCTCCGCACCTTCGATCGAATCTTTCCGAAGCAGGACCCTCCGCAGCACCGACCCGCATCCTTCGCTTGCATGCAGACCCAATGCGATGAGGAAGTACATCAGATCCGCAGCAGGCAGCTTGCGCCGCCGCACTCCCGTGCGGCCGCTCTCGCGGAGAATCTCCTCGATCTGCTCTTTGGGGAAGAACCTGCTGATCGCGCCCACACTCACACCAACCGGATGCCCGCCCATCACGTCCCTCCAGTCGGACTGCTGGCTTATCTTAAGACCATTGGGTCTAACTCCCTCGCTGCAGCCGACGCGCGGCCGTTCGTCGGCCCGCCGCTTCCGCGGCTGGCCTTGCGCGACGCTACGCGTCGCGCCGCTGGAATGTTCAGGCCGCGCGCCGGCTGAGCGAGAGAACGTTAGCCCGTCGCAATCACGGTTTACCGTCGCGATACTCTCGCCACTGAACCGCCGGCGTAAACTCTGGTCCATCAGACGATGTCCCGTTCATAGTTGAAAATTCTGTGACGGTTCTCCCAATGATTA
>CAZDWH010000296.1:0-2657 GCA_964509025.1 uncultured Rhodanobacteraceae bacterium
CCATCGTTGATGTAGCTGTCCTGAAGCTGGCACTCCTTCACGTGGATCTGGATGTCGGACCAGGCGTTGCCGCAGCCACCGGTCGAGACGTTGTTCTTGACGGTGACGGTGCCGTCCTCTTGAAAGAACGCCGACACGTCCTTGTTGGGCGTGTTCGCGTGATCGGTCACGGTCTCGCACGAATTGCTGATCGGTGAATTCGGCGATGTCCAGCCAGCACTCGCGGTCCAGACGAGATTGCCATTGATCCATTCCTGGCCGTAGTCGTCGTAGGTGTACTGCGTGAAGGTCGCCGACTGGACGTATTGGCCGCCGCTGACCTTCACTTGCTCGGTATCGCTCCACAGATCGCAGCCTGACCATCTCGCACAATAAGAGTGGGCACCCCAGCCTGCGGCACCGAGCTGCAGGTCCAGACAGCCGGCGCCGCAGTCCAGCGTCGCGCCGTGGCTGCGGCTCGTAACCTGGATCACGCTGTTCTTGTCCACATGCACGAGATCGAACTGACGAGTCACGCTGCAACTCATCGTGCTGACGCCGGTGCTCTGTCCGGCCTGACTGTTCTGGACCTGGTAGTAATCCGATGAGGGATCGTTGGCCGCGACTGCGCCGGCAGCAGCCATGCTCCCGGTCGAGCTGTTGTTGTAGTACGTCTCAGGCTGTGTCGATGTACCGCAGCCGGCTTGATTGCCGTAGTACACCACTTGCGTCGGATCCGGATACGTCGCCTGCGCCATGGCGAGCCGCGGATATACGGCGTTCAGTACACGCGTAATTCCGCCAGCAAGATCCGACAGAACCTTCTGGCTGTTGCTGAGCGCGAGATTGGCGCCACAGTAGTTGTTGATGCAGTAGCAAGCCCCGAGACTTTCTTGAGAGACCGATTGCAGCGAGATCGAGCTGCGGTTCGCCTGCCACTGCAGATAGTGGCAGTTGGAAAATGTGCCGGGATCGCAGGCAATCAAACCGTTATTGCAGATGCCCGCGAACGGACCCGACATCAGGTAGTGCGCGGTGTAGCTCCCGCTGAAGTTCTGGTCCTGATCAATCGCGATCTGTTGCAGGTCGCCGCTGTTAGTCGGAAACATCGTGACCTGCAGATAGGCACGTGAAGCGGGACATGAGACCTGCGCACCGAAGGACTGGCTGCCGTCCACCGTCTGCATCGCTGTCGGACTCGCAAGCGGCTGGCCGAGGCCGTTGTTCATTGCACCGGCCGAACCGAATTTGCTCGTCACCATGCCTGCGGACGCCGCAGCCTCCGCGTTCATGTCCGGACCGCTCGAAGTTGCTTGCGCGCAAACCTCTGCAGCGCTGGCCAGGAGCAGTGCGGCGCTCGCGATACGAATACCGGCATTCATGATTCCGACAGGCGGTTGAGCGCCTGTAGCGGCGAAAAGCCGGCCGCCATTTCCTGACGAAAGCGCGCGAAGTCCTTGCCGCTGGATGTGTTCATCCAGTACGTCCATGGATCCACGCAAAGGCGTCCCACGCCTGCGCCGAACGGCGTGTCGAACAGGATCTCCGAGTAGTTCGGGCGCTTGTTCTTGACCGATTTCGCGAGCGTCTGCAGCAAGCCCTTGTAGTCGATGATCCCGCGCCGATCCGCCTCGGCGTAGTCCTCGGATTCCAGGAAGAACTTGAACGCCGAGTTGGCCTTGATGATCTCGCCGCAGGGCCCGAACTTCGCAAGATCCAGCGGCGACTGGGTAACAATTCCCGTCGAGCCCTCGTACTTGCGCGCGCGGCGATAGCCTTCCGTGATCACGCCGGCGATCAGCGCGGTATTCACCTGCACGTCGCCGGCACCGAGATACTTCCAGGCTTCATCGAACAGCTGGAAGCGTTGCGTGGAGCGATCCGACAGATACAAATCCTGCGTGATCGCGTTGATCACCTGCATCGAGATCACGGAGAACAACTGCGCGTTGTTCAGAATGCGTTCCAGTTCCAGCACCACAAACTGGTCCGACGCGATGTTGAAGGTCGATGCCCCGTTGAAGATGCGGCCGTAGGCGCCGCCGCTGCAGAAATCGCGGATGTTGAAAGCCATTTCGCGTGCGAGCGGGACAGCGCCTTCGTAGTCGACGTCGACCGCGTGCTTCGGGTACGTCTTGAAATACTCATAGACGTGATCCACGCCGCGCTCGCCGCCGTCCTGGGCGAGCGCGTAGCGCACGGCATCTTTGGCCAGCGAGTTGTGCGTTTCCGTGACCTGGCCGGTGCCGGTATTCGAAAACGCCATCAGCAGAATGATCTTCGCGGTCATCTGCAGATCGCCGGCCTGGTCGTCGGCATCGTCCTTGCGGCGCGACGATGTGAACGGATTGAGGACGATCTTGCTGCTCGGGTCGCCGACATCGATGAAGCGACCTTTCACAATCGCGCACTGCTTCTCATATGAGTAGCCGATGTCCACGGCGCGAATGAACGCACCGACGCCGTAATAGTTGTTGACCAGGAAATTGGTCTGAAAACTCTTGCCGGCACCGGAGCCGGCGCAGACCAGGAAGTTGTAGTTGTTCGCGCCCGGATCGAATACATCCACGGTGGCGAGTTGGCCCTTGCGACCGACATATAAGAGGACTGGCCGCATGTGGCCGGCGAAATCCGATTGCACCGGCAACAGCCGCGCCGCTGCCACGGTCGAGACCCGG
>CAZDWH010000297.1:0-2649 GCA_964509025.1 uncultured Rhodanobacteraceae bacterium
TATTTCGCCTTCCTGTGGGTGTATACCGCCTTCGGCTTCGAGAAGACCAAGCCGGTGCCGGAGCGGGTGACGACCCATGCATAAGCTCAATGGAACGAAGCGCCCCATGATCCAGCGCGTGCTCGCAAAAACAGTCTTCGTCGCGGCGGCAATTGTTGCTGCAACGGGTGCTCACGCCGAAGAAGAAAATCTCCAGCCCGCCGGCACCAACGTCAACAACGTCGCCTCGCTGCAGCGCGGTGCGAAGCTCTATTTCAACTACTGTTCGGGTTGTCACTCGATCAAGTACATGAGCTATTCGCGCCTGGCCAAGGACCTGCAGCTCAGCGACGAGCAGGTGCTCGCGAACTTCGCCTTCACCGGCGCGAAGATCGGCGACCAGGTCGTGTCGAACATGCCCGAAGACAAGGCGCAGGCGTTCTTCGGCAAGGCGCCGCCCGATCTGTCGCTCGAGGCGCGGGCGAAGGGTCCGGACTGGATCTACAACTACCTCAAGTCGTTCTATCTCGATCCGTCGCGTCCGGTCGGCTGGAACAACACCGTGTTCCCGGGCGCTTCGATGCCGAACGTGCTGTGGGAACTGCAGGGTCTGCAGCGTGCACATTTCGCTGCGGCCAAGCCGGGCGAGGAAGCTGCGATCGAGAAGCTCGAACTCAGCGACAAGGGCAAGCTCTCGCCGCATGAATTCGACGAAACGGCACGCGATATCACGACGTTCCTGCAGTATGTCGGTGAGCCTGCGGCGCTCAAGCGCGAAGCGGTGGGCGTGTGGGTGCTGCTCTACCTCGCGTTCTTTACGCTGCTGGCATATCTGCTCAAGCACGAGTACTGGAACGACGTGCACTAAAGCCGCGTCCGGCATAGGTGAACGTAGCGGCCCGGTTTTTCCGGGCCGTTGCTTTTGCGAACCGAGAAATCGATCACGGCGGCGCGCCCTGGCTATGCGTGCGCCCGCGCCGGGTGTACATTGATGGCCAATGGGTGTGGAGACACCTTGTCGCACAGGGGCGGCTTGCGGTTGCGATCGTCGATCGGAACCGTGCGAGCCGGGGACGTTCTGTTGAACGTAGGGAAACCGGCATGGCCTTGACCCGTTCGCGTACCGTTTTGACGCTGTACTCCGCACGCGACAGCGTGCAGTGCCATCGCGTGCGCCTCGTGCTCGCCGCGAAAGGCGTCACCTATGATTTCGTCGCGGTCAATCCGGCATCGCCGCCGGAGGATCTGATCGATCTCAATCCGTATCACAGCGTGCCGACGCTGGTCGATCGCGATCTGGTGCTGTACGAGACCGGCGTCATCTGCGAATACCTCGACGAGCGCTATCCGCATCCGCCGCTGATGCCGGTCGATGCGCTGTCGCGCGCGCGCCTGCGCCTCGCGGTGGTGCGCATCGAGCGCGACTGGCTGCCGCTGGCCGAGCAGGTCGTCGCCGGTGGCCGACCCGCCGAGACTGCGCGCAAGCGCCTGCACGAAGCGCTGCTCTCGAGCCTGCCGCTGTTCAAGGCGGCGAAGTTCTTCCTCAACCCCGAGCTGAGCCTCGCCGATTGCGCGCTCGCGCCCTTGATCTGGCGCCTGCGCAGCCTCGGCATCGACCTGCCGCGCGAGGCGCGCGTGATCGACGAATACGGCGAGCGCATCTTCCGCAACCCGGGTTTCACGCGTAGTCTTACCGAAGAAGAAAAGCTGTTGCGCTGAGCCCCCCGATGACCACCCAGATTATGACCTCCAACCGCCCGTACCTGCTGCGCGCGATGTACGAGTGGATTGCCGACAACGGCATGACGCCCTACATCCTCGTCGATGCGGCGGCGCCGGGCGTGATCGTGCCGAAAAGCGCGATCAAGGACGGGCGCGTCGTGCTCAACATCGCCGCGCGCGCGGTCGCGCAGCTCGAACTCGGCAAGGATCGCGTGCGCTTCATGGCGCGCTTCTCCGGCGTGAGCCAGTCGGTCGAGGCGCCGATGTCGGCGATCCTCGCGGTCTACGCGCAGGAAAACGGTCAGGGCATGATGTTCCCGGCCGAAACCACGCCACCGCCACCGGTGACGACCGCCGACGAACCCGCGGCGAAGAAGGGCTCGCACCTGCGCGTGGTGAAGTAAGCGCAGGCTTCGGCTGGTTTAGCTTGAACAAGCCCTAGTGCAGGCGGCGCGAAGGCAGCACGATCACGTTCGATGCGGCCGCATCCGGCACCGATGCCGAGTCGTGAGCGCCGGGCAGACTCCAGGACAAGGCGCGACCCTCGAGCATCGTGAGGCCGCCACGATGGCGATCGTGTCCGTCGATGCTGACCTCGAATGCGTAGCGCCGGCGCAACCGCAACTGCCCCGTGTCGTTGCGCACGAAGGCCAAACCCGACAGGGTCACGCTCTGGTCGAGCAGCTGTACGCCGGCGCGCGTGCACAGGTCGTGGCCGATCGCGCGCGCCTGATCGCGTGCGCGCAGGGCGTTTTGCCACAGGTAGAGCGCGGCGAGCAGGGTGAGGAGGGCGAGCATCGGTCCAAACATCCGCACAAGTGTAGGGTCGGCGCGGGCAGATGCAAGATGCCGCCGCTAGGCTAGAATGCACCAAGGGGAAGTCCGATCCGTTGAGGATTACGGCGATCTTTCAGTTACTTGGGGCGATATCGTGACCGAAATTCCCGG
>CAZDWH010000298.1:0-2630 GCA_964509025.1 uncultured Rhodanobacteraceae bacterium
GCGCTAACCCCGTAGCGTGTGGTTTTTAGCGGGCTCCAGGCCCGCTTTTTTTTCGTCTGGTCAAACGTTTGCGCGGTGCGGCATCGCGGCGTTCATGACAGGTTGGCGCCTCTGCGGCGACTTGCGCGGCAAACCGTTCGGCCTCGGGTGTCTGTCTTTCGATCCTTTATGGGCTTGGTCCGCGGCGCGCGAATCATCTGCCGCGCGCGGACCTACGCCCTCGAGCGTCACGCCGTCTTGTCTTCCCGCAGCTTCAATTCGCTGATCATCCGTTCACGCATGACGAATTTCTGCACTTTACCGGTCACGGTCATCGGCAGCTCGTCGACGAAACGGATGTACTTCGGCACCTTGTAGTGCGCAATCTGGCCCTGGCAAAACTGCTGGATCTCTTCGGCCGTTGCCTGTTCGCCCGCGCGCAAAACGACCCACGCGCAGACCTCTTCGCCATACTTGGAGTCGGGCACGCCGAACACCTGCACGCTCTGGATTTTCGGGTGGCGGAACAGAAACTCCTCGATCTCGCGCGGGTAGATGTTTTCGCCGCCGCGAATCAGCATGTCCTTCAGACGGCCAACGATGTTGCAGTAGCCTTCGGCATCAAACGTCGCCAGATCGCCGGTATGCATCCAGCCGTCGATAATGCTTTCACGCGTCTTGGCCTCGTCACCCCAATAACCCTGCATCACCGAATAACCGCGTGTACACAGTTCGCCGGTTTCGCCCACCGGGACAATCTCGCCGAGCGGGTCGACGATTTTCACTTCCAAATGTGGCTGGATACGGCCAACTGTCGTGGTTCGCTTGTCGAGCGGGTCCGTGGTTGAGCTCTGGAACGACACCGGGCTGGTTTCCGTCATGCCGTAGGCGATAGTGATTTCGCTCAGATGCATCCTGGAGACGACCTTCTTCATCGTCTCGATCGGACACGGAGACCCAGCCATGATGCCTGTGCGCAGGCGCGAGAGGTCGTAAGTCGCGAAGTTCGGGTGATCGAGCTCGGCGATGAACATCGTCGGCACACCGTGCAGCGCGGTGCACTGTTCTTCCGCAATCGCGGCCAGTGTCGCCGCCGGGTCGAAGCCCTCGCCCGGAAACACCATCTTCGCGCCAACCGAGACGCACGCCAGCACCGCCAGCACCATGCCGAAGCAGTGATACAGCGGGACGGGGATGCATAGGCCGTCCTGTTCGGTGAGCCGCATCGCCATCGCGATATAGCGCGCGTTGTTCACCACATTGCTATGGGTCAGCGTCGCCCCTTTCGGATTGCCCGTGGTGCCGCTCGTGAACTGGATGTTAATCGGCTCGTGGCAAGAGAGCGTGGCGCCGATTGCATCGAGCTTCGGCACGTCGAGCGCCACGCGTCCCCGCTCGATCAGATCGGAAAAGGTCAGCATGCCGGGCGTTTCCGTGTCGCACATACGGATCACGTAGCGCAGCTCCGGCAACCGTGCGGCGCGCAGCGTGCCTGGCGTTTGCGTCGCCAGTTCAGGTGCAAGCTCCTGCAGCATCTCGAGGTACATGGACGTCTTGAAACGCTCGGCGGCAATGATCGCCTTGCACCCGACCTTGTTCAGCGCGTACTCGAGTTCCGCAAGCCGGTACGCCGGATTGATGTTGACGAGTACCGCGCCGATGCGCGCGGTCGCAAACTGGGTGAGCAGCCATTCCACCCGGTTTGGCGACCATATGCCGACACGATCACCCTTCACGATACCAAGTGCGAGAAGACCTGCTGCCAACACATCGACTTCTTCCGCGAACTCCTTCCACGTCCAGCGAATGCCCTGCTCGCGAAATACCACCGCCGGACGATCAGGAAAGCGCCCCGCGATGTCGCGCAGAAACTGACCGGCCGTCGCCTCGCTCAACGGAATATCGGTCGTCCCGCGAACGTACGACAGTCCGTCCTTGGGTTCGATGAGTGCGCCATCGCCTGACACGTGCGTTGCCATGATGTTGTCTCCGTGAGCAGAAGCTCGCCCTATTGAAATGAATTTGAAATCGATTGTCCCACCGGCGTGTGACCCTTCGGCATCAAGTCTTACCCGCAGCGCATCTGCTGAGTACGGCGGCGAGGCATCGATCGACGCCAACCACACGATTTTGATGACCTTTCCGTAAACGTCAAGTAGAGATCAAAAAAAAGCAGCCGCGAAGGCTGCTTTCTCTTTGAAACGTATTGCTTAGCGCTGACTGCGCAGCTTGCGCAGACGCTGAATCGCAGCGAGCTGAGCCGTCGCGTACGCCAGTTCCGCTTGCGCGGTTGCGTATTCGAGGTTCGATCCCGTGTTCTGCAGCGCTTCTTCGGCGCGCTTGCGTGCGTCTTCGGCCTTGGCTTCGTCGAGATCCTTGCCGCGGATAGCCGTGTCGGCGAGAACCGTCACAGCGCCCGGCTGAATTTCGAGAATGCCGCCGGCGACGAACACAAACTCTTCTTCGCCGTTTTCAGCTTCGATGCGCACCGCGCCCGGACGAATCCGCGTGATGAGCGGCGTATGGCCCGGCAGAATGCCGAGTTCACCTGCCTCGCCCGGCAGCGCGACGAACTTCGCCTGGCCCGAGAAGATCTGCTCTTCCGCGCTGACGACGTCTACTTTAATGGTTGCCATATCGACTCCTGTCGA
>CAZDWH010000299.1:0-2626 GCA_964509025.1 uncultured Rhodanobacteraceae bacterium
GAGCCGATCAAGGACATGATCCGCGGCGTGAAGGCAATGGGTCTCGAAACCTGCGTGACGCTCGGCATGCTCGAAGCGCATCAGGCGCAAGGGCTGCGCGAAGCGGGCCTCGACTACTACAACCACAACCTCGACACGTCGCCGGAATTCTACGGCCAGATCATTTCGACGCGCACGTATCAGGACCGTCTCGACACGCTCGAACGCGTGCGCGACGCGGGCATCAACGTATGCTGCGGCGGCATTGTCGGCCTGGGCGAATCGCGCCGCGAACGCGCCGGCCTGATCGCGCAACTGGCGAACATGGAACCGTATCCGGAATCGGTGCCCATCAACAACCTCGTGCAGGTGGAAGGTACACCGCTGACCGGCACCGAATCCATCGACCCGTTCGAATTCGTGCGCACCATCGCGGTGGCGCGCATCACCATGCCGCGCGCGATGGTGCGTCTATCGGCAGGCCGCGAGCAGATGAACGAAGCGTTGCAGGCCATGTGCTTCCTCGCCGGCGCGAATTCGATTTTCTACGGCGATCAATTGCTGACCACCAGCAACCCGCAAGCAGAAGCGGACCGCAAGCTGCTGGAGCGCCTCGGCATTCGCGCCGAAGCCGCGCAACAGATGCCGCTCGATCAAAGCGGCTGCGAGCATGGCTGCGATAAGCACGCCGCGCCGAACTGAGCTTACGCGGCGCGCGAGATGAGCCGCGCGCAATGCACCAGCGTGTCGACGAAATATTTCGCGCGCGGCCACGGACCGAAACCGGCCGCGGTGTTGATATGTCCCGCGTCCCCGAGATTGACGAACGCGCTGCCGAAACGCTGCGCGAGATCGCGCGAACCGGCGAGCGGCATCCACGGATCGGTTTCGCTGCCGATCAGGATCGACGGCACGCCGAGGCGCCGCGCGTCGAACGGTCCCGCGAAGGCGAACTTCTGCGGGCTGGCGGGCGCCACGAACAGCACGCCGGCCACGTCGTTCGCATACGAGGTCTGCTGCAACGCATGCGCGGTCGCGAGGCAACCGAAGCTATGCGCGGCCAGCACGAACGGCCCACGTTCGCGCGCGAGCAGATCGCGCAGCGACTTCGCCCACAGCGCGAGGTCCGGCGCATCCCAGTCGACCTGCTCGACGCGCAGCGAGCGCGCGAACTGCCGCTCCAGCCACGTCTGCCAGTGCGCGCCTTCGCTGCCGTGCAGACCCGGCACGGTGACGAGCCGCGGCGGCCATGTCGATTTGGTGCATGAAAGCATGTCTGTCCCTCGCTGCGGGAATCCGGGTCATGATTGTCGCGCCGGGCGCCGCGCGGGCGAACCAAGATTTTGTGCTTTGTTTATGGAGCAAATGCGCGGGCTCATGCACGAACGGGCACACCGTCGCTCCGGCATGTCCGCGCAGACCAAAACCGCACGTCCGCGCGCAAACGCCCGCGAACCCCGTCGAAAAAAGTAGAATGAAGCCTATCCATAAAAGGAGGAGGCCTCATGCCGCAAGCGTCGTCCGCCGCGCCGCAGCCGTCGCAGCTGTCCTGCCGGGGCGTCCCCGTCTTTCGACTCGACCTCGCAGGCACGTTCCGGACCGTATGAAAATCCTCTTCTACATGCCGCATGCCGACGCCGCCGAGTGGCTGCACTGCTTCGCCCGCGCGCTACCCGAGGCCGATCTGCGCGAATGGCAGCCGGGCGACACCGCGCCGGCCGACTTCGCGGTCGTGTGGCGTCCGCCGCGCGAGATGCTGGCCGGCCGCGACGATCTGCGCGCGATCTTCAATCTCGGCGCGGGCGTCGACGCGATTCTCGCACTCGAGCACGAGCGGCCCGGCACGTTGCCGCGCAACGCGCAGTTGATCCGGCTCGAAGACACCGGTATGGCAGCGCAAATGGCCGAGTACGTGACGCACGCGGTGCTGCGCTACCTGCGCCGTTTCGACGAGTATCAAACGCTACAGAACGAGCGCCGTTGGGAAGTGCTCGAGCCGCATCCTCGTGAGACGTTCACGGTCGGTGTGCTGGGGCTGGGCGTGCTCGGCGCGCATGTCGCACAAGCGGTTGCCGCGTTCGGCATGCCGGTGCGCGGCTACAGCCGCAGCACGCGGCATATTGACGGCATCACGACGTTCGCCGGCGAGGCGCAGTTCGACGCATTCCTCGACGGTGTGAAAGTGCTGGTGAATCTGCTGCCGCACACGCCGGATACGGGGGGCGTACTGAACGCGCGCACTTTCGCGAAGCTCGCGCGCGGCGCCTATCTGATCAACGTCGCGCGCGGCGGGCACCTGGTTGAACCGGATCTGCTCGACGCGCTCGCAAGCGGCCAGATTGCCGCGGCCACGCTCGACGTGTTCCGCGAAGAACCGCTGCCGCCGGACCATCCGTTCTGGCAGGAGCCACGCATCACGATTACACCGCACATGTCCGCGCTAACGTTGCGTGAAGAAAGCGTGGTACAGGTCGCGCGGAAAATCAGCGCGCTCGTGCGCGGCGATACCGTTAGCGGTGTGGTGAACCTCGAACGCGGATACTGAGCATATCGAATCACATTGACTGAGCGCCGCCTCGCGCGGCGCCAACAGCATGGGACCCGAGTAAGGCGCTAAAGCGCCAACTCTGGTCGACCGCTTTGCATG
>CAZDWH010000300.1:0-2626 GCA_964509025.1 uncultured Rhodanobacteraceae bacterium
GCACTGCGAACTGCAGCCCGGGCAACAGCGCCTACTCGTCGAGGGCCAGGCCGTGGCTGTGGGCCCGCGAGCGTTCGACCTGCTGGTGGCGCTGGTCGAGCGCGCGGGTGAACTCGTCAGTAAGGATGAGCTGCTGGCCCGTGTTTGGCCGAAGCTCGTCGTCGAGGAGAACAACCTGCAGGTGCAGGTCTCGGCCTTGCGCAAGATCCTGGGCCAGGACGCGATCGCTACTGTTCCGGGCCGTGGCTACCGGTTCGCCCTGCAGCTCGAAGGGCACGCTTCGGGTACTTCTACGGTGCCCGCAGCGCCAAAGCACAACCTGCCGCGCCCCCTGACAAGGTTCATTGGCCGCGAAGACGCCCTCGCTGAGTGCGCACAGATTCTTAAGCGTGTCAGGCTGCTGACGCTGACTGGCATCGGCGGCTGTGGCAAGACTCGCCTTGCGATCCGCCTCGCCGAGCTGTTACTACCGTCCTTCGACGGCGACGTGTGTTTCGTTGACTTGGCGCCAATCGCGGAACCCGGCCGTGTCGCATTGTCCGTAGCAACCGCCTTTGACGTGCGCGAGGAACCGGACAAGACGATCGAAGAGACACTGGTACGACACTTTGCCGATCGCCGTGCGTTGCTCGTGTTGGACAACTGCGAGCACTTGCTCGATGCATGCGTCGCGCTTGCGGAGCCGCTGCTCCATGCGGCACCGCGCTTGCACATTCTCGTGACCAGCCGCGAAGGACTTGGCATCGCCGGCGAGCGCATCTTCGCAGTCCGATCGCTGGCGATGCCGGCGGCCGGAGATGAGAGCATCGAAGCTGTGCGGGACGCTGAATCGGTCCAGCTCTTCGTCGAGCG
The DNA here is from genome assembly GCA_964509025.1 of uncultured Rhodanobacteraceae bacterium. Lineage (GTDB taxonomy): Bacteria > Pseudomonadota > Gammaproteobacteria > Xanthomonadales > Rhodanobacteraceae > Rudaea. The sequence continues at coordinate 853 of CAZDWH010000300.1, forward strand.
CGCGACCGATGTGGTGTCGCAGTTTCGCCTCGATGACGCAAACGTCGGGGCTGTAGCCGAGATCTGCCGGCGCCTCGACGGCATACCGCTGGCGCTCGAGCTCGCCGCTGCGAAGCTGAAGATCCTTTCCATCGATCAGATTCGCGGCAGGCTTGCAGACCGGTTTACCCTGCTTGCCGGCCGCGCGCGGGCCATGTCACGACATCAGACGCTACTTGCTACGCTGCAGTGGAGTTACGAGCACCTCACGCTGGACGAGCAACGATGGTTGCAATGTCTTTCGGTGTTTGCCGGGGGCTGGACGCTGGAAGCTGCCGCCGCCGTTGTGGGCGAACGTGGCGACGAAGGCGAAGCCCTCGAGCGACTCGAGCGACTCGTCGACCTGTCGCTCGTGGTCGTCGAGCGCAGCGCACCGGCCGAGCTGCGCTACGGCATGTTGGAAACCGTGCGGCAGTACGCGCAGGATCGCCTGGTCGAATCCGGTTCTACGGATGCTGCCAGGAGTCGGCATCTCGCCTATTTTCTCGCCTTCTCCGAACGTGCTCGTCCCAATCTCTACGCTCGCGAGGCGAAAAGCTGGCTAGCGCGTGTCGACCGTGAGCTGTCGAACCTGCTGGCTGCACACGCATGGTGTGACCATGATCCGGATGGTACTGATCGAGGGTTGCAACTCGCATTCAACATTTGCATGTACTGGCATAATCGCGGACTATTCGTGCTGGGCCGCCAGGTCTGCACCGAGGCACTTGCTCGACCCGGCGCCGACCGTTCAATAAGCAAAGCTCGCGCGCTGCTTTCGCTTGGGGTGGTTCAGCGCCTGTCCGGCAGAGTCCCCGATGCGATTGAACCACTCAAGGAGGCGCTCACCATCGCCGGCGAACATGACGACGAGGATCTGATCGCCTTGTGCCTGAACCACCTCGCGTGGGCGCGACTATACTGCGGAGATCTTACCGATGCCTTGGAGTACGCCGAGAAACAGCTGACAGTCGCCAGACGCCTCGGCCCAGCACACCTGAGCATTGCCCTCCAGACCAAAGCCTTGATCTGCCGGATGCAATGCGATTTCGACGCGGCCGCCGCCTACCTCGACGAGGCGCTAGCGGGACACGATTCTGACAATCGCGAACGGTCGCACGTCCTTCTGGAACAAATTGTCCGCGTATCGATTGCGCGCGGCAGATTAGATCGTGCGACACAACCGCTCGTCGAATCAATTCGCGTTTCCCGCGAGTTAGATTCCCAATTCCGGGCAATACTCAGCATCGATCTTGCCGCGCTTCTCGCTGCGGCAAACAGTGAGTGGGAACGCGCGGTGCGCCTGCAGTCTGTCTTCGACGCAACGCTCGACCGGATGGGTGGGCTCCGAAATATCCTCATCGACGATGCGGTCCTCGAGGAACTGCGAAAGAAGCCGCGCCAGATGCTCGGCAAGGACTGGTACGAAGCTGCCTACGCAGATGGTCGCAATGTCACGACAGAGCAGGCAATGAGCGAGACGATTGCTTGGCTGGAGCGTGACGGCGAGGTGTAGCTCGTGACCAAATTCATGATCAACAAGGACGGCGCCACCTTCTACCTGAACGGCAACACGTGGTTCACGCCGGCGTATGGCGCAAACGGAGTCTTCTACACTGTCGTTCCGACTCCCTGACGCGGCGGCGGGCGATCGTCCAAGGTACGCAGGCATGAACGTTGAACGTCCGCTCTTGCTCGCGGCGATTGGCCGCTTCGGGTCGAAAGCGGTCTCCCGCGAACGTCCTCTAACGGCTAG
>CAZDWH010000301.1:0-2593 GCA_964509025.1 uncultured Rhodanobacteraceae bacterium
TTCGGGTTCGAGTCGCGGCCGTTACGGGTACTGCCGCCTGCCTTTTTATGTGCCATGACTGATTACTCCTCAAGCGCCCGAAATGCCGGTGATTTCGACTTCGGTGAAATACTGACGATGTCCCATCTGCTTCATGTGGTGCTTGCGGCGACGGAACTTGATGATGCGGATCTTTTCGAGGCGACCCTGCTGGACCACCTTGGCGGCGACCGTAGCGCCCTTCACAGTCGGCGTGCCGACGGTGACGCCATCGCCCGAACCCACCAGCAGCACCTGGTCGAACTTGACCGCGGCGCCGACTTCGGCCTCGAGCTTCTCCACGCGCAGGGTTTCGCCCTGCGCCACGCGGTATTGCTTACCGCCGGTAACGATAACTGCGTACATGACTAACCTCTTGATTCTGTAGTTATTCTTGACCACCCATCGCTGGGTAGCCGCGCATTATATGCGGTGTCACGGCTATCAGTCAAACCCTCAATATGTTGCGGATCAGCGGCTTGCGCGATTTAGCCGCCACTCATCCGGCACCGCTGCCAATCCGCTAGTTTTCACTGCCCGCCCCCATCGAGGACATCCATGCGTCATTTCGCCGCCGCGCTCAGCCTTTGCATCGCAGCTATCGCCCACGCAGAAGAACCCGGCACGGATCGTCCCTACGCCGACTACTACAAGGAACTCGGCCCGGCCAAGGCGGCCGACTCGGGCGATGCCCTGCGCATCGCCATGTGTCTGAAGCCCGCGAACAAGAGCGACACATTTCCGACCGATCTCGCGTTCGAGGTGCGCGACGGCGCAACCCGCACGCCGCTGCCGCTCGATGCGCGTCATTGCTTCGAACTGCCCGCCAACGCCGTCTGGGCCGAACATGGCGCGAGCGTGCACAAGAATACTTCGATGAAATTTCAGGCCGGCGTGAGCATTAGCGGGCGTCTGCCGAAAGCCACCCATCTGACCTACGCAGAACTGACCGCGAGCGTGCCGGCCTTTCAGCGCGTGATTGCGAGTCAGGGCATGCTCGCGCGCATGCTCGGGCCGAAGGCCAAGGGACTCGAAATCGATTTCGAGCCGGGCGCGGCACAGACTCTCGTCGTACACGCACCTGACGGCGACAAACGCTACTCGACCGATGCCAAGGGTGCCATCCACCTGCCCTACGATGCGGCGTTGAATGCGGTCCAAGTAGAATTGAGCGCACTGCCGAAGGAAATCGGTCCGGACGTTTGATGCAGACAGCTTGAATCGCGCGGCGTAGGGCGCAAGACTCACGACTCCGATCGCACTCCGAGGTCAGCATGCTTCCCACTCCCGCCTACGCCGCCGCAAGCGCCACAAGCGCCCTCGCCCCTTGGTCGATCGAACGCCGCGAACCGGGTCCGCACGAGGTGCTGATCGACATCGCCTACTGCGGCGTCTGCCACTCGGACGTGCACCAGGCGCGCGGCGAATGGAGGGGCTCGATCTTCCCGATGGTGCCGGGTCATGAAATCGTCGGCACGGTCGCACGCGTCGGCGCAAAAGTGGAGAAGTGGAAAACCGGCGATGTGGTCGGCGTCGGCGTGTTCGTCGATTCCTGCCGCAGCTGCTCTGCCTGCCGCGCCGGCGACGAGCAATATTGCGAATACGGCATGAGCGAAACCTACAACAGCTATGAACGCGAAGCCGATCACCTCAAGCTCGATCGCGCGCGCCCGACCTATGGCGGTTATTCGACGCGCATCCCGGTCGACGAGAACTACGTGCTGCGAATTCCTGCCAGCCTGCCGCTCGAACGCGTCGCACCCCTGCTTTGCGCAGGCATCACGACCTATTCGCCGCTGCGCCACTGGAACGTGAAGGCCGGCGACGAAGTCGCGATCGTCGGGCTCGGCGGACTCGGGCATATGGGCGTGAAGTTCGCGCGCGCGTTCGGCGCCAGGGTCACGGTGCTGAGTCATTCCGCGAGTAAGCGCGAGGATGCGCTCAAGCTCGGCGCACACGATTTCGTCGCGACGAGCGAAGGCGGTGCGCTCAAGGCGAATGCCAACCGCTTCGATTTCATCCTCAACACGATTTCCGCGCCGCATGACTACAACACTTACCTCGGCCTGCTGCGGCGCAACGGCACGATGGTCGTCGTCGGCATCCCGACCGATCCGACGCCGGTCGCTGCCGGCGCACTGATCCGCAATCGCCGGCGTCTTGCGGGCTCTGGCATCGGCGGCATAGCTGAGACGCAGGAGATGCTCGACTTCTGTGCCGCGCATGGCATCGCGGCCGATGTCGAGGTGATCGGGATCGATCAGATCAATGCGGCGTGGGAGCGCATGCTCAGGAGCGATGTGCGCTACCGCTTCGTGATCGACATTGCCACCCTACGCTAGGGCTAGCACTCGATCACGTTGACGGCCAGGCCGCCGCGCGAAGTTTCCTTGTACTTGTCCTGCATGTCGCGGCCGGTGTCGCGCATGGTCTTGATCACCTTGTCGAGGCTGACGCGGTGCTTGCCGTCGCCGCGCATCGCCATGCGCTGTGCGTTGATCGCCTTGACCGAACCCATCGCGTTGCGCTCGATGCACGGAATCTGCACGAGGCCGCCGATCGGATCGCAGGTGAG
>CAZDWH010000302.1:0-2574 GCA_964509025.1 uncultured Rhodanobacteraceae bacterium
TTGGAGATTGTTGAGGACGATCTCGGGGACCTCGCCGCGCTTCATCTCGATCACCACGGGCATCCCGGACTTGTCCGAATCGTCGCGCAGCTCCGCGAGGCCGTCGAGACGCTTGTCGCGCACGAGCTCGCCGATCTTCATCAGCAGCGCCGCCTTGTTGACCTGGTAGGGCAGCTCGTCGACGATGATCGCCTGGCGGCTGCCCTTGTCGAGGTCCTCGACGTGGGTCCGCGCGCGGATCACGATGCGCCCGCGCCCGGTGCGATAACCTTCCTTGATCCCCTCGGTGCCGTAGATGATGCCGGCCGTCGGAAAGTCAGGCGCCGGCACCAGCTCGATCAGCTCGTCGACCGACGTCGCCGGCTTCTCGAGCAGCACGAGGCACGCGGTGACGATCTCGGCGAGGTTGTGCGGCGGGATGTTGGTCGCCATCCCGACCGCGATGCCCGACGAGCCGTTGACGAGCAGGTTCGGCAGCCGCGCCGGCAGCACGGTCGGCTCCTGCTCCTTGCCGTCGTAGTTCGGGATGAAGTCGATGGTCTCCTTGTCGATGTCGGCCATCAGCTCGCCGGCGAGCTTCGCCAGACGGCACTCGGTGTAGCGCATCGCCGCGGCGTTGTCGCCGTCGACCGAGCCGAAGTTGCCCTGCCCGTCGACCAGCGGATAGCGCAGCGAAAAATCCTGCGCCATACGCACCAGCGCATCGTAAATCGAGGAGTCGCCGTGCGGATGGTATTTACCCATCACGTCGCCGACGATGCGCGCGCACTTCACGTAGGCGCGATTCCAGACATTGTTCGCTTCGTACATGCCGAACAGGGTGCGGCGGTGTACCGGCTTCAATCCATCGCGCACATCCGGCAGGGCGCGGCCGACGATCACGCTCATCGCGTAATCGAGGTAACTCTGCCGCATTTCGTCTTCGATATTGACGCGAATGACTTCTTTGGCCAGCTCAGCCATCGTGGAATTTTTCCCTGATTCAATGCGAGGTGAAGGCGTGCGCGCGGCGGAAAAATCAGCTCGCGAGGACGGTCATAATTTTATCACAAAGGGACGTTTTTCTGCCGTGAATTCCGGGCAAAAAAAACGAGATTTTCCCTTGACTTACACAGGAGTTTTTCGAAGTAAAAATGCTGCGGCGCGCAAAGCACTAATTGTGCGTGTCTGCCGCTTCGGTGGCGGGCGATTTCGACGGATGGCCCTTGCGGTAAATCCAGTAACGCGAGGCAAGATAATTGACGCCGAGACCGGCAACCGAACCGGCAATCTGCGGCAGGACCAGCCACTGTTTGTCGAAATTGAAAGCGAGCACGAGCGAGCTGTAGGCGGCGTAATTGCACGCGAACCCGCCGCTCATGGCGAATAGGTAGCGCATCCACTCGCCGAGCAAGGTGTGCCGGCGTCGGCCACGGAAGGTGTAGTTACGGTTGAATACCCAGGTTGCGGTCGCCGCGCACAGGAACGAAATGATCTTCGCGCTGAAGCGATCCTCGTGTAATCCCGTCACGAGCGCGATCAGCACCCCAGTATCGACGATGAAGCCGATTACACCGCCAATGCCAAAGAGCCAAAAGCTGCGCATCAGCCTTGCGTCGCGAGCTGCTGCATCAGCGCGCGATCCGGCTGCGCGATCACACCACGCTCGGTCACGATGTAGTCGATCAATTCCGCCGGCGTCACGTCGAACACCGGATTCCACGCGTCCGCACCGTCGACCACGGTCCGCTTGCCCGCAACGCCGAGCAGCTCGGTCGGATCGCGCAGCTCGATATGGATATCATCGCCCTTCTCGGTCGCCATATCGACGGTCGACCAAGGCGCCACGACCATGAATTTCGCACCGTGCCGCTTCGCCGCGATCGCAAGCTGATACGTCCCGATCTTGTTCGCCGTGTCGCCGTTCGCGGCGATGCGGTCCGCACCGACGATCACCCACTGCACCGCGCCCGATTTCATCAGATGCGACGCGGCGGAATCAGCGATGAGTTTGGCCGGAATCCGGTCGCGTACGAGTTCCCACATGGTCAGGCGCGCGCCCTGCAGCCAGGGCCGCGTCTCGCCTGCGTATACTTGTGCAATTTTTCCATTCGCATAGCCCGCACGGATCACGCCGAGCGCGGTGCCGAAACCCGCGGTCGCGAGCGAGCCAGTGTTGCAATGCGTGAGCACGCCGCTGCCCTGCCCGATCAAACCGGCGCCAAGCTGGCCCATGTGGCGATTCGCTGCTAGATCCTCGTCCTGTATCGCCTGCGCCTCGCGCGTGAGCAGCGCGAGCGCATCGTCGCGCGGCGCCAGGCGCGCCAGCACCGCGCGCATCCGCGCGAGCGCCCAGGCGAGATTGACGGCGGTCGGCCGCGCCGCATTGAGGCCGTTTATTGCGTTGTCGAGCGAGTTCGCGCTGATCGCTTCGCCCGCGTTCTCGAGCAACCCGGCCTGCAGCACCACGCCCCAGGCCGCGGCGATGCCGATCGCCGGCGCGCCACGCACGACGAGGTCGCGGATTGCCACGGTCACGTCCTGCGCATTGCGGCATTCGACAAACGTTTCCTTGAACGGCAGTTCGCGCTGGTC
>CAZDWH010000303.1:0-2564 GCA_964509025.1 uncultured Rhodanobacteraceae bacterium
GGCTTGAGCACGGCCTGTCCGGCGTCAAAGAACAATTCCGATTGGAACACGAAGCGATCCCCGACCACGCGGATATCCGGGCGGTTCCCGACAATGGCGCTGAGGCGTCCGAAGAAATCCGACCGGTAGCGCGTGAGCTCCTGCACGCGTTGTGCCAGCGCGAGATTGAGCCGTGCGCCGAGATCGAGGATGCGCCCCTGCGATTCCTTGTCGCGCGCTTCCGACGCTTCGAGCGCCTGTTCGATCGCGGTGAGCTGACGCCGCAATGCCAGGAGCTGCTGATTGAGCACTTCGATTTGCGCCTGCTGGCGCAGAGAAAGCTGCTTCTCCTGGTCGAGCTGCCCGGCCAGTTCCGTCACCTTGCCCTGCGCGGTCGCCGATCCACTGCCGAGTTCGTCGTAGAGACCCTTGTAGCGGTCGCGCTCACCTTGCGTGGCGGCAAGAGAGGCGCGCAACTGCACCATCTGCTCTTCCAGCGTCAATTTTCCGGCTTGTTCGAGCGACAGGATATCTGTGAGCTGCGCGATGCGCGCGGTCAGCCGCTGCAAAGTCGTGTCTTTGCTGGTCAATTCCTGCGACAGGTAAAATTGCACGATCACGAAGACCGTGAGCATGAAGATGATGCCGAGGATCAGGGTCGAGAGTGCATCAACGAAGCCCGGCCAGTAATCGATACTGCGTTCGCGGCGTGCGCGGGAAAGAGCCATGACGACCTACTCCGACTGCTTACGATCGATTCGCTATATCCACGTTTTCGTGCGCCAGATGTTCGAGCAAGCGACGAACTTCGCGATTTTGATCGGCTTGCGACTCGGCCCAGTCGCGGATCATCTGCTGTTCCGTACGCATGTGTTGGACCAGCCCTTGAATGGCTTCGGCGAGGTTCGCCATGGCGTTGGTCGCCTTGCTCGACCCGCTCTCCGTAATGGCCTCGCGCAGGCGTTCGATGGCGACTTTGATCTCGGCGGAATAATTCGGCCCTGGTGAAGCTGACGCAACTTGACCAGTCTCGCCGCCGAATTCCCGTACCGTGGTCGCGAGCCAGTCTTCCAGATCGGTATGGAAACGGTTCTGCGCCTGACTCGTCTGCAGATCGAGGAAGCCGAGCACCAGCGAACCCGCCAATCCGAACAAGGACGAGGAAAACGAAATTCCCATGCCGGCCAGCGGCGCCGCGAGACCTTCCTTGAGCGCATCGAACACCGCGCTTGCGTCACCACCCACGCGCAGGCTGCCGATGACATTGCCGACCGAACCGACGGTATCGATCAATCCCCAAAACGTGCCTAGCAGCCCGAGGAAGATCAGCAGTCCGGTCATGTAGCGCGACATGTCGCGCGCTTCGTCAAGCCGCAGCGCGATCGAGTCGAGAATGCCCCGCATCGTGTGCGACGACATCGCCATGCGACCGATGCGATCGCCCATGATCGCCGCCATCGGCGCGAGTAGCACCGGCGGACGCTCGACCGTGATGCCGGGATCCGCCATGCGGAATCCGTTGACCCAAGCCACCTCCGGAAACAGCCGGATCACCTGTCGGAAGGCCAACAGGATTCCGATGATCAGCACGCCGATGATCAACGCGTTGAGCGACGGATTGGCCAGGAACGCCACCCAGATCTGCTGATGGATGACGACGACGATCAGCGCGAACAGGATCAGGAAGATCGCCATTCGCACCAGAAAGATCCGGGGCGACGAAAGCTTGAACGGATCGACGTCTTGCGTCATGGCCAATCTTTGCAGCATCGATTTTGGTGTCTCAATATGGCATTGGCTTGACAAACAAACCCAGCACTAATCCCTTCGAAACTCTACACGATTCAGGCTGCCGATTCACCTGCGGACTTAAGCATAGCCCGCAATTGGCTATGCATCGTCTCATTTCCGGCGACAATATGACCCTTCGTAAACATTGCCTGGCCGCCGTCGACATCGGTGACGAACCCGCCGGCTTCGCGCACGAGCACGATGCCCGCCGCCATGTCCCAAGGCGATACATCCCGCTCCCAATAGCCGTCGAATCGTCCCGCCGCGATGAATGCGAGATCGAGCGCCGCCGCTCCGAACCGCCGCAGGCCCGCGACTTTGTCCCGCACCGCCTCAAGCTCGCTAGCGCCAAGCACGAGATCGCCGCGGCCGTAATGCGGCAACCCGCAAGCTATGACCGCTTCGTTCATCTGCTTGCGCGCCGCGACCCGCAGCCGCTTGTCGTTGAGGAACGCGCCCTTGCCGCGCTCGGCGGTATAGAGTTCGTCGTTTGCCGGATTGTAGATCACGCCCGCGACGATGGCGCCCTCGCGCTCAAGCCCGATCGAAATCGCGAAATGCGGAATTCCGTGCAGGAAATTAGTGGTGCCGTCGAGCGGATCGACCACCCACATATTCGCTTTGTCGCTGCCCTCGTGGCGGCCGCCCTCTTCGCCGAGAAATCCGTAGGTCGGTCGCGCCTTGGATAGTTCGGCGCGCAGGATCTCTTCGGCGCGCCGGTCTGCTGCGGTGACGAAGTTCGCCGGGCCTTTGAGCGAGACTTGCAGATGCTCGACCTCGCCAAAGTCACGCTT
>CAZDWH010000304.1:0-2528 GCA_964509025.1 uncultured Rhodanobacteraceae bacterium
AATCGGTTCTGGTGAGGCGACAACTAGCCTGACATGGAGGGCATGCAAAGAAAGTGAGTGCCGCCCCGCACAGGGGCAACGCTAATAGACCACCGTGAAATCAAGGAAAGGCCAACACCAAAGGCAAACAACCCAAAAACACAAAAACACAAAAAAGCGATAATAGAAACCCCATCGCCGTAGGCAAAAAAGAACCCCAAATGATCATCCGCCCGCACCTCCACTGGTTCCGCATGCTGCTAGCCTGGCGAGGCTCCGTTCTCCCGCAATTACTCCCGCGCCTCTTCCTGGTTTTCTGCATCGCGATCGTCGCCGTGGCGGCCCACGACCACCTGCTGCCGGTTTCGCTGAACCTCAACACCACCGCGCCCTTCTCCCTGATCGGCATCGCCCTCGCGGTATTTCTCGGCTTCCGGAACAACGCCAGTTACGACCGCTGGTGGGAAGCGCGCAAACTCTGGGGACACCTGCTGAACGAGTCGCGCTCGCTCACCCGCCAGGCACTCACGCTGCCAACCCGGCCGTTACCGAAAGAAGACATCAGGGACTTTCTCGCGGCACTCGGCGCCCTGCCCCACGCACTGCGCCATCAACTACGCAGCAGCGATCCGCGCGAAGACCTCGCCGCGCGCCTGCCGCCAGCGCTTTTCGAGCGCGTCATAGCGTCGCGGTACAAACCGGCAACCTTGATGCTCTACCTCGGTGAATGGATGCATCGTCACGCGCAGGCAGGCGCAATCGATTCAATGGCGGTCCTCGCCTTCGATCGGAATCTGAATGGAATCTCTGATGTGATTGGCGGATGCGAGCGCATCGCCTCGACGCCGCTGCCGTTCGCTTACTCGGTGATGATTCACCGCACGGTGTACTTCTTCTGCGCGTCCCTGCCGTTCGGCCTGGTGGACAGTATCGGCATCTTCACGCCAGTCTTTGCCGTGTTCGTCGCCTACACCTTCATGGCGCACGAAGCCATCGCATCGCAGATCGAAGAGCCTTTCGGCACCGACGAGAACGACCTCGCACTCAACACCATGTCCGTCGTGATCGAGGACGCCATGCGCGATCTGCTCGGAGAACCGGCGGCGCTACCGAGCACAACGGAAGCACCAGGCTACCTCCTCAGTTGACCGCGCCAGGTCCGACACGCGCCGCGCGCGCTCAACTGTTGCCGACCGTTTCCGACAGACGCTTGAGCGTCGCCACCCGCGCGCCGATGATATCGATGCGGCCGCGCTCGTCGACCACCGGCGTGGTGGCGTCGAGATACGCGGTCCATGCCTTCTGGGCGCGCGCCAGCGTCGGACGCGCGTGCGCCGGCATCTTCGACTGCAAGCGGCGGTAGTAGCGGTTCAGATCGAACATCGCATGTTCGCATTGCGCGTCCGCGCCGCAGGCACGCGGACGGCGCGGCGGATCGCCGCCGGCGCTCGCCTTCGCCACCGCGCTACGCAGCGCGAGCGCCCGGTCGCGCACCGGCTGCAGTTGCAGGTCGGCTTCGGCGATCTCGTACATCGAGCCGTGCGTCGTCGCGAACACCGCCGCCAGCAATGGCTTCTCTGCATCGCGCGAAACCTGCCAGCTAGCCTGGCTCTTTTCCCACTGCTTGCGCAGCGCGGGCGGCAACTTCGGCTGAAGCTGCTGCCACGCGTTGTCCAACGCGGTCTTCCAGCCGATCCGCGCGTTGTCCATGCACTGCACTTGCCCCGTTGCCGACGACATGTCGCTGCGCGCCAGACACGCGCGCATCGACGCGTCGATCGGATCGGCGGCGGCGACTTCGGCGTGCGCCACCGGAGACACCGCGCCGAGCACCACGCCGACCGTCGCCGCCGACGCCACGGCGAGCCCGCACAACGCGCGCCGTGGGCTGCCTGCGTTCAACAGGGACGTCACGCGCCGCATTGTCAGGCGCGAACGCAATCGACGAAGTACTCGACGCGCCCGTTGATCGTTTCGGCGACAAGCCCGTGGATGTCCGTGTGGAAACCCGGGAAGCGTTCGTTGAACTCGCGCGCGAAACGCAGATAGTTGACGATGGTCTTGTTGAAGCGCTCGCCCGGAATCAGCAGCGGAATGCCCGGCGGATACGGCGTCAACAGGATCGAGGTGACGCGGCCTTCGAGTTCGTCGATAGGCACGCGGTCGATCTCGCGGTGCGCGAGCTTCGCGAACGCGTCGGACGGCTTCATGGCCGGTTCCATGCTCGACAGGTACATCTCGGTCGTCAGGCGCGCAATGTCGTTCGCACGGTACACGCTGTGAATCTGCTGGCACAGATCGCGCAGGCCGACCCGCTCGTACATCGGGTGATGCGAGACGAACTCGGGCAGCACGCGCCACAGCGGCTGGTTGTTGTCGTAGTCGTCCTTGAACTGCTGGAGTTCGGTGACCATCGAGTTCCAGCGGCCCTTGGTAATGCCGATCGTGAACATGATGAAGAACGAATACAGCCCGGTCTTCTCGACGATGATGCCGTGCTCGGCCAGGTACTTCGTGACGATCGCAGCCGGAATGCCGGTCTCGCCGAA
>CAZDWH010000305.1:0-2519 GCA_964509025.1 uncultured Rhodanobacteraceae bacterium
TGGGGCGTGTTCTCTTTGGTGACTTTCTCTTGCACGAGCAAGAGAAAGTTACCCGGGCCGCGAAGCGGCTCGGAAGCCTTTGCTGTCCAAGGCATCAAGATCAAAATGGATTCCGTTCCGCCTGCGGCGGCCCCGGAACGACGGCGGGGTACGGCGCGAATGTCAGCGCGCGACAGCAAACTCCCCCGTGGGATATTTCGGCGCTCCATCGTACGGCGCGCGCGTCACGACCCTCCAGCCATTCGAGGCAAGCTTGCGCCGCGTGAGCGGTGAGGCCTCGCCGCCGATGAGCACTAGCTTGTCGCCGGTGTGCGTGAATTCGTCGCGCGCGAAGAATTCGCCCATGTCACGTGTCCAGGCGAGATAGTCGACCGGCATCGGCAGCACGACGTGGCCGTTCGGCATCGCATAGGCGATCGCAGCGCCGACCACGACGAGGTTGCTGTTGCGCGCGCGCCCGTGGCGCGCGATCAATGCTAGCGCGTCGACCAGATAGCGCGCCTCGACTTCGCTGCCGGTCGTCGCGGCGAGTTCGAGCAGCTCGTTGCAGCCTTTGCGCGGATCGATCTTGAGCAGCAGGTTGGTGAGGTTCGTGCGCAGCGTGTCGTTGAAGCCGCCGCGGCGCAGGAACTGGCGGATCGTGTATTCGTCACTGCACAGGCTCTGCAGGTTTTTCTCGTTGCGCGCGCGTATTTCTTCGGGCGTGTGCGCGAGCACATAGGTGTCGATCAGCTGGCTGTCGCTGATCACGACCGCGGCGGGCCCGGCGATCGCGCCGATCGCCTCGCCCGCGGAAAAATTGCCGCCGACCGCGGCCCAGGCAAGCGAATCCAGACGCTCGAGGATGTATGGATTCGACGTATTCGGATCGATACCCAGATGCCGGGCGATCTCGTTGCGCGACTGGTTGTATTTGAGGAAGCGCTTGCCCTCGCGCCCGATCTCGCTGCTGGTGCGCGCGTACCAGGCGCGGCTTCTCGGCTCGGGCTTGGGGTCGACCGAAGCATAGGCGTCGTCGGGCGGATCGATGCGTTCGTTCGGCACGTTGCGCCCGGCGACCATCGGCCCGTCTGGCGCGCGGAACGGGTCGCCCTTGTTCTCGAAGATGCGCGAGGAGCGATCGCTCGCGCTCTGCGCACGGCCCGACCATACGTCCCATTGATGCTTGAAATAGCGCCCGACGCCCATCGGAATGCCGGTGATCGAATCGATCGGATGCATGAACACGTGCGCGATCGCCATGCCGGTCTTCTTGCCGCGCGACGCGAGCGCATGCGCGAACGATTCGCTACGACTTGCCTTGTCGAGCGTGATCATCGCGGGGATTTCGCTGACACGAATCGCGAGCAGCTGCGCGCTGTCGGCATTGAGCGGGCCGTCCGGCGTCTGCATCCAGAAGCGCGCCATATAGCCGCCGACCTTGGCCTTCGCATCGACCTTGTAGTCAGGGCCGCTCAGCAGCGCTGGCGACGCCAGGCTTGCGGCGGAGAGCACCGGCTCGTCTTCGTACTCGCTGTTGCCTGCGCGCGCTTGCCCGTTCGCACAGGCGAGCAGGGCGGATAGCCAAAACGTAGCGGAGAATCGAGTCACGGCATGCGATTTGCCAAAACCAAACGGAACCGTGGGTGAATCAGCAACCAAACAGCACAAAATCTTAAATCAACGTTGCGGCGCTGATGCCGTATTCTTAAGGAATTCGGCGTAGCCTGCATCGATGATTTCAAGGCGATGCTTCTGTTCACCCGCCAGCATTTGCCGGCACTCTTCCAACGGTGCAGGACGGCGCTGACTCAGTGTGGCGATCGTTGTCGCAATGGTCTCCTGAATCTGGCGCTGGCGTGCGTACACCAATGCAACCTGTTGTGCTTGCGTGAATTCCATTTGCGCCATGGCCTGCGTCGCGATTGCAGCCTGGTACGAGGTGTCGAGCAGTAGCGGGATAGGCAGGCCGTGCCAGGATTTGTATTCGTTGCATGGCAGCGCAGCGGCGCCAGCGGACGGGACCTCGCGCGCCATCTCGGCATCGCCTTCGCTGATGAGCTTGAGCGTCTTCGCCAATTCCGCGCGATTGGTCTCGATCTCGCCACGCAGCGACTTCAGTGCCGCGGCCACGCGCAGGTGCTTGTCGTGTTCCTTCTTCCAGTCGTCGATGCTCAACGCCAGCAGAATGCCGAGCACAACGGCAAAGATCTGCACAGCAACGTCGCCAATGCTGACTGCCTCGCGCCGGAACCACGAGCTTCGTGCGGGCGGTTCCGGCAACGCCGCGGCCTGCGCCGGCTCCTTGGCATCTGGCGTCAGTTCCATGAGCAAACGACCTTGCCGCAGTTCCCGGCTTCCATCAGATCAAATCCCTTCTGGAAGTCGTCGATGTGGATCTGGTGCGTCAGCACCTTCTGCAGCGGGAAGCCGGTCAGCAGCATCTGCGTCATCTTGTACCAGGTCTCGTACATGCGCCGGCCGTAGATGCCGTGCAGCACGAGGCCCTTGAAGATCACCTTGTCCCAGTTGATGCCGGC
>CAZDWH010000306.1:0-2514 GCA_964509025.1 uncultured Rhodanobacteraceae bacterium
TCAACGTCGTGCCGTACATCGACGTGATGCTGGTGCTGCTGATCATCTTCATGGTGACGGCGCCGCTGCTCAATCTCGGCGTCGACATCAAGCTGCCGCAGTCGACCGCGAAGGCGGTGCAGGTCGAGAAGGAACCGATCGTGATCGGCGTCGACAAGGACGGCAAGTTCTATCTCACCGTCGGCAGCGGCCAGCGCGAGTCGATCGAGGCCGATGCGCTGGTGAAGAAGGTCAGCGCCTTCGTCAAGGCCGATCCGCAGGTACCGGTGCTGCTCGGCGGCGATCAGCGTGCGCTGTACGGACAGGTGTACCAGATTCTGCCAGGCCTGCAGCAGGCCGGCGTGACCAAGCTGCTGCTGATGAGTCAGCCGAACGACGGCAAGCCGACAGACAAGCGATAAGGTGCCATCGACGACGATGGAGAGCTTCACCGACAAAGCGCGCGCGTTCTTCTACTCGCTGACAGTGCATCTGTCGGTGTTCGCGTTGCTGTTTCTCGGACTGTTCTTTTTCCAGCCCGCACGCCCGGTCGCGCTGCACGGGCCGGTGATCGAAGCAACGATCGTTGGGCCGGCCGCCGCGCCGCGCCCGCAGCCGGTGTCGAAGCCGAAGCCTGAGCCGCCCAAGCCGGTCGCGCCGCCGCCGACGCCGGAACCGCCCAAGCCCGAGCCGCCGAAGCCGCCCGAGGTCAAGCCGCCGCCGACCGTGCAGCGCAACGACAACAGGGAGCAGGAGAAGATCGCCGAATCCGGCATGCAGAAGGCCGAGGAGGCCAAGCGTGCGCAGGAGGAGAAGCACCGGCAGCAGCAGATCCTGCTCGAAGAGGAGAAGAAGCGCGAAGAGGCTGAGGCGAAGGAAAAGCAGCGCAAGGAAGAGATCGCCAAGCAACTCGAAGACATCCGCAAGGAGCGCGCGGCGAACGAAAAGAAGCTCAAGCTCGCGCAGGAGAAAATGCAGCAGCTCGACGATCTGCAGAAGCAGCAGTCGCAGCCGAAGAAGGTGCCGCCCGCTCCGGATGTGCCGGTCGCTGAAACGGCCAAAACCGGTATGGCCGGCAACGATACGGGCCTGCTCGCGGAATACAGTTCAGCGATCATCAAGGTGGTGACTGATAATTGGAATCGTCCGGATACGGTGCAAGCGGGTCTGCGCTGCGCTGTGCATGTAATCCAGTTGCCCGGCGGCACGGTGATGTCGGCCAAGGCAGTGTCACCGTGCAATGCAGATCAGGTCACACGCACGTCGATCGAGCAGGCTGTCACCAAGGCGCAACCGTTGCCCTATAAAGGTTACGAAAGCGTATTTCAGCGCGAAATTACTTTTACTTTCAGATACGACGGATAAAGACATGCCCCAGCGAATCTTTCATTGGCTTGCCGCGCTCGTGGTGGCGTTGTGCGCGACGCAGGTGTCAGCGCAGGGCCTGACGCTCGATATCGTCAACGGCAACGCCTCGGCGATCCCGATCGTGACCGTGCCGTTCGCCTACCAGGGTTCGAGTACGCCGCCCGAGACGGATGTCGCCGATCTCATTCGCGCCGACTTGAATCGCTGCGGCCAATTCCGCTCGCTGGCCAAAGATCAGATCGTCGAGTACCCGTCGCGCGCGAGCGATATCAAGTTCCCCACCTGGCGTCTACTAAAGCAGGACTACATCACCGTAGGCCGCGTGATCGACGCGGGCGCAGGCGAAGTGCGCGTCGAGTACGAGTTGTACACGGTTGGCGATCAGAAGGCGTTGATCACAGGCGCATCGATCAGCGGCCAGCGCAGCGCGATGCGCGGCATCGCACATCAGATCGCCGACGCGGTGTACGAAAAGATCACCGGCGTGCGCGGCGCGTTCTGGACGCGCATCGCCTATGTCACCGCCAAGGGCAGCGGCAGCAATATGTCCTACAACCTGATGATCGCCGACTCGGACGGCTTTGGTCCGCAGACCGTGGTGTCGTCGCGCCAGTCGCTGATGTCGCCGTCCTGGTCGCCGGACGGGCGCAAGCTCGCGTACGTGTCGTTCGAGCGCGGCAATTCGGCGATCTATGTGCAGGACATCGCCACCGGTGCGCGCGAAGTGGTTTCCGCCGCCAAGGGCATCAATGGCGCGCCGGCGTTTTCGCCGGATGGCGCGCGCCTGGCGCTGGTGCTGTCGAAGGGCGTCAATCCGGATATCTACGTGCTCGACCTGGCGAGCCGCAAGCTGACCCAGATCACGAACCATTTCGCGATCGACACAGAGCCGACCTGGTCGCCCGACGGCCACAGCATCATTTTCACCTCCGACCGCTCGGGCAAACCGCAGATTTACGAGGTTCCCGCCAGCGGCGGCGATGGCAGTCGCATCACCTTCTCGGGCGATCAGAACGCCAAGCCCTCGGTGAGCTACGACGGCAAGAAAATCGCCATGTCCCAGGGTGCGGGAAACGTGTATCATATTGCCGTTCTGGACCGCGCCAGCGGTACCGCGACCACGATCTCGACCGGCAGTTTCGATGAGTCGCCGAGCTTCGCCCCGAA
>CAZDWH010000307.1:0-2488 GCA_964509025.1 uncultured Rhodanobacteraceae bacterium
GCCGACGGCACCTACACGATCGGCAATGGCGCCTGGTCCGACCTGCGTTTCGGCGCGCGTTATGCGGAACACACGCGCAAGTCCGCCGACGTAATCGGCCAGGGCCCGAAGTGCGCGGACGGTTCGCCGGGCGGCGCTGCGTTCAACTGGGGCGCACAGTATTTCTGCACCGATCCGACTATCTCGCCGTTCAATCCGTCCAACTTCCCGGCCGGTGGCTATCAGTTCTATCCGTCCGACTACGGCACGGGCCTCGGCTCGGGCTTCCCGCGCGGCGTGTGGTATTTCTCGCCGGGTCAGCTCGCAGCGTTCGACAACAAGTTCACTACGCGCGTGCCCGGTCCGCGTTCGGACTGGAACTCCGACTACGAGCTCAAGGAAAAGACACCGTCGGCGTATGTGCAGGCGGATTTCGACGGCCAGGGCTGGAGCGGCAATGTCGGCTTGCGCCTCGCGCGCACCGAAGAGCACGTCGTCGCCAATGTCGCGGTCGATGCGACCACGCCGGGCGCGATCACCACGTCGTTGTTCGGGCCGTACAAGCCGACCACGTTCGACAATACCTACACCGACGTGCTGCCGAGCGCCAACCTGAAGTTCGACTTGCGCGACGACCTCGCGCTGCGTCTCGCAGCGTCGAAGACGATGACGCGTGCGGACTACTCCGCGCTCGCCGGCCCGATCTCGCTGAGCCCGCCGGCGGCACCCGGCGCGACCGGCTCGGGCAGCGGCAGTAACCCGGACCTGAAGCCCGTGCGCTCGACCAATGTCGACGCCGCGCTCGAATGGTATTTCGCGCCGCGTTCGATCCTTTCGGCGAGCGTGTTCAACATGGACCTGACCAACTACGTCGGTCTCGGCCATGTGACGCGCACGTTCAAGACCTACAGCTCGGTCTATCCGCAAGGTTTCGACGCGCCGTACGTACTGACCGTGCCGGTCAACAGCAAGGGTTCGGTCAAGGGCGTGGAACTGTCCTATGAGCAGCCGCTGTTCGGCAACTTCGGCGTCGCCGCGAACTACACCTATGCGGATGGCAGCGAGACCGGTGGCGGCCCGCTCGTCGGTACCTCGAAGAACACCTACAACGTGTCCGGCTATTACGAGGACGAGCACTTCAACGCGCGCGTGTCGTGGACGCACCGCTCGGATTTCTACAGCGGCCTCGATCGCTCCACGGCGTTCTTCCAGGCTGGCGTCGGCAATCTCGCGGCGTCGCTCGGTTACAAGCTCAACGACATGTGGAGTTTCACCTTCGATGCGCTGAACCTCAACAACCCGACGCTGCGCTACTACGCCTTGAACAAGGATCAGCCGCGTTCGATCTACCAGAGTGGCCGCCAGTACTACTTCGCGGCGCATTTCAAGTTCTAACGAAATCGAGTGCTCCAACCGATTGCGGGCCTGGCGGAGTCCTGGCCCGCTTTTTTTTGCCCGATTCCCGCTGGTCGGTATGATCGGAAGCTCTCACATCGCAGGTTTTTACATGCTCATTGCTCCGCGCCCGATGAAGATTCTCTGCTCGATCGCATTCGCGCTGACGATCGCCCTTGCCGGCTGCCGCGCTCCGAACCCCATTGCACCGAAGGCCGATCTAGCACCCGCCGCATCGGCAACCACCGACGCTCCCCCGCTTTCCTTGATCCCCGCGCCGTATGCGCTGCAGCGCAAGCCTGGCTATTTTGAACTGCGCGACGGCATGGCACTGCGCATACACGTCGCAGGCGATCCCGGATTGATCTTCGCCGCCGAATGGCTGCGCGACACTGTACTGCGCACGCGCGGCATCCATTTGAATATCGAACCGCTAGATCCATCGAAACCCGCCACTGATCCCAGCAAGGATCCTGGCATCGATGTGATGTCCGTCAAGCCACCGCCGGGAAACCTCAACGCTGCGGAAGAGTACGGACTGGAAGTGTCCAGCGACGGCATCCGCCTCTAAACCTTTTCCGCCGGCCACGGCTTTTTCAATGCCGCGACGACACTGTGGCAACTGGCCACGCTCGATGGCAAGACCTCCGGCCCCGCGCGTATTCCGAATCTGCACATCGAAGATCACCCGCGCTTCGCCTGGCGCGGCCTCATGCTCGACTCGGCGCGACATCTGCAGTCGGTCGACTTCATCAAGCAGTTCATCGATACGATGGCGCTGCACAAATACAACGTGCTGCATTGGCATCTGACCGACGATCAGGGCTGGCGCATCGAGATCAAGCGCTATCCGAAACTCACTGACGTCGGCGCGTGGCGCCGCCCGGCCGGGCGCGCGGGTACCGACGCGCGCAGCAAGCCGACGCGCTATGGCGGCTATTACACGCAGGCACAGATCCCCGACATCGTCGCCTACGCGCAGGCGCGCTACGTCACGATCGTGCCCGCGGTCGAGATGCCCGGCCACGCGCAGGCCGCGCGTGCGGCCTTGCCCGAGGTTGGCGTCAGCGGCAGGAACCCCCGCCTTTCGCGCGGGCTGGGCCGTGCCCACTTT
>CAZDWH010000308.1:0-2483 GCA_964509025.1 uncultured Rhodanobacteraceae bacterium
GCCGAGGTGACCTACAGCGACGTGGAGGCGACCGGCACCGGCCCGCGCAGCGGCGATGCCTCGCGGCAGTGGCTCGCCACGCTCAGCCTGACGCGGCGCATCAACAAGCAGGCATCCTTCTCATGCGGCGTGCGCCACCTGTCGGCGCACGTGACGTTGGCCTCGACCGACAGCTCGTACCAGATCGATGAGAACGAGGTCTTCGCCGGGATCAGAATGCAATCATAAAGGCTAGCGCCGGTTTGCCCGGAGGACGCCGGGATTCACAACCACGTTGCCCACACCCTGCTCTACCGCGAACTCTTCCGCAACGGCGCTCTCGAAAGCGAAATGGTCACCGGCAACAATTCCTTCATCCGCCGCGCAAAGCTCGAGGTCCAGCCGGACGTGGAGCGGCGTTTCACGGCCGAGATCGACAAAGCGATGGCCCTCAGCCAGGCCCGCATCGCAAACCACTCGGGGGACCGCAACGCGCCGCCCCCGACTACGGCGCTCTCGGGGCTGCGTGAGGATTACGCATCTCCGCTCGACATCGCGCTGGCAAGTTGGACGCAGGCGGACGCGCGCGTCCCGCTCGCCGACGATCCGCAGCATCCGGACGCAGCGCTGCCGGCGAAAATGGTCGACGATGCGCGCGGCGGGTTTCACTGGGGCGGCCTGATCATCGCGCTGCTCACAGCGACGCTGGGCCTGTTCGTGTTCCGCATCGGCATTGCCCTGTTGTTCGGGCAGTCCGGCTGGCTGCTGTGGGCGCTGACGCTGGCGCCGCTGCTGGCCCTGCCGTGGTGGAGCGACACGCTGCCGCAGCTGGTGCGCGCGGCGAACAAGGACTGGGCCGATATCGCCGAGTCGATGCTCGACGACATCAATCGCGCGACGCGCTTCAAGGCGAGTTCGCCCGACGCGGCACTTCTGCGGCAGGGCGAGCGCATCGTCTGGAGTGCGAGCGAAGGCGAGTACCGCGACAGCATTGGACGCCTGCATTTCACACGGCCCGATCCGCCGCCGGCATCGAGCGACGCGGCGTTGACCGCGCTGCGCGCGCAAACGGCGGCGCAGGTACGCCGGTTCGATTCGGCGCAGCAAGCTGCCTTGTTCCAGCGCCTGCGCGCGCAACACGATGCCGGTCACAAGGGCGTGCAGAAGCTGTTCACGAGCGCGGCGGAGGACACCTTGCGCAACGCCGAAGTCGATGCCGGCGCACATCGCGCGGCCAGGGAATTTCTGATTTTCGCGGGCGAGGGCAACTACTACGAGGACCAACTCGACAAGATCGAGGTGGCGCCGCGCGCTGCAGCGTCGTCGCCCGAGTAGTTCCCGTCTCGCGCATGCGGGCGCAACGTACGCGCCACGCGCGCACCTGTGCGAAGATGTACATGCCCAACGCTGAGGAGTCGCTTCATGCCTCGTCTCGTGAAATGCGGTTTGATCCAGACCTCGATGGCCTGTGGCGCCGACGAATCGATTACGACGATCCGCGAAGCCAATGTCGAGAAGACGCTCGGCTACGTCGAGCAGGCCGGGCGCGAAGGCGTGCAGATGCTGTGCATGCAGGAAATCTTCACCGGGCCCTATTTCTGCGCCGAGCAGAATCCGCGCTGGTACGAGGCGGTCGAGCGCATTCCCGATGGCCCGACGGTCAGGCTCATGCAGGAGCAGGCGCGGCGCTACCGCATGGTCATCGTGGTGCCGATCTACGAGGAAGACGGCCCGGGCGTCTACTACAACACCGCTGCGGTGATCGACGCGGACGGCAAATACCTCGGCAAATACCGTAAGCATCACATCCCGCATTGCCTGCCGGGATTCTGGGAGAAGTACTATTTCCGCCCCGGCAATCTCGGCTATCCGGTGTTCGATACGGCCTATGGCAAGGTTGGCGTATACATTTGCTACGACCGCCATTTCCCCGAAGGCGCACGCGCGCTGGGCTTGAATGGCGCTGAGATTGTGTTCAATCCGTCGGCGACGGTGGCAGGTCTGTCCGAGTATCTGTGGAAGCTTGAACAACCCGCGCATGCGGTCGCGAATGCGTACTTCGTCGGCGCGATCAATCGCGTTGGCACCGAGGCGCCGTGGAATATCGGCGAGTTCTACGGTCAGAGTTATTTCTGCGATCCGCGCGGCCAGTTCCTCGCGACCGGCTCGCGCGACAAGAGCGAGCTCGTCACCGCCGAACTCGACTTCGACAAGATTCGCGAAGTGCGCAATATCTGGCCGTTCTTCCGCGATCGGCGGCCGGATTCATATGGCGAGTTGGTTGCGCCGTGATGGCGTGACGTTGTCAATCTAGAGCACCAGCTTTCGCTCGCCCTTCGGGCAAGCGAGTTACTTCTCTTTGCTTGTGCAAAGAGAAGTAACCAAGAGAAAGCACACCCTCGCATGGCGCCCTCCGCGCATCCTGCGCTGTGGGTGCGCGACAGTGGCTGGGCTTCGCGGAAGGTACGTCCATGTACCCCGCGAAGTCGGCGCGGTCCCGCGCC
>CAZDWH010000309.1:0-508 GCA_964509025.1 uncultured Rhodanobacteraceae bacterium
GCAATACTTCTGGTTTGAGTATCAATAGATTGTCAGATGTTCGTAGCGTGCAGTTGCATGAGCGATTCTGTGGCGTGCACTTCTTTAACCCACCGCGCTATATGCACCTGGTCGAGTTGATTCCTTGCGCGAAAACCGATCCGGCCGTGCTGTCCGGACTCGAAGCGTTCCTCACCACGACGCTCGGCAAGGGTGTGGTCTACGCGCGCGACACGCCAAACTTTATCGGCAACCGCATCGGCGTGTTCTCGATGCTCGCGACGATGCATCACACCGACCAGTTCAAGCTCGGCTACGACGTGGTCGACGCGCTGACCGGTCCGGCGATCGGCCATCCGAAGAGCGCGACCTATCGCACTGCCGACGTCGTCGGACTCGACACGATGGGCCATGTGATCAAGACCATGGACGACACGCTGGCGGACGATCCCTGGCACAGCTACTTCAAGACGCCGGCCGTGCTCGCCGCGCTAGTGTCCAAAGGTGCGCTTTGGAAGAAGACCGGCCC
>CAZDWH010000309.1:518-1974 GCA_964509025.1 uncultured Rhodanobacteraceae bacterium
CGAGCACCTGAGACCTCGCAGGGCTTGGTCCTGCGGCGTCTTGGCGGTGGTGACGGAGAAGGGGGGCCCGTGCGGGCCGGGCAAGGGTCCAAAGGTGCGCTTGGGCGGAAGACCGGCGCGGGTTTTTTCCGCAAGGTCGGCAAGGACATCCTGATGCTCGACCCGGCGAAGGCCGCCTATGTTGCGCAGACGGGCCAGGTCAGCGACGAGGTCGCCGCGATTCTCAAGATCAAGAATCCCGCCGAGAAATTCGCCAAGCTGCGCGCCTCGAGTGATCCGCAGGCGCAGTTCCTCTGGGCGATCCATCGCGATCTGTTTCACTACGCCGCCTGCTTCCTCGCCGATATCGCCACCACCGCGCGCGATGTCGATTTCGCGATGCGCTGGGGCTACGGCTGGCAGCTTGGTCCGTTCGAGACCTGGCAGGCCGCCGGCTGGGCGCAGATCGCGCAATGGATCAACGAGGACATCGCCGCGGGCAAGACCATGGCCAAGGCGCCGCTGCCTGCGTGGGCGGCCGATCCCTCGCGCACGGGAGTGCACACAGCTGAAGGTTCGTACTCGCCGCGCGAGAACAAATATCTGCCGCGTTCGAGCGATCCGGTCTACACGCGCCAGGTGTTTCCGCAGACCGTGCTCGGCAGCAAGGTCGACAAGGGCATGACCGTGTTCGAAACCGACGACGCGCGCCTCTGGCATGGCGGCGACGGCATCGCGGTGCTTTCGTTCAAGACCAAGATGCACACGATCAGCGCGGGCGTAGTCGATGCGGTCAACAAGGCCGTCGACGAGGCCGAGAAGAATTTCGCTGGCCTCGTGATCTGGCAGGATTCCGAGCCATTCAGCGCCGGCGCCGACCTGTCCGGCGCGATGGGCCTGCTGCAGGCAGGCAAGCTCGACGAGTTCGATGCCTTCGTCGCGCGCTTCCAGCAGACCAGCATGCGCATCAAGTTCGCGCTCGTGCCGGTGGTCGCGGCAGTGCGTGGCCTGTGCCTTGGCGGCGGCTGCGAATTCCAGATGCATTCCGCGCGAACGGTTGCGGCGCTCGAAAGCTATATCGGCCTGGTCGAAGCGGGCGTGGGTCTGTTGCCTGCGGGCGGCGGCCTCAAGGAGCTCGCCCTGCGCGCGGCGCTGTCGGCGGTCGAAGGCGATGTATTCACACAGCTCAAGTCGGTGTTCCAGACCGTCGCGATGGCCAAAGTGTCGGCGAGCGCGCTCGAAGCCAAGGAAATGGGCCTGCTGCGTTCGAGCGACGTAGTCGTATTCCATGCCGATGAGTTGCTGTACGTCGCCAAGGCGGTGGCGCGAGGACTCGCCGAAACCGGTTATCGCCCGCCGCTGCAGAACCGGCAGATCACTATTGCTGGCGACGTCGGCGCGGCAACGTTCCGCGCCTCGCTGGTCAATATGCAGGCCGGCAACTTCGTCTCCGCGCACGATGTGGAGGTCGCGGGCC
>CAZDWH010000309.1:1984-2477 GCA_964509025.1 uncultured Rhodanobacteraceae bacterium
TCCGTCTCCGGCGACGACTGGGAGTTCGGCGCCTGCATCGCCGACACGCTTTGCGGCGGCCAGATCGAACGCGGCGCGCAGGTCGACGAAACCTGTTTGCTTGACCTCGAACGCAAACACTTCGTCGCGCTGGCACAGATGCCGAAGACACAGGAGCGCATCCTGCACACGCTGAAGACCGGCAAACCTCTGCGCAACTGATCGCGACGACTACGGAGAATTCCCATGACCAAACAAATCCAAGATGCCTACATCGTCGCCGCACAACGCACTCCGGTCGGCAAGGCCCCGCGCGGCGTATTCCGCAATACGCGCCCCGACGACATGCTCGCGTTCGCGATCAATGCGACATTATCCACAGTTCCACAAGTAGACAAATCGCGCATCGACGATGCCGTGATCGGCTGTGCAATGCCCGAAGCCGAGCAGGGCATGAACGTTGGGCGCATTTGGGTGTTGCTCGCGGGACTGGCCAATGTGGTCCCTGCCGTTT
>CAZDWH010000310.1:0-2446 GCA_964509025.1 uncultured Rhodanobacteraceae bacterium
CGCGCAGGAGCGCGCTGCTTTTGATTCCGGGGTCCCCATCGCATGGCGGCGTCCGCGGCCGCGATGCGCGAAGCGGCGGCGCGATGGACCGCGCCGATTGCGCGGCTTGCACACGGACGTGCAATCCGCGCAACACAGGCAGCGGACGCTCCCTTTTGGGCAGGATGCCCAAAAGGCGCCATGCGCTGGGGCGTGTTCTCTTTGGTGACTTTCTCTTGCACGAGCAAGAGAAAGTTACCCGCTCGCCGGAGGCGAGTGGAAGCCTTGCTCGAAAGACGACAAAAGCAAAGACATTGGATTCCGGTTGCGCCGGAATGACGAGCAAATGGCACAAGCGCCAAGCAGCGCGCGAATCTGGCAGAATTGCCCGTCATGGAACGCATCACCGCCCGCGAGCTGTTCGACAAGGTGCAGAAGCGTCTGGAAATGCGCTGGGTCGCGGGCGAACGCGGCGAGAAGCGCACGATCGCCCCGGGCGAACGCCAGGCGCGACGCCCGTCGTTCGCTGGCTATCTCAACATCATCTATCCGAACAAGCTGCAAATCGTCGGCACCGAGGAACTCGCCTGGCTCAACACGCTGGATCCGCGCGAACGCTGGGAGACGGTCGAAAAGATCATCGCGTTCCAGCCGACCGCGCTGATCGTGAGCAAGGACCAGGAGGTGCCGAAGGATCTGCGCGACGCCGCCAACGAGAGCGGCACGCCGATCTGGGCCAGCCCGCGCCGCGGGCACGAGATCCTCACCTATCTGCAATACCACCTCGCGCGCGTGCTCGCGCGGCGCGTGACCCTGCACGGCGTGCTGATGGAGGTGTATTCGATCGGCGTGCTGATCACCGGCGAATCCGGCTCGGGCAAGAGCGAGCTCGCGCTGGAACTGATCACGCGCGGCCATCGCCTCGTCGCCGACGACGCGCCCGAATTCACCCAGATCGCGCCCGACGTGATCGACGGCAGCTGTCCGGAAATCCTGCAGGATCTGCTCGAGGTGCGTGGACTCGGCATTCTCAACGTGCGCGAGATGTTCGGCCATACGGCGGTAAAGCCGTCCAAATACCTGCGCCTGATCGTGCATCTCGCGACCGGTGCGCGACCCGCCGGCGAGGAAGCGGGGCTCGAGCGCATCTACGGCGACAACAGCTATCGCGAGGTGCTCGACACGCGCGTGCCGCAGACCACGATTCCGGTCGCGGCCGGACGCAACCTCGCCGTGCTGGTCGAGGCCGCGGTGCGCAACCATGTGCTCAAGACCAAGGGCATCGATCCGGCGCAGACCTTCCTCGACCGGCAGGCGCATCAAATGCGTCGGCAAAGCCCCTGGTGATGGCGCGCGTATGACCACGACCGACGCCAAGAGCGAAAGCGCGCACGCTGCGACCAACCGCCTGGTCGTGATCAGTGGCATGTCCGGTGCGGGCAAGACCATCGCGTTGCGCGCGCTCGAAGACCTCGATTACTACTGCGTCGACAACCTGCCGGCGGCGCTAATGCCTGATTTCGTCGCCGCCGCGACCGAAGGGCAACGCGATCTGCATCCGCGCCTCGCCGTCGGCATCGACGTGCGCAATCGCAGCGAGGATCTGCAGCGCGTGCCCGCGATCCTCGCCGAGTTGGCCAACCACGGCATCGAACACGAACTGATCTTCCTCGACGCCGGCGACGGCGTGCTGTTCAAGCGCTATTCCGACACGCGCCGGCGTCACCCGCTGTCCGCCGACGGTCTTTCGCTCAGCGACGCGATCGCCCTCGAACGCAAGCGCTTGAAACCCGTCGCCTCGATCGCCGACCGCGTGATCGACACCTCGGAACTCAATGTGCACCAGCTGCGCCGCCTGATCGCGACCGAACTCGGCATGGCCGGCGGCCCGCTGTCGCTGATGTTCGAATCGTTCGCGTACAAGCGCGGCGTACCGGCGGATGCGGACTTCGTGTTCGACGCGCGCTGTCTGCCGAATCCGCACTGGGATGCACGCGTGCGCCCGCTGTCGGGGCGCGACGCCGCCGTGCGTGAATGGCTCGAAGCGAAACCCGAGGTTGGCGAATTCCTCAAACAGATCGGCGATTTTCTCGAAATCTGGCTGCCGCGCTTCGAGGCCGACAACCGCTCTTACGTGACGATCTGCATCGGCTGCACCGGCGGCCGCCATCGCTCGGTCTATCTCGCCGAGCGACTGGCCGAGCGCTTCCGCGCCGCACGCGAACAGGTGATGACGTTTCATCGGGAGCTCGAGTGACATGGCGGTCGGCGTGCTGCTGCTGACTCACGAAGCGATGGGCGACGCGCTGATCGAAACCGCGCGCCATCTGCTCGGGCGCATCTCGCTTCGGGTCGACGCGTTTTCCATCCCGCCCGGCAGCGACACCGATTTCGCAATGACCAGCGCCGCGGCGCGCGTGCGCAAGCTCGACGACGGCGACGGCGTGCTCGTGCTGACCGACGTGTT
>CAZDWH010000311.1:0-2430 GCA_964509025.1 uncultured Rhodanobacteraceae bacterium
GTGGACAGATGTACCCGGGCTCTCATGTCGAGAAGCTCGCGTCGCTGCCGACCCGCGAACAGGCCCTGTCGATGCTTGCCGGTCTCATGTTGCAGCCCGCGACCATGCTCGCGCGCGTCCTCGCAGAACCCGCGTCGCAGCTCGCGCGCGTGCTCGGCAAGGTCGGCGAGCAGAAGCAGGCTGCTTGATCCGCACAAGCCAACGGCAATCTTTAGCTGTTCGAACAAATTTTCAGGAGTAAATACACATGTCTCTCAGCAATGAACAAATTCTCGACGCGATCGCTGCCAAGCCGCTCATCGAGGTAATGGACCTGGTCAAGGCCTTCGAAGAAAAGTTTGGCGTTTCCGCGGCCGCTCCGGTGGCCGTGGCCGCTGGCCCGGCTGCGGGCGCGGCTGCCGCTCCGGCGGAAGAGAAGACCGAGTTCACCGTGGTCCTGAAGGCCTCGGGCGACAAGAAGGTCGAAGTGATCAAGGCTGTCCGCGCGATCACCGGCCTGGGTCTGAAGGAAGCCAAGGATCTGGTCGAGTCCGCTCCCGCCACCGTCAAGGAAGGCGTGAACAAGGACGACACCGCGAAGTTCAAGAAGGAACTCGAAGCCGCTGGCGCGACCGTCGAGGTCAAGTAAGCGGTTCTTTGCGACGCTTGGCATGCCAAGTGTCGACGAGCCTGGGGGCGCAAGCCCCCGGGCTTTAGTCGTTGTTGCGAACGCGTTCAGCGCTTCGCGGAAAGTTCACAAGGAGACGCCAGACAGAAGATGGTGATGCCGAAAGTTTCGGGCCAGATCGAAACAATGCTCTGCCGGTCCGCAGCTTTCCTCACCGTCTTCTGTCTGACGCCTCACAGCTTTAATCGAAGTTTCCTCCCCGCACCGGATTTCCCTCGATCCGGCGCATGACATCTAAGGTGGTGCCCTGCCATGACGACAACCTATTCCTTCACTGAAAAGAAGCGCATCCGCAAGGATTTCGGCAAGCGCCCCGTGGTGCTCGGCGTGCCGCCGCTGCTCGCGATCCAGACCGATTCGTATCGTGAGTTCTTGCAGGAAGGCAAGGCCGAGAACAAACGCGGCGATCATGGCCTGCACGCCGCGCTCAAATCGGTGTTCCCGATCGTCAGCTACTCCGGCAATGCCGCGCTCGAATACGTCAGCTATCGCCTCGGCGAGCCGGCGTTCGACGAGCGCGAGTGCCGTTCGCGTGGCATGAGCTACGGCGCGCCGCTGCGCGTGCTCGTGCGCCTGGTGATCTACGACAAGGAATCGCCGGCGTCGAACAAGGCGATCAAGTACGTCAAGGAGCAGGAAGTCTACATGGGCGAACTGCCGCTCATGACCGACACCGGCACCTTCATCATCAACGGCACCGAGCGTGTGATCGTGTCGCAGTTGCATCGTTCGCCGGGCGTGTTCTTCGATCACGATCGCGGCAAGACGCATTCGTCGGGCAAACTGCTGTATTCCGCGCGCATCATTCCATACCGTGGCTCGTGGCTCGACTTCGAGTTCGATCCGAAGGACGCGCTGTTCACGCGTATCGACCGTCGCCGCAAGCTGCCGGTGACGCAGCTGCTGCGCGCGCTCGGCTACAACAACGAGGAAATCCTCGACATCTTCTTCGAGAAGAACGTCTTCCATCTGGACAAGAAGGAAGGCGCCAAGCTCGAGCTCGTGGCCGAGCGTCTGCGTGGCGAAACGCTCAACTTCGACCTCAAGGCCGGCGACAAGGTCATCGTCGAGGCGGGCAAGCGCATCACCGCGCGTCACGTGCGCCTGCTGCAGGAAGCCAAGCTCAAGTCGCTCGAAGTGCCGGACGAATATCTGGTCGGCCGCATCGTTGCGCACGACATCGTCGACACCAAGACCGGCGAGCTGCTCGCCGCGGCCAACAGCGAGCTCGATCTCGCGCATCTCGCGAACTTCCGCAAGGCCGGCGTCGACAAGATCGGCACGCTGTTCGTCAACGACCTCGATCGCGGTCCGTACATCTCCAACACGCTGCGCATCGACAACACCAAGACGCCGCTCGAGGCGCTGGTGGAAATCTATCGCATGATGCGCCCGGGCGAGCCGCCGACCAAGGAAGCGGCGCAGAACCTGTTCTTCAACCTGTTCTTCACGTTCGAGCGCTACGATCTCTCGGCCGTCGGCCGCATGAAGTTCAACCGCCGCGTCGGCCGCAAGGAGACGACCGGCACCGGCGTGCTGTACGACAGCAAGTATTTCGGCGTGCGCAACGACGCCGAGTCGAAGTCGCTGGTCGAGAAGTACGGCAACACCTCGGACATCCTCGATGTGCTCAAGGTACTGGTCGACATCCGCAACGGCCGCGGCACGGTGGACGACATCGATCACCTCGGCAACCGCCGCGTGCGTTCGGTCGGCGAAATGGCCGAGAACGTATTCCGCATCGGTCTCGTGCGCGTCGAGCG
>CAZDWH010000312.1:0-2429 GCA_964509025.1 uncultured Rhodanobacteraceae bacterium
GCGCGCGATGCGAATCGCCGGCGCAAGCGACTTGGCCAGCGGCAACTTGCCGTAATGCTGCGCGATCCAGACCAAGCCCGCGGGTTCGCCCGGAATCGCCGCCGACAGTGGGCCGTTGAGCGCATGGTCCTTGTCGAGCTCGCCGTCAGGCTTGAGGTAGTCCCGCGCGTCTACCGCCGCCGGCGCGGTCTCGCGCGCGTCGACGAAGATGTCCTTGCCGTCGCGCGCGCGATGCAGCAGGAACATGCCGCCACCGCCGATACCCGAACTCTGTGGCTCGACCACCGATAGCGCGGCCGCGACCGCGACCGCCGCGTCGAAGGCGTTGCCACCCTGCGCAAGAATCTCGTGTCCGGCATCGGTCGCGAGCGTGTGCGCACTGGCGATTGCCGCCAAACCCGGTCGTTTTCCCGCGGCTTGCGCTGCGGGCGTTGCGACGGTGGGTTTCTGCGCGACGGGCGCACATGCTGCCAGCGCGAGCAGCGTCGCAAAAAAAGTATACGAAACGGATTTGCGCGACTGCAGTGTCATGAATTTGCTTCCGGAGCCGCGGCGTGTCCGGTCAACGCGGCATATTTGTCGAGCAGCTGCTCACGCGTTTCCGCGTTCGCCGGGTCGACGATGATGCACTCGACCGGACACACCTCGACGCATTGCGGGGTATCGAAGTGGCCGACGCATTCGGTGCAGCGACCAGGTGCGATCTCGTAGATCACCGCGCCCAGCGCGATGGCCTGGTTCGGGCAGACGGGCTCACATACGTCGCAATTGACGCAAGTATCGAGAATCTTGAGTGCCATTCTTGTGAACGACCGGACGCGCCAACGCGCCCGGTCTTGTGCTTACCGCTTCGGATGCAAAAGGCGCTTAGCGCAGCTCGGCGTAATGATAGTCAGCACCGCTCTTGGCCACCGCTTCCTTGACGCGATCGAAATCCGCCTTGGCGCCGACGAACAGCACGACCACGCCCTTGAGCGTGCCCTCGCCTGCTTCCTTGAACGCTTCGACGATCAGATCGGCCGTGAGGCTCGAATCCGGACCGCCGTAGGCCATGAGGTTGCCCGGCAGCACACCGCGGCCGACCGTGGTCTTCACGTTTTCGAGCTGGTCCTTGCGCGAGTTCTGCTGGTCCGCGCCATCGCCGGTCGGCACGTAGTACATGTACGGATGATTGGTCTTCACCAGCGTGGGGTTCTCGCGCATGAAGCGCGTGACCTGTGCGACGAGGTATTTCTGCCACGCCGCCTTGTCGGTCGCATCGCGCGGCAGCACGAGCGCGGCCTGCTCGGCCAGGATCTTCGCCTGCTGCGCGGCGGCCTCGGCGGCCTTCTCCTTGTCCTCTGCGCTCTGGCCGCAGGCGCTGAGCAGCAGCGCGGCGAGCGAGGCAATGATCAGGCGAAAAGTATACTTGTTCATGATGACTCCCTTGATGATGACTGTTGCTTGATGATCACGACTGGGCGTAGCGCTTGCGCAATGCGCGCAGCACGGCCGGATGCACGAAACCGGATACGTCGCCGCCGAGGCGCGCGATTTCGCGCACCAGCGAGGACGAGATGAAACTGTACTGCTCCGCCGGCGTCAGGAACAGCGTCTCCGCGCGCGGGATCAGATGCCGGTTCATGCTGGCGAGCTGGAATTCGTATTCGAAATCGGATACCGCGCGCAGTCCGCGCAGGATCACGCCCGCGCCGACTTCCTCGACGAAATGCGCGAGCAGCGAGGAAAAGCCGCGTACCTCGATATTCGGGATGCCATTGAACGCTTCGCGCGCGAGCGCGATGCGCTCATCCAGATCCAGGCCTGGCGCCTTGCTCGGGCTTTCGGCAACACCGACCACGAGTTTCTCGAACAACGGCGATGCGCGCTGCGCAAGATCGACGTGCCCGTTCGTTATCGGATCGAACGTGCCGGGATAGACGGCGATGCGCGCGCGTTCGGCGGTGATGGTCGTTGTGGGCATCGGGATTAGTTGATGGGTTCCTAGCCGGGGTGAAGCTTAGCGGATCGGCGAAACAGCGCATAGCGTACGGCGCCCGCGCGTGATTCGCGATGCAGCTGCCACGTCGGCGGCAGCTCGAAAATCGCATCCGCTGGCGATTCCACGTAAATCAACGCACTCGCCGCGAGCCAGCCACGTGTTTCCAGGGCGCTGCTCGCATCGGCCCAGAGGTTGGCATCGAACGGGGGATCGAGAAAGACCAGATCATAGGGCTTTTCAGGTGCGCCATTCAGGGCGGCGAGCGCATCGCCCTCGCGCACGCGCGCGGACTGGCGCAGGCGCGCGAGGTTATCGCGCAGATCGCGTGCGAGGCGCCCATCGCGCTCGATGAAATCGACCGCGGCCGCGCCGCGCGCCAGCCCCTCGATGCCCGACGCGCCCCGCCCCGCAAACAGGTCGAGGCCCCGCGCGCCGCCGCAACCCGCCC
>CAZDWH010000313.1:0-2395 GCA_964509025.1 uncultured Rhodanobacteraceae bacterium
CGTTGTTCATCGCACCGTCCTCGCTCCGGGGCAGTCATCGCAATCGATGCCATGCCGCCCTCTTCGCCTTCAGCCGTCGTTCCTCGACAGTGCCGCCAGCAACATGCGCCGGGTGATCCACTCGCGCAGGCCTCGCGTCCGATCGAGGTCCAGACGTGCAAGCAACGATTCAACATTTGCCGCCGGAGATTTCACCCATACGGTGCGTAGCAACATTTTTGCCAACCCCGCCCTGGTTTCGGACGCCGTCTTCAGGCGCTTCAACGCGGGCAGCAAGGCCAGCTCCTCGGCACTGAAATCGCTGCCGAACGGGAACGCGGGGAACAGTGCGGAATCGGATGAATTTTTTAACGCAAGCTGCAGTTTTTTCTTGGTATTTTTCCTCCATTCCGAGGGAATTTCGAACCCGGACCGCAGCTTGCCGGCGGCCTTGGCCTGATCCGCCAACTGCTCCTGGAAACGCGCATCGGCGATCGCCAGCATCGCGATGACGCAGTCCTCGTCCGACTTGCCGCGCAGGTCGGCAATGCCGTATTCCGTCACGTAGACGTCGCGCAGGTGACGCGGAATCGTCGTGTGCCCATAGTTCCACAGGATGTTCGATTCGAGCCGGCCCGCGTGCATGCGCGTACTGCGCAGCATCAGCACCGAGCGGCCGCCATCGAGTTCGTGCGCCATCGCGACGAAGTTGTACTGGCCGCCGACGCCGCTGACGACCTGGCCCGATTCGAGCGCATCGGACACCGCCGCGCCGAGCGCGGTCGCCATCATGCAGGTGTTGAAGAAGCGCGCGTCGCGGCGCTGCACGCGGTCGCGCGCCTCGTGCCCGCCGTAAAGCTGGTTGATGTCGGCGACGCGCGTCATCGACAAGCCGTCGAACGCCTCGCCGTCGAGGCCGCGCAGCCAGTCGTAGAAAACCTTCGAACCGAGATAGAACGCACCGCGCAGGTAACGCCCGTTGCGCAAACGGCGCCCGGCGAGCGCGCAGTTCCATTGCATGCGCGCTTCGGCACTGCCGAGGTCGAGCGGCAGCAGCGTGCGATCGGGCAACTGCAATGCGGTGTTCGCCAGCTGGGTGCCTTCGGGCAGCAGGCCCAGGTGGATCAGGCGCGCAAGTTCGGCATCGTCCACACGCGCAGGCAAGGCGCCGGCACTCCACAGCGTGTCGGCAGCATGCGCATGCAGCGTGTCTTCGATGCAGCCGTCTTCGAGTGCGCGTTCGAGCGCGAGATCGTCGTAGACGCGGCGCGACAGGATGCCGGCCTTGGCCAGGTGCATAAAGCCGTCCATCACCATCTCGCTTGCGCCGTAGAGGCCGCGCGTGAACGCGTCGAGCCCGCCGATGCGTGCCGCAAGACTGTCCTCACCGATCCGCGCGCCGATCGCCGCGAGCGCAGCGCGGTAATCCGCATTGCGCTGCTGACGCAACAGCAAGGCGTGCACGAGTGCGTCGGACAAGGCACCGATGCCGATCTGCAGAGTGCCGCCGTCGCGCACCAGGGTGGACGCGTGCAATCCGATCGCATACTCGACGACATCGACCGGCTCGCGCGGCAGCGCGAACAGAGTGTGGCGATTGGCCTGGTCGAACAGCAGCGCGTCGAAAAACTCCGCTTCGACCTCCGCTTCATTGCCGACGAACGGCAGATCCGCATGCACGACGCCGACGACATAGGGCCGCGGCGCGCCCGCCGCCTGCATGCGGTCGAGCAACTCGCCGGTGACGTCGGGATTGCAGGCCAGGCTGTAGCGGATGCGTCCTGCCTCTTCGCGCGCGGCGATCAGCGCAACGATGACATTGATTCCGAATGTCGCCAGATCGCGCGCGACATGCGTGTAATTCATGCTCGCATAGTCGCGCTGCGCCGCGCCGACGCCGAGCATCGCACCCGAAAGCATGTAGAACTCGTGCACGCGCACGTTCAGCGGCAGCGTGCCCCTGTGCTGCGCGTTCACATAATCGAGATCGGGATAGTCCGCCCCGAAGTGGCGCTCGAGAAACGGCCCGAGAAAGCGCTGTTCCAGATCGCTTTTCGCGCGCGGGCGCGCGAGCGACAGCGCGGTGTAGATATCGAGCTGGCGCGAGGCGTCGACCGCTGCGTGCCGGTAAATCGCATTGAGCAGCAGGTTGGGCTTGCCCAGACCGAGTGGCGTGGCCAGGCGAACCTCGGCTCCGGTATGCGCGAAGATTCTTTCAACGCAGGTTGCGATGGAACTCAGCTGTTCGACAGTGCGCTTCACACTAGCCTCCTGCGGTGAATCCGAATCATCGCAGATTCGGCAGTTCGATCCGCGCCACGATACGACACTCCAAAAACTTGACTGTAACGATTGTTACATGTAACGATTGTTACATGACAAGCCGAAAACACCAACTTATCGAAGCGGCGATCGA
>CAZDWH010000314.1:0-2387 GCA_964509025.1 uncultured Rhodanobacteraceae bacterium
GGGGTGTCCGAAGTGGGGGGGGAGGACTTGGGAGGGGGGGAATTCGCAAACGGCGCGGGAGACGCGTCCGATCCGGGCGCCGATCCTGCCGAATCAGGGGAAGCAAAGGAATCCTCGTCCGACGACGATACGCGCGAAGCCGACGATTTCGAACTCGCGGGCGACTTCGACGACCTGCCCGGCGAATACGGCAGCAGCCGCAAGTCCGACGACGGCGAAGACCTGCAGGCGCAGGACCCCGAACCCGAGGATTTGCGCGACCACCTTTTGTGGCAGCTGAACCTCACGCCGCTGTCGGCGCGCGACCGCGCGATCGGCACGACGATCATCGAGGCGATCGACGACGACGGCTATCTGCACGAGGATTCCGAGTCGTTGCAGCGTTCGCTCTCGGGCCTGCATCAGGTCGCCTGCGACGAAGTCGAGGCGATGCGCCACCGCATCCAGCAGTTCGATCCGATCGGCGTAGCGAGCCGCAATCTCGCCGATTGCCTGCGCGCGCAGCTGGATGCGTTCGATCCCGATACGCCAGGCTGGAAACTCGCGCGCGAGATCGTCAGCGCGCATCTCGAAACGCTCGCGCGCAACGATCGCGCCAAGCTCGGCAAGCTGCTGCATGCGTCGAGCGAAGACATCGACACCGCGATCGCGCTCGTGCGCACGCTCGATCCGAAGCCCGGCGCGCAATACAGCGCAACGACGCCCGAGTTCGTCGCCCCGGACGCGTACACGCGGCGCCAGAACGGGCGCTGGGTCGTCGCGCTGAGCCCGCATTGCCAGCCGCGCCTCGCAATCAACCGCCACTATTCCGATCTGGTCAACCGCGCGCAACGCGGTGATGCGCAGTATCTGCGCGGTCAGTTGCAGGAAGCGCGCTGGCTGATCAAGAGTCTGGCGACGCGCGCCGACACCATGCTCAAGGTTGCCAACGCGATCGTGCGCGCGCAGACCGCCTTCCTCGATTTCGGCGCCGAAGCGATGCGCCCGCTCGTGCTGCGCGACGTGGCCGAACAGATCGGCATGCACGAATCGACCGTGTCGCGCATGACCACGCGCAAGTACCTGCACACGCCGCGCGGCACGTTCGAGTTCAAGTATTTCTTCTCGTCCGGCGTCTCGACGATCGACGGCGGCGCTGCGTCGGCCACGGCGATCCAGGCGATGATCAAGAAACTCATCGACGAGGAGACCCCGCGCAAGCCCATGTCCGATCAGGCGCTCGCGGAGGAGCTCAACCGCCGCGGCATCGAAGTTGCTAGACGCACGGTAGCCAAGTATCGCGAGGGCATGAACATCCCCTCGTCGAACGAACGCAGCCGCATGTGCTGACGGCGGTATAAGCCGTCCGCATATCCTCATCACTCAAGCGAACAGGAGGAAAACGGAACCAACGACCGAGACGCCAAGTCTGATGTTTTGTCCGCGGGGCTGAAGCGGACTTTTAGCAACCCATACAGAGGAAAACGCCATGCAGATCACCGTCAGTGGACAACAGGTCATCGTCACCCCCGCGCTGCGCGACTATGCCGAGGCCAAGCTCGGCCGCATCGTGCGCCGTTTCGACCAACTGCATGACGCCGACGTGGTGCTCTCCGTCGAAAAGCTCTTCCAGAAAGCCGAGGCGACCCTGCGCTGCGCGCGCAACAAGACCATCCACGCCGACGCCACCGGCGCCGACCTCTATGCCGCGATCGACGTGCTCGCGGACAAGCTCGACCGCCAGGTTTCCAAGCACAAAGAAAAGCTGACCGACCATCATCGTCAGGACGCACGCGAGACGCGCTACAGCTGACCGTCGCCTTTGGGTCGCGCCGCGATGGCGGCGCGATCCGCTTCCACCAGAGCAAAGGCTTCCGCTCGCCCTGCGGGCCAGCGTGTTACTTTCAGGCAAAGGCTTCCGTGCCGCAGAGCGGCCCGGGTCACTTTTCTTGCTCGTGCAAGAAAAGTAACCAAAAGAACACGCCCCCGCGCATGTCGCTTTTCGGGCTCCTGCCCGAAAAGTCCGCGTCAGCGGCTGGGCTTCGCGGAAGGTACGTCCGTGTACCCCGCGAAGTCGGCGCGGTCCCGCGCCGACCCTACGGGCCTGATCATCCGCTGCCGCCGCCATGCGAAGGGGTTCAACAGCGACGCGCATCCTGCGCGCCCAAGCAAAGCTGGGATACATTTCTGCTTTTGCTTCTGCGCGCAGGAGCGCGCTGCTCTTGATTCCGGGTCCCCATTCGCATGGCGGCGTCCGCGGCCGCGATGCGCGAAGCGGCGGCGCGAGGATCGCGCCGATTGCGCGGCCTTGCACAGGGATGTGCAATCCGCGCAACACAGGCAGCGGACGCTTCCTTTTGGGCAGGATGCCCAAAAGGCGCCATGCGCTGGGGCGTGTTCTCTTTGGT
>CAZDWH010000315.1:0-2379 GCA_964509025.1 uncultured Rhodanobacteraceae bacterium
TATCTGAGCAGCAACGGCACGTGCTTCGACATCGGCGGCACGGTCAGCGATGCGCTCGAACGATACAAGGACACAGGAAACGTTTACGCGGGCTCGGAAGATCCGCATTCGGCCGGCAACGGTTGTCTGATGCGCCTCGCGCCGATTCCCATGTTCTTTCACGCAGATCGCGCTGCAGCGATCGAAAAATCCGGTCTGAGCTCGCGACTGACGCACGGCCCGCGGGAGTGCGTGGACGCGACACGCCTGTTCGGCGCGATGCTGCTCCGCGCGCTCGAAGGCGCTTCAAAGGACGAAATCCTGAACGGTCACGATCTTCCGGCAAACGTGAGCACAAGCGTGAAAGCTATCACGGCCGGTTCATATCTTCGCAAGAGCGAGGATGATATTTGCGGCTCGGGCTATGTGATCGACAGTCTTGAAGCCGCGCTCTGGTGTTTCGCCCAGACGTCGTCTTTCGAAGAAGCGATCCTGCGTGCGGCCAATCTCGGACAGGACGCCGACACGACCGCCGCCATCTGCGGACAGATTGCCGGTGCGCACTATGGTGTGACGGGCATTCCGGCGCGCTGGCTCGAATGGCTGGCGATGCGCGACGAGATTCGGGAGCTGGCCAACAGACTCGCAGTCGCATCGGACGACCACTAAAACGGACCGTTACGGGTACGTGCTTATGGGCCTCATGACGGCACGAAGTACTGGCGAATCGGTCCGAAGCTCACCCCGGCGGCAGATCGTATTGAGTCGGCCCCTCAGAATTAGTCGAAGCCAAGCGTGGCAAGGGGTTGCCAGAAGATCGTATTTTTCAGAACTCCCAGAAGCAATATTGATCTGAATGGTTTCCTGGGAGTTTGGAACCTCGCCGATGAGCACGCCCGATTTCTTTCGCAGCCGCCTGGACGCCATGATCGATCTTCATCATCCGCTCGCTGTGCTTGCCATGCGCATGCCGTGGGCGTCGATCGACGCGACGCTAGTGCCATTGTTCGAGCGGCGTGCTCGTGAAGGTCGCTCCAGTGAGGTGCTGGATCTATTTGGCGTCGCGCCGAAGCTTGCTGGCGCGGGCGTGAGCTCGGCCGGGCGTCCCCGGCTGCCGATCCGACTGATGGTCGGGCTGCTCTATCTGAAGCACGCGTACAACGAGAGTGATGAGTCGGTGTGCGAACGCTGGGCGGAGAGCGTCTACTTTCAATTTTTTTGCGGCGAGGAGTACTTTCAGCCGCGCCTACCGTGCGATCCGACTAACCTGGTGCGCTTTCGGCAAGCCTTGGGCGAAGCCGGTGTCGAGGAGTTGTTGGCGACGACGATCGCGGCCGCCGTGCAGATGAAGGCGGTGAGGCCGGCCGAATTCGAGCGCGTGATCGTTGATACGACGGTGCAGCAGAAGGCCGTCGCGTATCCTACCGACAGTCGGCTGCTGGAGGTGGCCCGAGGCAAACTCGTGCGGCTCGCACAGCGCGCCGGGCTGGCGCTCAGGCAGACCTATGAGCGCGAAGGCAAACGGCTGCGTCGCCGCGCCGGCGGCTATGCGCACGCGAAGCAGTTCAAGCGACTGCGGCGCGTGCTCAAGCGTCAGCGCACGGTGCTCGGTCGTCTGCTGCGCGACATTGAGCGCAAATTGTCCGACGCGTCGGATGAACGACAGGCACTGCTGCGCATGTGGCTCGAGCGGGCTTGGCGGATCTGCCGTCAGCGTCCAAAGGACAAGAACAAGCTTTACGCGCTGCATGCGCCGGAGGTCGAGTGCCTGTCGAAGGGCAAGGCCCGGCAGCCGTATGAATTCGGCGTCAAAGTAAGTCTTGCGATCACGGAGAAGCAAGGCTTGATTGTCGGCGCGCGAGCCTTTCCGGGCAACCCTTACGACGGCCACACGCTTGCCGAACAGCTCGAACAGACGAACATCCTGTTGCAGGATGTACCGCAGCAGCCGCAGCCGAAGACAGTACTGGTTGATCTTGGATTTCGTGGTGTAGATGCCGAGGTATCATCAGTACACCTGATTCATCGTGGAAAACATAAGACCCTGACCGGCACGCAACGGCGCTGGCTCAAGCGACGGCAGGCAATCGAGCCGATCATAGGCCATGTGAAGCAGGACCATGGTATGCAGCGCTGTTGGCTCAAGGGGCAAACCGGCGACGCGCTGCATGCGGTGCTGTGTGCGGCTGGCTACAACCTGCGCTGGCTGCTGCGCGCGATCGTTCGCCTGGGCCTTGTCCCTATATTCTTTTTGCTCGCGTGGGCGCGTTTCCAGCTCAACGTCACGCCTCAACCTTTACTCGTGCGCCGCAGACCTGGCTGAGGTGTGCGTTTACGTTTGCACCAGATTGCGTCGTCGTCGGGTCCATTCCGGCAATTTGAATTTTTCAGGCCCGACTA
>CAZDWH010000316.1:0-2318 GCA_964509025.1 uncultured Rhodanobacteraceae bacterium
TCCGCGCGCGCGATGCTGATCGCCGCTGCGGCGGCGCAATGGAAAGTGCCGGCGAACGAGTGCCGTGCGGAAAATTCGCGCGTGCTGCATGCCTCCGGCAAGAGTGCGAGCTATGGCGAACTCGCCGCGGCCGCGGCGCAGCAGGCATTGCCGGACAAAGTTGTGCTCAAGGATCCGGCGCAGTTCAAATTGATCGGCACGCCGCAGCGCCGGCTCGACAATGCGGCGAAGATCCATGGCACGGCCGCGTTCGGCATCGACGCGACGCCGCCGGGATTGCTCTACGCGAGCATCGCGATGTGCCCGACGGTTGGCGGCAAGGTGGCGAAGTTCGACGCGGGCACGGCAGAAAAGCTGCCGGGCGTACGCAAAATCGTCGCGCTCGATCCGATCGCAGGTGGGCTAGGTGGGCAGGGTGTGACGCCGGGCGGCGTCGCCGTGATTGCCGACACGCCCTGGCATGCGACGCGCGCGCTCGCGCAGGTGAAGATCGATTGGGATCACGGCGCCGGCGCGACGCTGTCGAGCAAGACGATCTTCGATCAGCTCACTAACGCGCTCGATCACGACGCGGGCCGCGCGCATTTCGCGCATGGCGATGCAGTCGGTGCGATGCAGTCCGCGGCAAAAACAGTCAGCGCCGAATACCGCGTGCCGTTCATTGCGCACGCTCCGATGGAGCCGATGAACTGCACAGCGCAGTTCAAGGACGGCGCGGCAACGGTGTGGGTCAGCCATCAGGGTCCCGGCATCGCGCGCGACGCCGTGGCCAAGGCGCTTGGCATCGGCAACGACAAAGTCGAAATCAGGAACGGATTTCTTGGCGGCGGCTTCGGCCGGCGTTTCTTCGTCGACAATGTGGTGCAAGCCGCGTGGCTTGCGCGGGAAACCGGCGGCGCACCGGTGCAGCTGATCTGGTCGCGCGAGAACGATATCGCGCATGACTACTATCGCCCGGCCTTCGTGTCGCGCTTCAAGGCGGGCTTCGACGCGCAAGGCAAGCTGGTCGCGCTGCAGGCGACTTCGGCCGGGTCGAGCTTGGGCAATCCGGGCTTCATGGACCCCGCGACCGAGGGTGCGTCGAATACGGCGTATACTTTTCCCAATGTGCGCGTCGCACATGTGATGGTCGAAACCGCGGTGCCGACCGGCATCTGGCGTTCGGTCAATCATTCGCAGAACGCATTCTTTACCGAAAGCTTCGTCGACGAATGTGCGGCGTCGCTGAGTGCCGATCCGGTCGCGCTGCGCACGACCCTGCTCGCGGACGATGCGCGGCATCTGCGCGTCCTCAAGCGCGCGGCGGAGTTGTCGAGCTGGGCGCAGCCGTTCAATCCGCCGGCGGATGGCGTGAAGCGCGGGCGCGGCATGGCGATCCACCATTCTTTCGGCAGCACCGTGGCGCAGGTTGCGGAAGTTGCGATTACCGAAGACAAGCGCATCCGCGTCGAGCGCGTCGTTTGCGTGATCGATTGTGGCCTCGCCGTGAATCCGAACCTGATCCGCCAGCAGATGGAAGGCGCGATCGTGTTCGGCCTTTCCGCCGCGCTGCATGGCGAGATCACGCTCGAGAACGGCCAGGTGCAGCAAAGTAATTTTCACGACTATGCGCCGCTGCGCATGAGCGAGTGCCCGGTCATCGAAGTCGACATCATCAAGAGTGGTGATGCGCCTGGCGGAGTGGGCGAGCCAGGAGTGCCGCCCATCGCGCCGGCGGTCGCGAATGCCGTGTTTGCGGCGACGGGCCAGCGCCTGCGTAGCCTGCCATTGAAACTCGCCTGAGGATTCCTTCATGACTACGCTCAAGCTCAATGGCAAGACCATCGAAGTGCAAGCCGAGCCCGATGCGCCGCTGCTGTGGGTGCTGCGAGCCGAACTGAAATTGGTCGGCACCAAATTCGGTTGCGGCAAGGCGCTGTGCGGTGCCTGCACGGTGCATATCGATGGCGTTGCGGTGCGTTCCTGCGTCACGCCGCTCGCCGCAGTCGGCGACAAGGAAGTGTCGACGATCGAGGGCGTCAGCGGCGCACAGATCGATGCGTTGCGCGCGGCGTGGACCGACGTCGATGTCGTGCAGTGCGGCTATTGCCAGAGTGGCCAGCTGATGTCGGCGTGCTCGTTGCTCAAGCAGAATCCGAGTCCGACGGATGCCGATATCGATGCGGCGATGAGCGGCAATATCTGTCGCTGCGGGACGTATCCGCGCATCCGCGCGGCGATTCATCAGGCCGCCAAGGTAGTGGGCGGCTGACGCGCTGCTCGTCATTCCCGTTTGCTTCTAGCGGGAATCGAGCTAAGCAAATGCTTTCGCTCGCCCT
>CAZDWH010000317.1:0-2316 GCA_964509025.1 uncultured Rhodanobacteraceae bacterium
GGTGGATCGCAAAGCTTGGCCGGGCGGGGTCGGGCGGGCCTGTGTACGCCAAGGGGAGCGTTCTCGTCGATCAGGCCGGGAAAAGTATAGTTCCGCCGTTCGTCGATAGCGCCGAGCGGCCGCAATTGCCGCGCGGGCACGCTTCCGGCAATTTCGACGCCGAAGGCGTGGCGACGCGCGAGAATGCGCTCGTCCGTGCAGGCATGTTGGAGAGATACGTCCTCGGCAGCTATTCCGCGCGCAAGCTCGGCCTCGCGTCGACCGCCAATGCCGGCGGCATCCACAATCTCCTCGTGCGCACCGGCGCGGACGACTTCGACGCCATGCTGCGCAAGCTCGGCACCGGCCTGCTCGTGACCGATGTGATGGGGCAGGGCGTATCGATCGTCACGGGCGATTATTCGCGCGGCGCCAATGGCTTCTGGGTCGAGAACGGCGCGATCGCCTATCCGGTCGAGGAAATCACCATTGCCTCGAACCTGCGCGAGATGTTCGCGGGCATCGCTGCGATCGGTGCCGACGTCGATCCGCGCTCGCATATCCTGAGCGGATCGATCCTGGTCGAGCGCATGACCGTGGCGGGTGCTTGAACGCGCGAGCCGGCTTTTCGGCCCTAGGTCCTTGGTCTTGTTTTTCAAGAGTGACATCCGGCGCTTGCCGCGCGTGCGCGTTCACGCAACACTAGGCGCGCATCCAACAACCAGGGAGTCGAAATGAGCGTTCCACCGAATGACGTCGTCACCCCGCCGCCCGCGCCGTCCGGCACGCCAAGCGCCGAAGAAAAGCAGTGGGCGCTGTTCGCGCATCTGTCAGCGCTGGCCGGATTCGTCATCCCGTTCGGCTCGATTCTCGGCCCGCTGATCATCTGGCTGATCAAGAAGGACACGATGCCGTTCGTCGACGATCAGGGCAAGGAAGCGCTGAATTTCCAGATCACGGTCGCGATCGCGTTGTTTGTTTGCTTCCTGCTGATATTCGTGTTGATCGGCCTGCTGCTGATCTGGGTCGTCGCGATCGGCGCGCTGGTGCTGACGATCATTGCCGGGATCAAGGCAAACGAAGGTGTGGCGTACCGTTATCCGTTTGCGCTGCGCCTAGTCAAATAGGCCGGCTTCAACAGGCGATGGCATGAAACCGCCCGCGAACCGCGGGCGGTTTCGTCAGGAAGCGCGCTCGGCCACGAAGCGCGCGAGATCGACCAGAACCGCAAACCGCGCGCCGAGCGGCGCAACCGCCGCAAGCGCTTCCGCGGTGAGTTCGGCCAAGTGCGCCTTCGCCCCTGCCATGCCGAGGATCGCCGGATAGGTCGGCTTGTCCGCCGCGACATCCTTGCCCGCGGTCTTGCCGATCGTCGCGCTGTCTCCCACGATGTCGAGGATATCGTCGCGGATCTGAAAGGCGAGGCCGATGCAGTGGCCGTAGCGTTCGAGTGCGGCAAGCGTTTGCGCATCGCCACAACCCGCGGCGAGCGCGCCGAGGCGTACGGAAGCGCGGATCAGCGCTCCGGTCTTGTACACATGCATGCGTTCGAGTTCGTCCGGGGTCAGGCGCTGCCCGACTGCCGCAAGGTCGAATGCCTGACCGCCGGCCATGCCGTGTGCGCCGCAGGCTGCGGCGAGCGTGCGCAGCATTTCGACGTGCAACGTAGGCGCGGCCGCGAGCTGCGGATCGGCGGCGAGGACCTCGAATGCGAGCGCCTGTAGCGCATCGCCGGCGAGGATCGCCATCGCCTCGCCGAACGCGACATGGCAAGTCGGTTGACCGCGACGCAGCGCATCGTCGTCCATCGCGGGCAGATCGTCGTGCACGAGCGAGTAGGCGTGGATGATCTCGACCGCCGCCGCGGTTGAATCGAGTCGCTCAAGCGGCGCGCCGCAGGCGCTGCCGACCGCGTACACGAGCACCGGTCGCAGGCGCTTGCCGCCGCCGAGTACGGCATAGCGCATCGCCTGGCTCAGCGGCTGCGGTGGATCGCTTGCCGCAGGCAACACGCGCGCGAGCGCCGCGTCGGCGCGCGTGCTCCAGCTCGTCAAAGCGAGCGGCGCCGCAGCATTGCCCGACGCCGAAGAAGATTCAGGGGACGACACAGCGGCAACGCGAATCAAGGAGTCTGCGGATCGAAGTCTTCCGCATCGTCGGGCGAGGCCGGATCGTAGAGCAGCTTCACGCGCAACTGCGCCTGTTCCAGCGCGCTCTGGCAATTGCGATACAGGGCGATGCCGCGCTCGTAGGACTTGAGCGAATCGTCGAGGCTCATATCGCCTTGCTCCATGCGCGCGACCAGTTTTTCAAGTTCGTCGAGCGAAGATTAGAACT
>CAZDWH010000318.1:0-2252 GCA_964509025.1 uncultured Rhodanobacteraceae bacterium
TCGCGCGCCTGCGCGGCGCCGGCGTGCCCTATATCTCGGTGCTGACCGATCCGACCACTGGCGGCGTCTCCGCGAGTCTCGGCATGCTCGGCGACATCAATATCGCCGAGCCCAAGGCGCTGATCGGCTTCGCCGGCCCGCGCGTGATCGAGCAGACCGTGCGCGAGACCCTGCCCGAAGGTTTCCAGCGTTCGGAGTTCCTGGTCGAGCACGGCGCGCTCGATCTGATCGTCGACCGGCGCGAGATGCGCGATCGGCTCGCTTCGTTGATCGGGCTATTGATGCGGCAGCCAAGGGCGGCTTGAACGTCCGATAGCTCATGAAGACGTACTACGAGGGATGCAACACCAAGCTGCTGGAGCAGATACCGAAGCGACGCAAGGTGCTGGAGCTCGGCTGTGCGGCCGGCCAGCTCGGCTGGCACTACAAGCAGGAATTTCCCGACGCCCAGTGGCATGGCGTGGATGTTTCCGAGACGGCGCTGGAAGCCGCGAAGGCGCGACTGGACCAGACGCATCTGATCCATCTGGATCGCCAGACGCTGCACGAGGTCGGTGACGGGTTCGACTGTGTCGTCATGGGCGATGTGCTCGAGCACTTGGCCACTCCGGAAAAAACCCTGAGCGAATTGCGCGAGATCACCACGCCGGATGCGGTTCTGATCTGTTGCGTGCCGAACATGGGGCACGCGTCAGTGATCGAGAAGCTGGTGGCAAGCGATCTCGACTACGACGATCAGGGCCTGCTCGACAAGACGCATCTGCGTTTTTTCACCAGGAGTTCGCTGGTGAAGCTGCTGCTCGACACCGGCTGGGCGCCACGCGTTGCCGGCCAGTACGCGGTGGCCCACCCCAACGCGCAATTCATGCATGGCATCGTCGCTGCCGCCGCCGCTGTTGGTGTGCCGGAAAAGACCGCGCTGGCGAACTTCCAGGCGTATCAATACATTTTCGATTGCGAAAAGATCGAGAAGCAGGAGCGTCCACCGCTGTCGTTGTCGGTCATCGTGCCGGTCAACAACGACCTGCAATTCGCGTCCAACGTCGTGCGGTCGCCCGGCTTGCGCGAGATCGGCGCGCAGCTCATCGGTTGCAAAGGTGCGCGCAGCGCAGCGGAAGCCTTCGAGCAGGGCAGGGCGCGGGCGGAGCGCGACTGGATACTGTATTGCCACCAGGACGTGTATTTCCCGAAAGGGTTCGGCAGCGAGCTCGCTCGCAGAATCAGCGCCATGGGGACGGCAGAACG
Organism: uncultured Rhodanobacteraceae bacterium; assembly: GCA_964509025.1. GTDB lineage: Bacteria > Pseudomonadota > Gammaproteobacteria > Xanthomonadales > Rhodanobacteraceae > Rudaea. The sequence goes on from CAZDWH010000318.1 coordinate 1,246, forward strand.
GGCAAGGTCGGTGATCGGCTTTGCCGGTGTTGCGATCAATGCGCAGGATGAGAGCATGCGCAGTGGCAGCGTAATCGATCGCGGCGCGCGCTTCCGTCACCCCAGCTCAGAACGTGTGGTTTCACTGGATGAATTCGCCGTGGTCATGCATCGCGACTGCGAATTGCGTATCGATCCCGCGCTAGGCTGGCATCTGTGGGCGACAGATCTGTGCCTGCAAGGTTTGTCCGCGGTGCAAGGACCGGTCTACTCTTCGACGGTCAACGAGCCGGTGTTTCACAACTCGCACAACGACTATGTGATTACCGATCAATTCCGCGACAGTGCGAGGGTTTTGCGCAAGAAGTATCCGCAATACCCGGTGATTCGTACCTTGTTCGGGGACATCGACGCGCGGTTTGGATGATGCATGGCGGGGAGTGCGTGCGTCGGGCAGGCAGGATCAAGTTCACTCGGTTAGCAAAGCGTCGAGCGTTGAGCCTCCGGCATAGTCGCCGAAGCAAAGCGTAGATTCCCGCCTTCGCGGGAATGACGAGAGCCAAGTTACGCCGCGCGCAACGCCCCGTATTTGCGCAAGCGCTCATAGCGCTGCAGCAGCAGCGCCGGCGCATCGATCTTTTGCAGCGCATCGAGCTGTGCGAGCAGCACCGCTTTAAGGCGGATCGCCATATTGCGTGGATCGCGGTGCGCGCCGCCGAGCGGTTCGCGCAGCACCTTGTCGATGAGGCCGAGTTCGAGCAGGCGAGGCGCGGTGAGACTCAAGGCTTCGGCAGCGTCGCGCGCCTTGTCGGCACTCTTCCACAGGATCGATGCGCAACCCTCGGGCGAGATCACCGAGTAGGTGGAATACTGCAGCATATTGGTCACGTCGCCGACACCGATCGCGAGCGCGCCGCCGGAGCCGCCTTCGCCGATCACGGTGCAGACGATTGGCACCTTGAGTTCGGCCATCTCGAGCAGGTTGCGCGCGATCGCCTCGGACTGACCGCGCTCTTCCGCACCGACGC
>CAZDWH010000319.1:0-2251 GCA_964509025.1 uncultured Rhodanobacteraceae bacterium
GCAGATCCGCTGCGCAATGTTCAAGCCGCGCAGCACCTGGCTGCGCTTCAAACCGGCCGACGGCATGCGCGTGCGAGCGCGCGTGCGCGTGAGCCTGTACGAAGCACGTGGCGAATTCCAGCTGATCGTCGAAAGTCTCGAGGAAGGCGGCGAAGGCGCGTTGCTGCGGGCGTTCGAGGAGTTGAAGAAGCGTCTCGCCGCCGAAGGCCTGTTCGATGCCGCATCGAGGCGCGCGTTGCCGAAACTGCCGCGGCATATCGGCGTGATTACTTCCGCGAGCGGCGCCGCGGTACGCGACGTGCTCAGCGTACTTGCGCGCCGCTTTCCGCTCGCGCAGGTCGAGGTGTTGTCCGTGCCGGTGCAGGGCCGCGAAGCGCCGCCGGCAATCGTCGCGATGCTCGACGCCGCATCGAAAGCGCGGCGGCATGATGTTTTGCTGCTCACGCGTGGCGGTGGTTCGCTCGAAGACTTGTGGGCGTTCAACGACGAAGGCGTCGCGCGCGCGATTCGTGCGAGCGCGATTCCCGTCGTCAGCGCGATCGGTCACGAAGTCGACTTCACCATCGCCGATTTCGCCGCAGATCTGCGCGCGCCGACGCCCTCGGCTGCGGCCGAGTTGCTCGTGCCCGATGCGCGCACGATCGCGCATGTGTTGCGCCGCGAACACGCGGTGCTCGAACAGCTGATGCAGCGCCGTCTGCGCAATGCCGCGCAGCATCTCGACCACGCCTACGCGCGCCTGCGTGCGCAGCACCCGCGCGCGCGCCTGCGCACGGGCAGCGAGCGCCTCGCACATCTGCGCGCACGACTCGCCGCGCAACAGCCGCAGGCGCGGCTCACCGCGCGACGCGAACATCTGCAGCGCCTGCATCAACGCGCGCATGCGGTACTCGCGGCGCGCATGCTCGCGCGTGGGGCGGAACTGCGTGAGCTCGCACGCGCGCTGCACGCCGTGAGTCCGCTCGCAACGCTGCAGCGCGGCTATGCGATCGTCTTCGACCGCGCCTCAGGCCATGTCGTACGCAACGCTGAACAGGCCCGTGCGATTGATCGCTTCACCGCGCGCTTCACCGATGGCGAACTGCCTCTGCGCAAGGACGACTAGCATCACTTTGACGCACGATTGACGCCATCGTCGCGCGCATCCGACAATCCACATCCCTCCTCGCAGGAGCGACACGATGAAAGCCTCCGAGCTGTTCGTGAAAGCACTCGAAGCCGAGAACGTCCAATACGTCTTCGGGATTCCGGGCGAGGAGAACCTCGATCTGCTCGAGTCGCTGCGCACGTCGAGCATCAAGCTGATCCTGACGCGCCACGAACAAGGCGCGGGCTTCATGGCTGCGACCTATGGCCGCCTCACCGGCAAGGCTGGGGTGTGCCTCGCAACGCTCGGACCTGGCGCGACCAATTTCGTCACGGCTGCGGCGTACGCGCAGCTCGGCGGCATGCCGATGCTGATGATCACCGGACAGAAGCCGATCAAGGTGTCGAAGCAGGGACATTTCCAGATCGTCGACGTGGTCGACATGATGAAGCCGCTGACCAAATACACGCGGCAGATCGTCTCGGCCGACAACATCCCCGCGCGCGTGCGCGAAGCGTTCAGGCGTGCCGAGGAAGAGCGGCCGGGCGCATCGCATCTCGAACTGCCGGAAGACATCGCGCACGACGACACCGACGCGATCCTGATTCCCGCGAGCTATCACCGCCGCCCGGTCGCCGACGAAAAAGCCCTGCGTCACGCCGCCGAGGCGATTATCCACGCGAAGCGGCCGATCCTGATGATCGGCGCGGCGGCGAACCGCAAGACTTCGAGCCGCATGCTGCGCGAGTTCGTCGATCACAGCGGCATCCCGTTCTTCACCACACAGATGGGCAAGGGCGTGCTCGACGAGACGCACCCGCTGTGGCTCGGCAATGCCGCACTCAGCGACGGCGATTTCGTGCATCGCGCAATCGAGCACGCCGACTGCATCATCAACGTCGGCCACGATGTGATCGAGAAGCCGCCGTTCTTCATGCGCCGTGGTATCCGCACCGTCATCCACGTCAACTATGCGAGCGCCGAAGTCGACACTGTGTACTTCCCGCAGATCGAAGTGGTCGGCGATATCGCCAACACGATCTGGCGCCTGCGCGAAACCGTCGCGAAACAGCCGCATTGGGATTTCAGCTACTTCGACGTGGTGCGCAAGCATCTCGACGCGCATCTCGCGCAGGGCGCGGACGACGCGCGCTGGCCGATCTA
>CAZDWH010000320.1:0-2247 GCA_964509025.1 uncultured Rhodanobacteraceae bacterium
CGTAATCCTTGAGCGGAATCTGTTCGTAATTGGCTTGCAGGTTCATCGAATCGCTGTTTTGGGAAACTATGGCCAGCAGAGAATAGCGGGCCGGCTATTTTGCCGTAAATCGTGCCCGTTGACCTTCCACGTCGCGCATCACGCAGCGCAGCGTGCGCGCGACACGGCGAGAGGCTAGGCTCGACGTTGCGGTGGGGGAGCGGTGCGCGCTCGGGAGCCGATGTCCGCAAAAGGCGCGGAACGTGCGGGTTCGTACATTGTCGGCGGCACGCTGATTCTTTTTCGTTGCGATTTCCGTTTGTAAGCGACGGTAGTGGCACTGCCACGAGGTCGTACTAGGGTTTGCCGCGCGCGCATGGTGCCGCGCGGAACTTGGCGGGAGGCATGTGATGGACTGGAAAAATCTGCTGTTTTCGTTCGAGGGCCGCGTCGGCCGCGCGCCGTACTGGTATTTCACGCTCGCTATCGTGGTGCTGTTCGGTATCGCCGGGAGCATCGCCGGCGTTTCGATGTTCAGCAGCATGAGTGCGGGTGGCGATGCGCCGCCGAACGCGGGTATGGCCGGCATGCTGATACCGCTGCTCGCGCTGCTGATCATTTGGCCCGCGCTCGCGATCCAGGCCAAGCGCTGGCACGATGTCGACAAATCGGCGTGGTGGATCCTGATCGGCCTGGTGCCATTTGTCGGCGGCCTGATCGCGCTGGTGTTCAACGGCTTCATCGCCGGCACGCCCGGCGCGAATCGCTACGGCAATCCGCCGGCTTGATCCAATCGAGAGCCTCGCGCGCGAGGGTGCGCGCGAGGCGATAAGCGCGGCAAGACCAGAATCGCACAGCGCGCGGCGTTCTATGAGCATGAGCCATTTGCGACGAATGCTCGTGGCACTGTCGTCTCTGTGCCTGGCCGACTGCGCAACGGTCGGACAAGTGACGAATCTTTCAGCCACGACGTGCCTAACGAGCATGCACCGCGGACTGAGCGAAATTCTTGCAGAGCAAGGCGAGAACGCCGACGCGGCCGCGGCATTGGCGCAGGACACGCTTGCGCAGCTTGCCCGCGGTGCGCGCGGTCCGCGACCATTCCTCGTCGAGGCGCCATCCGGCACCGATTACGTATTTTTTGTGGACAAGAAAGCGGATGGCTGCCTGCTGCGCTTGTACGGGCGCAGGCATGGTTTCGTTTCGTACACGAACAATTTGACCTGGATTGCGACGCGGCCGTTACCCGGTTGCGAATGCGCGGAATGAAGCTGCCAACCTGGGGTGCGCGTAGCTCTTCGCTTCGCCTGCCTAAGTGGTGATGCGCACCTGCACCTTGTCGCTGACCTGCGGCACGTAGTTGCCCAGCCCGAATTCGGAGCGCTTGAGCGTCGTGGTTGTCTCGAAGCTGCGCCAGGCGATTGACAGCGCTCCGTGGCGCATTGAGCGGCGGATGTGCGCGGGTGGTCAAGCCCTGAGAAGCACGCGCATCGCGCCGATACCGGCCAGAGTCATCAGCAACGACCCGAGTACGTGCGCCGTCACGATGGCGAGCGACCAGCCATACTGCGCGCGCAGCAAGAGGCCGACAGTCTCGCCGGAAAATGCCGAGAAGGTCGTGAAGCCGCCGCAGAATCCGGTAATCACGAACAGACGCCATTCCTGCGGCGCGTTGGCGAAGTGATCGAACCAGGCCATGGCGATGCCGATGACAAAGCCGCCGACGAGATTCACCGCCAGGGTGCCGAGCGGCAGATTCGGCAGCAGCGGGTTGAAGGCGAGGCCGCACATCCAGCGCAGCACGCTGCCGAGCGCACCGCCGATCATCACCGCGAGCAGGGAATAGAACGTCATGGCGTGCAGGGTAGCGCGAGGCGCGGGCGCGCTGTCAACCCACGCTTGCATGACGCCCTCGGAAAAGCACAGTGCCCTCCCGTCCCGGCCGGGGCGAACGGTGTCGAATTGCTCAGCAGATGCGCGTGAGCAGCGCCTGTTGTGCCGAATGCGCTTTCTCGCCGGTCGCGCGCACCACGCGCTCGTAGTGGCCGTCGGCGTGCAGACGCCAGGCTTGCGTGTTGTCGGCGAGATAATTGGCGAGCGCCTCGTCGTACACGCGCTTGGCGAGTTCGGGATCGAGGATCGGGAAGCAGGTCTCGATGCGGCGCAGGAGATTGCGCTCCATCCAGTCCGCGCTCGAGCAGAAGATTTCTGGCTCGCCGTCGTTGGCGAACCAGTAGACGCGGCTGTGTTCGAGGAAGCGGCCGACGA
>CAZDWH010000321.1:0-2174 GCA_964509025.1 uncultured Rhodanobacteraceae bacterium
TGCAGATCCGGCTCGAGAATTTTTCCGACAAGACCGTGCACTACGCCGCGCTCAAGGCGAGCCTGCGCGTGGGCGGCGTCGCAGCAGCGGAGATTGTGCTGAATCCGGACATGGATATTCCGGGGCAGAACGCCGACGTGGTGGAGGCCACACTGACGGCGAGCGCCGATGCACAGAAGGCTTTTCTCGCCGACGTGAAGGCGCCGAGCGGCGCGCCCTACGAGCTCAAGGGCACGATCAACATCCCGGCAGCCGGCAAGGACTTCAAGTTCGAACACAAGAGCCGACTGTCGCCGGTGCCGGGCATCGCCAACGAATATCGATGATCTAAGGGCGGCGCGGTCCATCGCGTTCGCTTTCTGTCGACGCAGTCGGGTGCGGCCGGTTTGATGGAATCGGCGCACCCCTACACGAGGAAAATTGCATGAGCACCTACCGCGCCCCGCTTGCCGACATGCGTTTCGTCCTGTTCGATCTGCTCAAGGTCGAGGCGCAGTACGCGCGCCTGCCTGGCGGGGAAAACGCGACGCGCGACACCGTCGATGCGATCCTCGACGAGGCAGCGAAGTTCTGCGAGCAGGTGCTCGCTCCGCTCAACGCGTCGGGCGACGAGCAAGGCTGCACGCTCGACAAGGCGACCGCGACGGTAACGACGCCGAAGGGTTTCAAGGAAGCCTACGCGCAATACGTCGACGGCGGCTGGAGCAGCCTTAACGCGCCCGAACAGTATGGCGGCCAGCATCTGCCCGACTCGCTCGGCGCACCGATCAAGGAGATGCTCGACTCGGCGAATCTGTCCTGGGGCAATTTCCCGCTGCTCTCGCACGGCGCGTCGGAATCGCTCAAGCATCACGGCGAGGAATGGCAGCGCCAGGCCTTCCTCAAGCCGATCGTCGAAGGCCGCTGGACCGGTACGATGTGTCTGACCGAGCCGCATTGCGGTTCCGATCTCGGCCTGTTGCGCACACGCGCCGAACCCAATCCTGATGGAAGCGGGGCCGACGGCACCTATCGCGTCAGCGGTACCAAGATCTTCATTACCGCGGGCGAACACGACCTGACCGAGAACATCGTGCATCTCGTGCTCGCGCGTCTGCCCGACGCGCCCGCGGGCGTGAAAGGCATTTCGCTGTTCATCGTGCCGAAGTATAAAACGGACAAAAGTGGAAAAATTGGCGAACGCAACACGGTGACCTGCGCCTCGATCGAGCACAAGATGGGCATCAAGGCCTCGGTCACCTGCGTGATGAACTTCGACAACGCCGAGGGTTACTTGATCGGCCAGCCGAATCGCGGCCTGATGGCGATGTTCACCATGATGAATACCGCGCGTCTCGCGGTCGGCATCCAGGGCCTTGGCCTGATCGAACGCGCCTACCAAGCCTCGCTCGCCTACGCGCGCGAGCGCCTGCAGGGGCGCTCGCTCACCGGGCCGAAGTTCGCCGACAAGCCGGCCGATCCGTTGATCGTACATCCCGATATCCGGCGCATGCTGCTGACGCAGAAGTCCTTCGCGGAAGGCGGTCGCGCACTCGCCTATTACGCCGCGACCCTGGTCGATCTGGTCGAGCGCTCGCCCGATGCAGACGAGCGCAAGCGCGCGGACGAGCTGCTCTCGTTCCTGATCCCGATCGTCAAGGCGCTGCTGACCGAACTCGCCAACGAGTCGACTTATCACGCCGTGCAGATCCACGGCGGCCACGGCTACATCCACGAAACCGGCGTCGAACAGCTCGAACGCGACGCGCGCATCACGACGATTTACGAAGGCACAACCGGCATCCAGGCGCTCGATCTGCTCGGGCGCAAGATCATGCAGACGCAGGGCGTCGGCCTGACGCATTTCCTCGGTGAAATCGGTGCGTTCTGCAAGGGCCATGCGGACAACGCCGCGCTCGGGGAATTCATCGCGCCGCTCGCTGCCGCGACGAAGGAATGGGGCGCGCTGACGCAAGCGGTCGGCCAACGCGCCGCCGCGAATGCCGATGAAGTCGGCGCGGCTTCGGTCGATTATCTGTTCTATTCCGGCTACGTCACGCTCGCCTACTTCTGGGCGCGCAGCGTTGCGGCAGCCGATGCCTCGACCCAATCCGACGCGTTCAAGCAGGCCAAACGCCATACCGCGCGTTTTTATTTCGCACGCATCCTGCCGCGCACGCAGACGCACGCGGCGG
>CAZDWH010000322.1:0-2156 GCA_964509025.1 uncultured Rhodanobacteraceae bacterium
GAATACCGGCCTGTCACGCCGGGGGTCGCGGGTTCGAGTCCCGTCCACTCCGCCATTGACGAGCAAGGCGCCGCGAGGCGCCTTTGCTTTTTGTATGTTTCGCTGGCGATACGCCGGCAGAGATAGAAGAACGGTTTTCTTGATCGTTTTCCATAAATATATTTCTACACTCGGATTCCGGTACGCCCATGCTGCAAACACTGCACGATAGATTCTCCGGTGTCATCGCCAAGATCATTCTCGGCATCATCGTTGTCGTATTCGGCGGATTCTTCGGCCTTCAGGGGTTGGGCTTGACCTCGCGAACTTCGACTTACGTCGCAAGCGTCGACGGCAAGGAAGTGACGCCGGAGAGATTCCGCGAGGCCTGGAACCAAGAGCGGTCACAGGCGCAGCAGCGGATGGGTGTACTCTTTGATCCAGTAAAATTCGACACGTCGGAAAACAAGCGCACCGTGCTTGACCGACTGGTAAACGAGCAGCTGATTCTCAACGCAAATGACGCGCTGCATATCGTCGTGCCAAAGTCGCAAGTCGACGACATCATAAAAAACATGCCTGAGTTCCAAGTGGACGGCAAATTCGATGCCGATCACGCCCGCATGTTGCTCGGCGCAGCCAATAGATCTGCCGCCAGTTTTCGTAAAGAAATCACGGATGAGCTCGCAGCGCGAGCGTTGCCGATCATGCTCGCAAGTAGCAGCGTCGTCACCGACGCCCAGGTGAACGCCTACCTGCGCCTGCGCGACCAGACCCGCGATTTCAGCTTCTTCAAAATCGAACAGCCGTCCGCAGATGGCGTGAAAATCGCCGATGCGGATATCGATGCCTATTACAAGGCGCACGGCAACGAATTCATGACGCCGGAAAAAGTCTCGCTCGAATACGTCGAGCTCGACGCCGCGTCCATGCAGGCCGACGTCGTGCCGGACGAGGCCGCGCTGAAGCAGCGCTACGAGGAAGGCAAGGCGCGCTTCACCGCGCCGGAACAGCGCCTCGCCTCGCATATCCTGATCAAGGTCGAGAAGAACGCGAATGCCGACGCGCAGAAGGCCGCGCTCGACAAGGCCAAGGCGATCGCAGCCGAAGCCAAGTCGGGCAAGGATTTCGCGGCGCTGGCCAAGGAAAAATCCGAAGACCTGGGCTCGAAAGCGCAGGGCGGCGACCTCGGCTGGATCGAAAAGGGCGTGCTCGATCCCGCCTTCGAAACCGCGTTGTACGCGTTGAAGAAGGGCGACGTGTCCGACCCCGTGCTGTCGCCGGAAGGGTTCCACGTCATCAACCTGCGCGATCTGCGCGAGGGCAAGGTGAAGTCGTTCGAGGAAGTGAAGGGCGAACTTACCAAGGAATATCTCGAGACTGAGCGCGAGCGCCGCTACAGCGACATCTCCGGTCGCCTGACCGACGCCGTGTACAAGGATCCGTCGCTCGAAGCGGCGGCCAAGGCGCTTGGTCTGCCGCTGCAGAAAACCGCGCTGTTCTCGCGCGCGGGCGGCGAAGGCATCGCCAAAGATCCCAAGGTGATCAAGGCGGCGTTCTCGAACGGCGTGCTCACCGAGGGCAACACTTCCGATCCGATCGAGCTCTCGCCGAACCACATCGTGCTCGTGCATCTCGACAAGCACGAAGCTGCGCAGCCGAAGGCGCTCGACGCGGTGCGCGAGGACATCCGCAAGAAGCTCGTCGGCGAGCAGATCGCGAAGCAGGCGAAGGAGCAGGCCGACACCTTGTACGCGCACCTGCAGAAGGGCGAGACGCTCGAGCAGGTCGCGGCGGTAGCCAAGGCCAAGGTCGAAACGCAGGCCGGCATCGGTCGCAACGCGGCCAATGTCGACGGCAGGATCGTCGCCGACGTGTTCAAGCTGGCGCGCCCCGCAGCCGCGGACAAACCGACGACCGCTTTGGTAGCGCTGGCTGGCAACGCCTACGCGCTCGTTGCGCTCAACGCGGTGAAGGATGCCGATCCGGCGAAGCTCGATGCGAAGTCGCGCGAAGCGGCGCGCAACCAGATCGCGCAGGGCTCGGCCGGCGAAATCGTGCGCGGCTTCGTGGACGCGTTGCGCAAGAAGGCCGATATCAAGCTCGCCGAAGACCGCCTGCAGTAGGACCTGCCTCAAAATCTACTGCGCTCGGCCCGATCCTATCCAAGATCGGGC
>CAZDWH010000323.1:0-2119 GCA_964509025.1 uncultured Rhodanobacteraceae bacterium
TCGATGTGATAGACGCGATCGACCGTGGTGTCGCCCTTCGCGGCGAGTCCGGCGAGTACAAGGCACGCCGACGCGCGCAGGTCGGTCGCCATGATCGGGGCGCCGGTCATATTGTCGACGCCGTGGATCACTGCGGTATTGCCCTCGACGCGGATGTCGGCGCCGAGGCGATGCAGTTCCTGCACGTGCATGAAGCGGTTCTCGAACACCGTTTCGGTAATCACGCCGACGCCTTCGGCGACCGCATTGAGCGCGGTGAATTGCGCCTGCATGTCGGTCGGGAACGCGGGATACGGTGCGGTCGTGATGTCGACAGCCTTGGGCTTGCGCCCGCGCATGTCGAGCTGCACCCAGTCCTCGCCCGTGGTGATTTCCGCACCGGCTTCCTCGAGCTTGAGCAGCACCGCGTCGAGCGTCTTCGGACGCGCACGCCGCGCCATGACGCGGCCACCGGAGATCGCGCCGCCAACGAGGAAGGTGCCGGTCTCGATGCGATCGGGCAGCACTTCGTATTCCGTGCCGTTGAGGCGCTCGACGCCCTCGATGACGATGGTCGAGGTGCCGGCGCCTTCGATCTTCGCGCCCATGCTGATGAGGCAGTTGGCGAGGTCGACGACCTCGGGCTCCTGCGCGGCGTTCTCGATGACTGTGGTGCCCTGCGCGAGCGCCGCGGCCATCATGATGTTCTCGGTGCCGGTGACGGTGACGAGGTCAAACAGCACGCGCGCGCCCTTCAGGCGTTTCGCACGCGCCTTGATGTAGCCGTTCTCGACCGTGACTTCGGCGCCGAGCGCCTGCAGGCCCTTGATGTGCAGATCGACCGGACGCGAACCGATCGCGCAGCCGCCGGGCAGCGACACGTCGGCTTCGCCGAAACGCGCAACCAGGGGACCGAGCACGAGGATCGACGCACGCATGGTCTTGACCAGGTCGTACGGCGCGAAGCAGCGGTTCGTCGTGCGCGGATCGATGTTGATGCGCATGCGCTCGTCGATCTCGAGGCTCACGCCCATCTGGCCGAGCAGTTCCATCGTCGTAGTGACGTCGTGCAGGTGCGGCACGTTGGTGATCGACACCGGGCCGTCGGCGAGCAGGGTCGAGGCGAGGATCGGCAGCACGGCGTTCTTCGCGCCGGAAATCCACACGTCGCCGTTGAGGGGTTCGCCCCCGGAGATAACGATTTTTGCCATTCTTAATTCTTCTTCTGCGACGCTGCTTCCGCCGGCGTCAGTGTTTTCAATGCCAATGCGTGGATCGCGCCGCCCATCAGCTCGCCCAGGGTCGCGTAGACCAGCCGGTGCCGGGCGAGCGGCAGCTTGCCGGCGAAGGCCTCGGCGACGACGACCGCCTCGAAATGCACGCCGTCGGCGCCCTGCACTTGGGCCTGCGCGCCGGGCAGGCCTTGTTCGATCAAATTCTTGATGGTTTCGGTGTTCATGAAAGGGGCTATTTATGGCGCAACGAAGGCAGTGCACGGTACGGTCGTCCGCGCCTGGTCGCGTGCGTTGCTGCCGTGGAACTCACGCCTTCGCTGCGGCTCGAAAACTGGTGCCGGACGCGATTTCTAGGCTATGACGGGGAGTGGCGGCTACAATATGACAATGTTACGCGATAACCGGGGACGCAGAAACCCCGAGACTGATATTTCCCTGCTTTCACCCTTGCTGATGAACGCCGACCTCAAACCTGCTGCGAAGCAGCCGCAATCGAAGCTCGATGCCGCCGCCCTGGTGCGCAGCGCGCTGACCGTGATTGACACCGAGGCGCGCGCGATCGACGTGCTCAAGACGCGTGTCGACGAGGCCTTCCTGCGCGCCTGCGCGCTGATGTTCGACTGCGCCGGCCGCGTCGTCGTTTCGGGCATCGGCAAGTCCGGGCATGTCGGGCGCAAGATCGCCGCGACCCTGGCCTCGACCGGCACGCCGGCGTTCTTCGTGCACCCGGCCGAGGCGAGCCATGGCGACCTCGGCATGATCACGCAGAAGGACGTCGTGCTCGCGCTGTCGAATTCGGGCGAAACCGACGAACTGCTGACCATCCTGCCGCTGGTCAAGCGCCAGGGCGTGCCGCTGATCCTGATGACCGGCAATCCCGATTCCTCGCTCGCGGTGATGGCCGA
>CAZDWH010000324.1:0-2108 GCA_964509025.1 uncultured Rhodanobacteraceae bacterium
TTCGCGCAGTTCTATTCGGAAACCAACGACAATGGCACTGATTACACTCAAGCCAACTTCCGCCGGACGCCGCGCCATGGTGCGCGTGTCGACCCCGGGGCTGTACAAGGGCGACCCCTATGCCCCGCTGACCGAGGCGCAAGCCAAGACCGGTGGCCGCAACCATTACGGTCGCATCACGACGCGTCACAAAGGTGGCGGCTCCAAGCAGCACTACCGCGTGGTCGACTTCAAGCGCGACAAGGAAGGCATCGCCTGCCGCGTCGAGCGCATCGAATACGATCCGAACCGCACTGCGCACATCGCGCTGCTGTTGTTCGTCGACGGCGAGCGTCGCTACATCATCGCGCCGAAGGGCGTCGCGGTGGGCGACCAGCTCATGGCCGGCAAGGACGCGCCGATCAAGGCCGGCAACGCCATGCCGCTGCGCAATATCCCGATCGGTGCCACCGTGCACTGCGTCGAGATGAAGCCGGGCAAAGGCGCGCAGCTCGCGCGCAGTGCCGGCGCTTCGGTGCAGCTGATCGCACGCGAGCAGGGTTACGCCACGCTGCGTCTTCGCTCCGGCGAAATGCGCAAGGTGCCAGTGGACTGCAATGCGACGATCGGTGAAGTCGGCAACTCCGAACACAATCTGCGCAAGCTCGGCAAGGCCGGTGCGAAGCGTTGGCGCGGCATTCGTCCGACCGTTCGCGGCGCGGCGATGAACCCGGTCGACCATCCGCACGGCGGTGGTGAGGCCAAGGCCGGCCAGGGTAACCCGCATCCGGTGTCGCCGTGGGGCCAGCCGTCGAAGGGTTACAAGACGCGCAAGAACAAGCGCACCACTCAGTTCATCGTGCGCGATCGTCGCGGCTGATCCAGGACAACACAACAATGGCACGTTCACTCAAAAAAGGTCCGTTCGTCGATCTGCACCTGTTGAAGAAGGTGGAAGCGGCCGCGGCGAGCAACACCAAGCGTCCGATCAAAACCTGGTCGCGTCGATCGATGATCCTGCCCGAAATGGTGGGTCTCACCCTCGCCGTGCACAACGGCAAGGCCCATGTGCCGGTGCTGGTCAACGAGAACATGGTCGGGCACAAGCTCGGCGAGTTCGCCGCGACGCGCACCTTCAAGGGTCACTCCGGCGACAAGAAAGCCGCGGAAGCGAAGAAGGCGTAAGACGATGAGCGATATCCAAGCGAAAGCGATTCTGCGCAGCGCGCGCATCTCCGCACAGAAGGTGCGCCTCGTCGCCGATCAGGTGCGTGGCCTGCCGGTCGGCCGTGCGACCAACCTGCTGCAGTTCAGCGACAAGAAAGCCGCCGTGCTGGTGAAGAAGGTGCTGCTCTCGGCCGTCGCCAACGCCGAGAACAACCTCGGCGCCGACGTCGACGAACTGAAAGTCGCCACGATCATGGTCGACGAGGGCCCGCAGCTCAAGCGCATGCATGCACGCGCTAAGGGTCGCGGTTCGCGCATCATCAAGCGCACCAGCCACATCACCGTGGTCGTCGGCAGCTAACCGGGAATTATCATGGGTCATAAAGTTCATCCAACCGGCATCCGCCTCGGCATTTCCAAAGACTGGAATTCGAAGTGGTACGCGAACAAGCGCGAATACGCGCAGTACCTCGCCGCTGACCTGAAGGTCCGCGAACTGCTGCGCGAGAAGCTCGCTCAGGCAGGCGTGTCGAAGATCCAGATCGAGCGTCCGGCTAAGACCGCGCGCATCACGATCCACACCGCGCGTCCGGGCGTCGTCATCGGCAAGAAGGGTGAGGACATCGAGAAGCTGCGCAAGGACGTGTCGAAGATGATGGGCGTGCCCGCCCACATCAACGTGTCCGAAGTGCGCAAGCCCGAGATCGACGCGCAGCTCGTTGCCGAATCGATCGCGCAGCAGCTCGAACGCCGCATCATGTTCCGCCGCGCGATGAAGCGTTCGGTCGGCAACGCGATGCGCCTCGGCGCCCTCGGCATCAAGATCAACGTCGCCGGCCGTCTCAACGGTGCGGAAATCGCGCGTTCGGAGTGGTACCGCGAAGGTCGCGTGCCGCTGCACACGCTTCGCGCCGACATCGACTACGGCTTCGCCCAGGCGAAAACGCAGTACGGCATCATCG
>CAZDWH010000325.1:0-2095 GCA_964509025.1 uncultured Rhodanobacteraceae bacterium
GCGCGCCATCTTGAGGGACGCGGGACTCACCACGAGACGGCCGGGCTGAGCGCGGAGAACCCCTTCGCCGCGAAACTGTCAACCATGTCTCCGGCGGTATAAACCGTCACCCATGTCTTCGGAATAGACACTGTTGAAATTGGTCGGGGTGACTGGATTTGAACCAGCGACTCCTACGTCCCGAAGGGTAAGCTAAATCGGAATTCTGAATCGGTTTCTACCCCGAATGCGGTACACCGAGAAGTCCCGACGATCGGTGGTCAACACCAGATCCGTGCCTAGTTCTTCGGCGAGCACAACCAGCGTCGCGTCTGCGAAATCCATTGGACAGTCCGCGTACTGGGACATGAGGTCACGGCCGCGTCGGAGTGCAGTCGTGCTGGTTGGAGCCATGAGCGCCCCGCCTGCGAGAACGAAATCTAGGCAGGCAACCGATCCCCCAGGAACGCGGCCCAATAGATGCGTCGCCTCTGTGATGACGGGTTCCGTGGTGACGACCTGGCCTGTCCAAGCGTCGAAGAACTCAAGAAACTCTTGGTGACGGCGTTGACTCCGATCCAGCAGCGAAACTAGCGCGCCGGTATCCAGCAGCAGCTCACCTGGCACGTGTCAATGACTCAACAACATAAGCGCGGTGCTGCTCCGCGAGATCTGCGATTCCTGAGTCCAGAGACCCAATGAGACCCTTTGCGCGCGCGGCGGGTCGTAGCCCTGGCGCGCCTAGTGCATTCAGGTAGTCGCGCAGCGCCGCGCGCACGATTTCCGAAGCCTTCCGCCCGGACTTTCGGCTAGCGCGTTGTAGCGCAGACGTAAGGTCCGCTGGTAGACGAATTGTGAGCTGCGAATCCATTATGCAATGCAGTGTATTGCAATGTCCTGCAAGTTGCAAGCCGCCAAATCCAGCGATTTTGGGCAACGCGAGAGCCGGAGATGTCTCACGAGATAATGGCGCCTGGTCCGAGGGCCCGAGTTCGGTTGGGCAGCATGCTTAACCTTGGAAGGAGGTCGACAGAGCATGATGCACTGATTGACACCCGTCAGGAGTAAGGCTCGAGCGCAAGCTGCCGAACGGCGCAACGCACGTCGCAGTGTTCATTCCGTCGAAGGTGTATCAGAACAAGATCCTCATGCAGAAAGACCCTGACTACATTAAGAGGCTCTACCTGGTAGGTAACGAGCAGCTGGTCAAGGCGTGGCTTGAGGGGGATTGGAGCGCCGTAGAGGGCGCCTACTTCCCCGAATTCTCGCTTGAGCGGCACGTTATTACGCCGCGATCGCTGCCGCCTGAGTGGCACCGCTTCCGAGCGATGGACTGGGGTAGCGCGCGGCCCTTCTCAGTGGGCTGGCATGCGGTTGCAGATGGCACGACGGATCTGCCCCGAGGCGCGTTGATCAAATACCGCCAGTGGGACGGGATGGCTGCGAATCAGCCGAATGTGGGACTGAAGCTGACAGCCGAGGAAGTCGCTGACGGGATTGTTTCTCGTGAGAAGGAGGACGGCATCAAGTATGGTGTGATCGATCCTGCGGCTTGCGCCGAGGACGGAGGGCCGTCGATTCGGGAGCGGTTATGGAAGCGTGGAGCGGTCTTCGCCCCGCCTGACAACAAGCGAGTGGGGACAGTGGGAGCCATGGGCGGCTGGGATCAGCTCCGAGCTCGGCTCAAGGGCGAAGACGGCAAGCCGATGATTTACTTCTTCTCGACATGCGTGCACACGATCCGCACGCTCCCGCTTCTACAGCATGATCCCGGGCGCGCCGAGGACGTCGATACCGATGGTGAGGATCACGCGGCTGATGAGACGCGTTATGCCTGTATGTCGCGGCCGTGGGTGAAGGAGGCGAAGCCAACGCCCAAACAGCAACCCCGGTTCCTTGAGCAGATCACGGCCGCCGAGCTTTTTGACCTGGAGGGCAAACGCAAAGGCGATCCCTGGAAGCGCGGACGGATATGAGGCGATCTCGATCGGATCATTTTGGCTGGCGATCGGAAGCTAAGCGCGGAGTAGAGATCACATGTATCGAGTTACTGAATTAGCAACGGGCTACCTGATAGAACCCGACACCTCCGCCGAGGACATCTCCTTGGCATGGC
>CAZDWH010000326.1:0-2080 GCA_964509025.1 uncultured Rhodanobacteraceae bacterium
CGGATGCGGCCACGGACCTCGGGGCCGTCCCGTTCAAGCCCCAAGCGGCGATCTGGTTCAACGCCGGCGGGCGTGGCGATGTGGCGGCCGCACGCGGAGCTACGCCCGAGGAAGCGCGCTGGCAGGCGTCGTACACGGCGGTGCTCGATGCATTGCAGGACGGGACAAAATGGCCGCTCGCGCGCGCGGCGATCGCTCATTCCGAACCCGACGGCGTGCATGCCAACTGGACGCGCGTGCTCGATCCCGAACCCGATATCGCTGGCGACATTGCGATGCTCGAAGCCATCTGGCGGCATGGTCAGTCGAGCATGAGCTCGATGCTGTGGAACGAGGAATTCGCGAACCATCGCCGCAATGCGGCCTTCGCCGACTACATCGCGCGCAACCGCTTCGTCGACTATTGGCGCGTGCACGGCTGGCCGGATCGTTGCCGTGCCGAGGAAGCCGGAGTGCGCTGCGACTGAGCGCCTGTGCTCGCATTGTGGCCTTGCGCGTGTTTCAATAACGGCCATGAAGCGGGGGTGTTCGACGTTCCTGTCGCGGATCGGCGAACTGAGAAAAACCCTTCGTACCTGATCCGGGTCATGCCGGCGTAGGGAAGTTTCATCGGCGTAAGCCTTCTGGCGGGACTGCGCAGGCAGGATGCCGAAGCGAACATTCGCGCAGCGAATGGCCCGAAGGGGCGCGCAGCAGGACTGCCGCGTGTCGTCCAGCGCCTTGAGTCTTCCTCGTCATGACCTCGCTACAATTTTGAGGAGATGACGCCATGAATGCCTTAGCCGCCGACCTGATCCGCGATACGACCGCACTGTCGGAAACCGTGACGCGCCCGATTCCGGGTTCGCGCAAGATATACGTCGAAGGCAGTCGCCCCGACCTGCGCGTGCCGATGCGCGAAGTCGCGCTGTCGGATACACCGCTGGTATTCGGCGCCGAAAAGAACGCACCGCTCGCGCTGTACGACACGTCGGGCCCATATACCGATCCGGAAACGCGCATCGATCTCGCCGCGGGTCTCATGCCGCTGCGCGCGAGCTGGATCGGCCAGCGCGGCGATACGGCGTCGCTGTCGCAGCTGTCGAGCGAGTTCGGTCGCAAGCGCGCGGACGATGCGAAGCTCGATGCGGTGCGCTTTCCGCGCCAGCGCAATCCGCTGCGCGCCAAGCCTGGTGCGAACGTCACACAGATGCACTACGCACGCCGCGGCATTGTCACGCCGGAGATGGAATTCATCGCCATTCGCGAGAACCAGCGCATCGAGGCGCTGCGCGAAGCGCATCTGCTCAATCAGCATCCGGGCGAATCGTTCGGCGCGGCGATTCCGAAACTCATCACGCCCGAATTCGTGCGCGATGAAGTCGCGCGCGGCCGCGCGATCATTCCGTGCAATATCAACCATCCCGAAACCGAGCCGATGATCATCGGTCGCAACTTCCTGACCAAGATCAACGCGAATATCGGCAACAGCGCCGTCACCTCGTCGATCGCCGAGGAAGTCGAGAAGATGGTCTGGTCGATCCGCTGGGGCGGCGACACGGTGATGGACCTGTCCACGGGCAAGCATATCCACGAGACGCGCGAGTGGATCATCCGCAATTCGCCGGTGCCGATCGGCACGGTGCCGATCTACCAGGCGCTCGAAAAAGTCGACGGCAAGGCCGAGGAACTGACCTGGGAAATCTTCCGCGACACGCTGATCGAACAGGCCGAGCAGGGCGTCGACTACTTCACGATCCATGCCGGCGTGCTGCTGCGCTACATCCCGCTGACTGCGCGGCGCGTGACCGGCATCGTCTCGCGCGGCGGTTCGATCATGGCGAAGTGGTGCCTCGCGCACCACAAGGAGTCGTTCCTCTACACGCATTTCGAGGACATCTGCGAAATCATGAAGGCCTACGACGTGGCCTTCTCGCTCGGTGACGGCTTGCGTCCGGGCTCGATCGCCGATGCCAATGATCGCGCGCAGTTCGCTGAGCTCGAGACTCTCGGCGAACTCACGAAGATTGCGTGGGACAAGGGTTGCCAGGTGATGATCGAAGGCCCCGGCCATGTGCCGATGCACAAGATCAAGATCAAC
>CAZDWH010000327.1:0-2051 GCA_964509025.1 uncultured Rhodanobacteraceae bacterium
TTCGTCCGCAGGTTGTCCACCAGCGTGCGCAGTTGCGCGCGCTCGAGGTTGTCGGCGCGGTGCGCCAGCACTTTGACGCCGTTCACCGTGCGGATCTTTTCGTCGATATTCTGCGCGCCTTGCGCGGCCGATCTCATGCGCGACTGCTCGAGTTCGCGACGGAGCTTTTTTATTTCTTCGTCGCGGGCCTGCATCTCGTGCCGCAGCGCCGTTGCCAGCGAGCCTTCGTGTTGGCCTTGTGGCAGCAGCTCGCGCGCGGCATGCTCCAGTTGATGATCGGCGCGGAAGTGGCGCAGCGAGCCTTCGCCAGTGACGGCTTCGAGTCGGCGCACGCCGGCCGAGACTGATTGCTCGCGCAGCAGTTTCACCAGGCCGATCTCGCCGGTCGCGCCAGTGTGCGTGCCGCCGCAGAGTTCGGTGCTGAAGTCGCCGATCTTGATGACCCGGACTTTGTCGCCGTACTTCTCACCGAAGAGCGCCATTGCTTTGTACTCGTTGATGGCGACGTCGATGGGCACGTCTTCGATAACATCGACCTTGGTGTTGCGCAGCACTTCCCGGTTGACGATGTCTTCGATGTCCTGCAACTGCTCGTCTTCGACGGCGGCGAAGTGCGAGAAGTCGAAGCGCAGGTGCTGCGGATCGACGAGCGAGCCTGCCTGCTTCACGTGCGTGCCGAGCGTCGAACGCAGCGCCGCGTGGACGAGATGCGTTGCGGTGTGGTTCCGCATGGTTTCGCGGCGCACGTCGGCATTCACGAGCGCAGTGATGCGATCGCCCACGACAATATTCTGTCGTGCCGTGACCTTATGCGCGCGCACGCCCTGCACCGGCGCGTAACAGCCGGTGACGTCGGCGACGAGCGTATTGCGATCGTCGCTGTAGAACGAACCAACGTCGCCGACCTGTCCGCCGGAATCGGCGTAGAACGGCGTGTGGTCGAGCACGACATCGCCGGATTCGCCGTTCTTCAGTTCTCTTACCGCATGCTTGTCTTTGGTAATGAAGATGACTTTGCAGCCTTGCGCGGTCGTTCGCTCATAGCCAACAAAGATTGTCCGATGACCTTGAATCGAGGGGTCAAGATACTCAAACCCGCCACCGTATTCCTTTCCGCGCCATGATGCCTTTGCACGAAGCCGCTGCTCAAGCATCGCCTTGTCGAAGCCTTCTTGATCGAAGCCGATGCCGGCATCGCGGGCTGCGTCGGTCATGAAGTCGAGCGGCAAGCCGAAGGTGTCGTAGAGTTTAAAAGCGTCGGCGCCGGGCAAAGACATCCGTCGAACCCGAAGCCAGAGATGTTGCCACTCGCTATCAGATAACCTTAGCCCACAGACTTCAGTCAACCTTCGTCGGAAGTCTTCCTTGCGTTGAGCTTCCTCACCTGTGTGGCTACGCGACAGCTCTCTCAGCATCGCATCCAAATCCATTTCTCGAATGCCAGCAGTTGCCCGGAAGTCGAGTGCTCTGTCCAAGAATTCGCTGAGAATCTCGTCCTTCCGCTTCTTGACCTCTGCAATAATCTGTTCGAGCCGTTGCAGACCCTCGTCGAGTGTCTTTGCAAATCGAGCCTCCTCGCCCTTCACTAACCCCGCTACCCGCTCCGCTGATTCCATCAGCTCCGGATATGCATCCTTCATCAAGTCGCGTACGGCGTAGACCATCTCGAACAAGAATGGTTGGTCGTAGCCGAGCAGGCGGCCGTGGCGGATGGCGCGCCGCATGACTTTGCGCAGCACATAGCCGCGGCCTTCATTCGATGGCACGACGCCGTCGCTGATAAGGAACGTCGTCGCGCGCGCGTGATCAGCAATGACGCGCAGCGATGCCGCCGACTTCGCCGACTGTTCGTGCTTCAGCTCCTTGCCAAGATCGACGCCGGTGAGTTCGGCCGCGCGCTTCAGCAGCGGCGTGAACAGGTCGGTGTCGTAGTTCGACAGCACGCCTTGCAGCACGCTCGTCATACGCTCGAGCCCTGCGCCGGTATCGACGCACGGCTTCGGCAGCGGATTGAGCGTGCCGCCGGCGTCGCGGTCGAACTGCATGAAGAC
>CAZDWH010000328.1:0-2026 GCA_964509025.1 uncultured Rhodanobacteraceae bacterium
CGATGATTTCGAAAGTCGTCCTCAATATGGGCGTCGGCGAGGGCGTTGTGGATCGCAAGAAGGTCGAGCAGGCCGCGGCGGATCTCGCACAAATCACAGGACAAAAGCCGGTCATCACGAAAGCGCGCCAGTCGATCGCGACCTACAAGCTGCGTACGGGCCAGGCGATCGGCTGCAAGGTGACGCTGCGCAAAATCAGGATGTACGAGTTCGTCGACCGGTTGGTGAACATCGCGCTGCCGCGAGTGCGCGATTTCCGCGGTCTTTCGCCCAAGAGTTTCGACGGCCGCGGCAACTACACGCTCGGCGTGAAGGAGCACATTATTTTCCCCGAGATCGACTACGACAAGGCGACCGAGGTCTGGGGCATGGACATCACCGTTTGCACTACGGCGCGCACGGACGAAGAAGCCCGCGCGCTGCTCGCAGCGTTCAATTTCCCGTTCCGGCAGTGAGAGCTGGTTAAGCCCTCAAACGCGGACAGCAGGAGTTAAGAATGGCGAAGAAGAGTATGATTGAGAAGAATAGCCGGCGGCGCAGGATGACGAAGCAGTATTCCGGCCGGCGCGCACGGCTCAAAGCCATTGCGAACGACAAGAAAAGGCCGATGGAGGAACGCTTCGCGGCGACGCTCAAGCTTGCCGAACTGCCGCGCAATTCCTCAGCCACGCGTATCCGCAATCGCTGCGAGATGACGGGGCGGCCGCGCGCGTTCTATCGCAAACATAAGCTTTCACGCATCGCGTTGCGCGATCTTGGTTCCAAGGGCCTGATTCCAGGCCTCGTGAAGTCGAGCTGGTAGGAGGATCATCCGATGGCATTGATCGATCCGCTCGGCGACATGATTGCGCGCATTCACAACGCGCAGATGCGCAGCAAATCGAAAGTCAGCACCCCCGGTTCGCGGCTGCGCGAGCGCGTGCTCGAGGTGCTCAAGAGCGAAGGCTATATCCGCGGGTTTGCGACCGTCGAACACAAGGACGGCCGTACTGAACTCGAGATCGAGCTCAAGTATTTCGATGGCGCGCCGGTGATCCGCGAGATCTCGCGGGTGTCGAAACCGGGACGCCGTGTCTACGCTTCGGTGCGCAATCTGCCGCGCATCAACAACGGACTTGGCGTTGCAATCGTCTCCACACCCAAGGGTGTGATGGCCGATCACGCGGCGCGCGAGGCCAACGTCGGCGGCGAAATCCTCTGCACGGTATTCTAGGCGACGCGTTTTAAGGAACCAGACCATGTCTCGTATCGGCAAGAAGGCGGTCCCGCTCCCCACCGGTGTCACGGCAAATGTGCAGGGGCAGACCGTCTCGATCAAAGGCCCGAAAGGTACGCTGCAGCTCAAGCTGCACGACGACATCGGGGCCAAGGTCGAAGGCAGCTCGGTGAAGGTCGACCCGAAGGTCGAGACTGATCGCGCGCGCTCGCATTGGGGTACCTCGCGCACGCTGATCGCCAATCTGATCGCCGGCGTGACCAAGGGCTTCGAAGAGCGGCTTGAGATTACGGGCGTGGGATTTCGCGCGGCGGTGCAGGGCAAGAACCTTCAGATGCAGCTTGGATTCAGCCACGACATCGTATTCCCGATTCCGGAAGGCATCACGATCGCGACGCCGAAGGCGACCGAAATCGTGGTCACCGGTCTCGACAAACAAAAAGTGGGCAAGGCCGCGGCCGAGATCCGCGGGTTCAGGCCGCCGGAGCCCTACAAGGGCAAGGGCGTGAAATACGCGGGCGAGTACATTCTCCGCAAAGAAGGCAAGAAGAAGTAACGGGAGCGGACGATGGCAACGGTCAAGGATCGGACAATTCGGCGAACGGGCACTGTACGGCGCGCGATCAAGCGCGTGTCCGGCGATCGCGTGCGGCTTTCGGTTTTCCGCTCCTCAAAGCACATCTATGCGCAGGTCATCGACGACACCAAGGGGCTCACGCTTGCAAGCGCATCGTCGCTCGAGAAGACCATGCGCGAAGGCATGAAGACCGGCGCCAATATCAATGCTGCGAAGGCGGTCGGCAAGCTGGT
>CAZDWH010000329.1:0-2016 GCA_964509025.1 uncultured Rhodanobacteraceae bacterium
GATGGTCGAACCCGAAGTGCTGATGGACGGCGACCACGACATCGAAGTCTGCTACGACGTGACCGAGGCGACGCTGCGCTCGCTGTTCGGTTCGCTGTACGAGCAGAACGTCATGCTCGAAGGCACGATCCTCAAGGCGAGCATGGTAATCCCGGGCAAGAGCTGCCCCGAACAGGCCAGCGTCGAAGACGTCGCCGAAGCGACCGTGCGCTGCTTGAAGGCCTCGGTCCCGACCTTGTTGCCGGGCATCGTGTTCCTCTCCGGCGGCCAGACCGACGAGCAGTCCACCGCGCATCTCAACGCGATGAACCAGATGGGCCCCCACCCGTGGCCGCTGTCGTTCAGCTACGGACGCGCGATGCAGCAAGCTGCGCTGCAGCTGTGGTCCAAGGATCTGGTGAAGAACTTCGCCGAGGCGCAGAAGGTTGTCGCCGCGCGTGCGCGCGAGAACGGCCTGGCGGCGCTGGGGCAGTGGAGCAAGGCCAAAGCCGCTTAATTTCAGCCGGCCTCCCTGACGGCGAAGATCAGACCGGCATCCCTGCCGAACTCTTCAATGAAAGCTGACAACGACGGGCGCTGCGGCGCCCGCTTTGTTTGCCCGAGCTATGCGAGTGCTTGCCGATAAGCGCGTGCCATCGTCGCGCCGAAACAACAGAAAATCACGCGTTCGAATAAAGGCCCGTGCCATGCGCGCACCTCGCGCACCGCGATCGCCACGGCCTGCTCGAGCGGATACCCGAATACGCCGCAGCTGATTGCCGGGAAGGCGATGCTGCGAATGCCGTGCTGCTGCGCCAGCGTCAGCGAAGTGCGATAACAGTTCGCCAGCAGTTCCGCTTCGCCATGACTGCCGCCGTGCCAGACCGGGCCGACTGTGTGGATCACGTATTTCGCCGGTAGGTGGAATCCAGGTGTGAGGCGTGCTTCACCGGTGGGGCAGCGCGCATAGGTGCCCACGCGCGGAATCTCTCGACATGCCGCAACCAGTTCCGGTCCGGCTGCCCGGTGAATCGCACCGTCAACCCCGCCGCCGCCCGAAAGACTCTCGTTCGCGGCGTTGACGACCGCATCGACTTCGAGCGTCGTGATATCCGCTTCGACAACTTCTATCTGCATAAGAGCTAGCATAGGCGCATGGACAAAAAAAATCCCGGTCGCGAAAACCCCTGGCAAAACGCACGCATCAAGCCTTCGACGCGGCGCGATGACGACACGTCGCGCAAGCCGCGCGAACGGACCGCCGGCACATCGATGCCGCAACGCGATGATGCCGCGCGCAAGCCACGTGAGGCGAGTCCTTGGCGTGGCGATGCGGAGCGCAAACCGCGCGCGCAGGCTTCGCGCGATTCAGCGCCGTCGTATGCGCCGCGTAATCCACCCGCGCGCGAGATGCCGCATGGCGAGAGTTCGCAAGAGAGAGCGCCGCGGCGCAACACCGACGAGACGCGCGTCTACGGCCGCAACGCCTGCCTCGCCGCATTCGCGAAACGGCCGCAGGATCTGCGCAAGGTGTATCTGACCGAAGCGCGCATCGGCGAATTCAAAGCCGTGCTGGCCTGGTGCGTGAAGCATCGACTCGGCTACCGCGTTGTCGAGAACGACGACCTCGATCGCCTGACCGAGGCGCAGCATCACGAGGGCGTGTGCTTCGAGCTGCGCCGTCACGCGCCGCTGTCCGTTGCCGAACTCGCGCGTGCGTGCCCGCGCGACAAGCCCGCGCTGCTGGTCTGGCTCGATGGCGTCGGCAATCCGCACAATGTCGGTGCGATTCTGCGCAGTGCAGCGAATTTCGGCGTGCGCGGGCTGATCCTGCCGGCGGGTTCGCCGGCGCTGTCGGGTGCCGCGCTGCGCGTGGCCGAGGGCGGCGCGGAGAGCGTGCCGCTCGCGCAGGCGCAGGCGCGCGAGGACGTCGCCGAAACGCTGCACGAAGCCGGGTTCGCTATCGCGGCGACGGTGCCGCGCTCCGGCATGGGCCTGTACGAAATCAAGCTGCCGCAGCGCCTCGCGCTGATCCTC
>CAZDWH010000330.1:0-2014 GCA_964509025.1 uncultured Rhodanobacteraceae bacterium
TACGTGGAAAGGGAATCGCAGAAGGCCATCGTGATCGGCAAGGGCGGCGAGCAGTTGAAGGAAATCGGCAGTGCGGCGCGGCTCGCGATGAATCGGCTGTTCGACCGGCGCGTATTCCTCAAGCTCTGGGTGAAAGTGCGCGAGAACTGGTCGGACGACGAAGCGGCGTTGCAGCGCTTCGGTTACTCCGATTAGAAGCAGTTGGGCGCAAAGAGCGCAAGTGACGCAAAATTTGTATTTGTTTCTTAGCGTGTTTTGCGACCTTTGCGGCTAAACCTGTTTCTTGAACCGCCATGCACATTGAGCAACAACCAGCTTTTATCCTGCACAGCCGCGCTTATCGCGAAACCTCGCTGCTGCTCGAATGCCTGACGCGCGATCACGGCCGCGTCGGCCTCGTAGCGCGTGGCGTGCGGCGTGAGCGCGCACGCATTCCGCGAGCGTTGCTGCAGCCGCTGACGCCAATCCAGCTTGGCTGGAGCGGTCGCGGCGAACTCGCGACGCTGAACCAGATCGAAGCCGTCGCCGCGGGGTTCGATCTGCAAGGCGATGCGCTGTTGTGCGCGCTCTATCTCAACGAACTCGTGTTGCGCCTGGTGCCGCGCGCCGACCCGCACCCGCAGGTATTCGCGGCCTATCTCGAAACACTCGCGCGCCTCGCGCGTGCCGAGTCGCTCGCATGGACGCTGCGGCGTTTCGAGCGCGATTTGCTCGCGCAAATCGGCTACGGTCTTGTGCTAGATACGCAAGCTGATGGCACGCCGATCGATCCCTCCTCCGACTATGCCTGGCGCATCGAGCATGGCATCGTTGCGTGGCGCGATACGCGCGATGGCGTGCGCCTGCGCGGATCGGCGCTGCTCGCCCTGGCCCACGATCACGCACCACAGCTGGGCGATCTGCCTGCATTGAAACGCCTGATGCGCACCGCAATCGCGCAGCATCTTGGCGGCGTGGAATTGCGCGCCTGGGGCATGCTCGCTGCGGTCAAACCATAGCCTCGCGCGTTTCTTGAGGTAGATATCGCGACGCCAGTCGCGTTGGCTAGGACGCCGATTTCGACAACGCGGCGAGTGTGTGCGCGCAGATGCTGGAGAAGCGTTCGAAATGGGCTTGCGGGCTCGCGCCACCAGTCCGGATAGCCGTTTCGAGACGCGCTGCAGCCTCCCCGAGCGCAGTTACACCACAGTAGCGGCACGAAGCGCGCAGTCGATGCAAGGTGTCGGGAAGTTCGGGCGAGTTCAGCGTTACGGCCAACCGCTCGCGCAGCGTTTCGAGTTCGCTCGCGAGCAGGCCGCGCAAAGCCTGCAAGGTCGCGCGATCGCCGCCGACGCATGACAAGCCTGCTGCATCGTCGAGCAGTACAGCGCCTGCATCGTCTCGCCCCGGCGTCTCAACAGTCGTCGGCCTTTGCATGCGTGGATCGCACCAGCAGGGCAGATGTGTAGCGAGCATGTGTGCGAGCGCATGGAGCCCGAGCGGCTTGGTCAGCGCATCGACGTAACCGGCCGCTTCGAGCTCGGCGCGCATCGCCGGGCCGAGTTCGGCACTGGTCGCAATCGCCGGCGTTTCGATCCCGCGCTCGCGCAGCGCAAGTAACAGAGTGGCGCCGCCGCAGTCCGGCATGCGCCGATCGAGCAACAGCAGATCGAATTTCGCGGCGGTGCAGGCTTCGAGCGTCGCGGCCCCGTTTGTCACGGCAGTGATGGTGCAACCGAACCCGCCGAGCGCGCCGGCGAGAAAACGCAGGCTGACCGCATCATCGTCGGCAACAAGGATTCGTGGTTTCACGCCGGCTGCCTTCATCGACGCAATATAGCCGGCTGCCGTCGCCGGCGGAATGCGTGCTGCTGATATCATGCGCAGCCCGGCCGCGGTTCCGCGCCGGCCCGCTATTCCACGTTTTGCTGATGACACTACTCGAACCCGATATTACCGACCGTACCCACCACGGCAGACTTGCGCGTCAGTCCGGCGCGTTTTCGCAAAGAACTCCTCCGTGACCAACGCGCAA
>CAZDWH010000331.1:0-1993 GCA_964509025.1 uncultured Rhodanobacteraceae bacterium
GCAGGATCTGGAACGCTTCCTTCACCGCCGCGCGCATCGGCGTGAAGCCCTTGCGTCCGCGTGCCTGCCCTTCGGCGATCGCGAATACTTTCTGCTCGGCGCCTTCGAGGATTTCCTGCGTCGAGCGACCCTCTGGCTGGAAGCCATCGCCGGCGATCTCGGTACCCGCGTCGATCAGCTGGCGCAGCGTCGACTTGTCGCGCACGATCTCGGCGTAGGCGACGATATTCGCCGCGCTCGGCGTCGAGTTGGCAAGCTGGATCACATAGCTCGCGCCACCGACCATTTCCGCGAGCTTGTTCGACTCGAACCAGTCGGCGAGCGTGACCGCGTCGCAGGGCATGTTCTTGTTGGTGAGTTCGGCGATCGCACGGAAGATCAGGCGATGATCCTTGCGATAGAAGTCCTCCTCGACCAGCTTGTCGGCGATGCGCTCCCATGCCTTGTCGTCGAGCATGAGCCCGCCGAGCACGGCCTGCTCGGCGTCGATGGAGTGTGGCGGTACGCGCAACGCGTCGATACGCGCGGGGGAAAAACGATCAGACGCTACGGCCATTTATACTTCTACCATTTTATATTTCTTATGGAATACCGGTGTCGGCCACGGCGGGCGACCCAACACACCGATGCATCCTACACATCCGCGTCTCACCGCGCGATACGATAACTTGTGGATATCTTGTGAGTTGCATTCGACCCACAAAATTTGGATTCGAGCCGCGCTTTCTTCGTCTCCTCGCTTGCTTCGTGGTTCAATCGCTTTCTGCCTTACAAGTTCGGCCACATGCTCAAGACGCTAATCGAACTCAAACCACGCGACGTGCCGCTGAGCGTGGCCTTGCGCAACAGCGTAGGCGTGGTTGCGCCGCTCGCGCTCGGCATTGCGACTGGCCACACCAGCGCCGGCCTCGGCATGGCCTCGGGCGCGCTCAATACGATGTTCCTCGATCAGCCGGGGCCTTACCGGCTGCGCATGCAGCGCATGCTGCTGGCGTCGATCGCGACCGGCGCATCGGCCTTCGCCGGCAGCGTGCTCGGCGCGCACGACTGGGCGATGGTGATCGCGGCGCTGGTCTGGGGCGTCGGCGGCGGCATGCTGGTCGCGCTGGGCTTGAATGCCGGGCGCGCGGGCCTCGCTTGCATGATCCTGCTGATCGTCACCGGGGCGCAGCCCCTTCCGTTCGCGCAAGCCGCAAGTGCGGGTGCATTGATCTTCGCCGGCGGCCTGCTGCAGATGCTGCTGTCGCTCGCGGCCTGGCCGCTGCAGGGCTACCGGCCCGAGCGCATGGCCCTCGCCAGCGTCTGTCACGAACTTGCGGCGAGCATGCGCAAGCCGATCCTGCCCGATCGCCAGCATCGTCCGCCGCCGGTCACGCAGGGCCTGCTCGACATCGAACAGATGCTGCACGGCATGCACCGCGCGCGCGGGACGGCGATGCAGAGCTTCCGCGTGCTCGCGCGCATCATCGAGCGCATGCGCCTGGAGTTGCTCGCGCTCGGCGACGTGGTCGATGCGATTGCGCCCGACGCCAACGCCGCCGCGCACGAGGCGCACGGTACCGTGCTGCGCCTGCGCGAATACGCTGCGCGCGTGCTCGATGGACTCGGCGACGGACTTCAGCGTGGTACGAGTCCACATGCAGCCAGCGGTGCCCTCGAGGGCTACGACGCGGCGCTCGCCGCGCTCGATGCGCAGCTCGCACGCGCCGACGCCGACCTGCAGCGCCCGCTCGCGATCGCGCATGCGCGCGCGCAGGCACTCGCGGGCCAGTTGCGCGCTGCGCTGCGCAATGCCGAGTTCGCCGGCGCCGCGGGCGAAGTATTGGCGGAGGAGCACGAGGCGCGCCTGCCTGCGCCCTTGCGCCCGGACAATCCGTTCGCGACGCTGCGCGCGAACCTGCACCTGCCATCGGTCGCGTTCCGCCACGCCTTGCGCTGCGCGTTATGCCCCGCGCTTGCCGCCGCGGTCGTGCGCAGCTTGGGCCACGCCTTC
>CAZDWH010000332.1:0-1966 GCA_964509025.1 uncultured Rhodanobacteraceae bacterium
CGTAACCGATCTGGCCGGCGGCGCCGGTGACTACGACACGGACGGGAGCTTTCATTCGTTTGTCTCCTAACTATTAGACGATCACGCCAGCTCGGCGAAAAATTCCTTGATGCGCTTGAGACCTTCGGTCAACTCGGCGGCCTTGCAGGTATACGAAATGCGCAGCGCGCTCGGCTCGCCGAACGCGGAGCCCGGCACGCAGGCAACACCCTTCGCGTCGAGCAGCGCATTGCACAGATCGACATCGTTATTGATTACGGTGCTGCCGTGCTTCTTGCCGAAGGCGACCGAGATATCCGGAAACGCGTAGAACGCTCCCTGCGGACGCGGGCAGCGCACGCCCGGAATCGCATTGAGCGTTGCGAGCACCTCATCGCGCTTGTGCGAGAACTCCTCGCGCTTCTGCACGGTGAGATCCTGCGGCCCAGTCAGCGCCGCCACAGCAGCCGCAGTCACGACTTCCGGCAGATTGGTGATGTGGTTGGAATTGAGCGTGACGAGCGCCTGCGCGACCTTTTCCGGCGCGGCGATAAAACCGACGCGCCAGCCGGGCATGCCGTAGGTCTTCGAGATCGAATCGACGACGATCGTGCGCTCGCGCAGCTCCGAGCGGAACTGCAATACGTTGTGGTAGCCGACGCCGTCGAACACGAGGCGGTTGTAGATATCGTCGCAAATGACCCAGGTGTCGGGATACTTGGCGAGTACGTCGGCAAGCGCGGAAATCTCTTCGCGCGTGTAGACCATGCCGGTCGGATTCGACGGATTACCCCAGAGGAACACTTTCGGCTTCGAGGCGAGCGCCTTGTCGAGTTGCGCCGGCGTCATTTTGTAATTCTGCGCCGGCGGACACGGCAGCGCGGTGATCTTCGCGCCGACGATCTCGGCGATGTCGTAATAGCTCGTCCAGTACGGCGTCGGAAACACGATCTCGTCGCCCGGATCGAGCAGCGCTTCGGCCAGGTTGTACAGCGCATGCTTGGCACCGATGCCGACGACAATGTTCTTGCGCTCGTAGCCGGGCAGACCGTTCTCGGCAAAATGATGGACGATCGCGTCGAGCAGCGCATCGCTGCCGCGATTCGAACCGTATTGACCGCTGTCGTGCGTCAGCGCATCGCGCGCGGCGGCGTAGACGTGATCGCCCGGAAGGAAATTCGGCACGCCGATCGAGAAGCTGATGATGTCGCGCCCCGCCGCTTTGAGTTTCTTCGCCTTGTCGGCCACGATCATGATGGCACTGGGCTTGGCGCGACTCATGCGATCAGCAAGCAACGGCATTGCAAACTCCTCGATTGGCTGGGCAGGAAGTACTGAAAAGGGGCCCGCGATTCTAGCATGTTTGCTGCATTGCACTACGCATTCAGGTATACCGCGCAGCCATGAGCTAAGTCGATTCCGGAATTGCTAACGCACGTTTTTGCTACACTCGGCGCGCTCGTCCGTTCGCCCTGGGCGGACATCGCATCATCGCTATCAACGGAGGTTGGCATGCTGCATATCATCTGGTCCATCATCGTCGGTTTCTTCGTCGGTCTGCTCGCGCGCTTCTTCTATCCGGGTGCGATCCACCTGAGTTTCATCATGACCGTACTGCTCGGCGTTGGCGGCTCGGTCGTCGGCGGCCTGATCGGCGGCCTGATCAGCAAGCCTGCGGACGGCGCGCCGTTTCATCCGGCCGGCATCCTGATGTCGATCGTCGGCTCGGTCATCCTGCTGTTCTGCGCCAAGATGCTCGGCTTCCTGTAAGTAAGGGCGCATCATCCAGGCAAAAGAAAAAGGCCGCCCTCGAGGCGGCCTTTTTCATTGCAGCGGCGGAAACTTGCTCAACGCGACGCGAGCGCCTTGTTCCACTGCTCCAACTGCGGCGCGACTTTCGCATTCGCGAACAACGCCGAGGTGTCGCCGACGATCGTGATCGATTCGATCTTGTCGCCTTGGCGCACGCTGTCGACGACCTTCTGAT
>CAZDWH010000333.1:0-1904 GCA_964509025.1 uncultured Rhodanobacteraceae bacterium
CCACGACGCAGGAATTAGCGGAGGCGTTCGTGGCGAACACCCTGCCGCTGGAGAAACGGTGGGTCGATGTAGTGATCGACGAGCAGGAACGCGAACAGCGCCATCAGATAGATGATCGAGTAATTGAATACCTTCATCGCGAAGCGTTCGCCCGGCGGATTGAGCAGCACGATCGCGTAGTACAGAAAACCCGCGCCGAGCACGAGCGCGCCGCCAAGATAGAACATGCCGCTCATGCCGGTTAGATACGGCAGCACGCTGACCACCACGAGCAGGATCGTGTAATACAGCACGTGCCAGCGCGTATACACGACGCCATGCGTGACCGGCAGCATCGGCACCTGCGCGCGCGAGTAGTCGTCGCGACGAAAGATCGCGAGCGCCCAGAAATGCGGTGGCGTCCAGACGAAAATGATCAGCACGAGCAGCAGCGCGTAAGGATGCAGATGCCCCGTCACCGCGGTCCAGCCGAGCATCGGTGGCGCCGCGCCGGCCACGCCCCCGATCACGATGTTCTGTGGTGTCGCGCGCTTGAGCCAAGCGGTGTAGACGATCGCGTAGCCGATCATCGAAGCAAAAGTGAGGATCGCGGTCAGCGGATTGACGAAGGCGATCAGGATCGTCATCGAAAGCGCGCCTAGCGCGACGGCGAACGTGAGCACCTGCGCCGGCGCGAGCGCGCCTGTCGCAAGCGGGCGATGCGCTGTGCGCGCCATCACGCGGTCGATGCGCTGATCGATCAGATGATTGACCGCCGCAGCCGACGCGGCGGCCAACCAGATGCCGATAAAGCCCGCGACCGACTCACGCAGAGGCGGCCAGCCCGGCACCGCGAGAAACATGCCGATGATCGCGGTGAACACGATCAGCGCGACCACGCGCGGCTTGGTCAGTTCGAGATACTGGTTGACGATCGACGACATGCGCGCGAGTTTAGCGTGCGACGCTGCGTACGCGCACGAGCAAGGCCAGCAGTGTCGCGAGCAGCAGCGCCGCCATGCCGTTGTGCGAGGTCGCGACGGGCAGCGGCAGACCGAGTTTGACGTTGGCGATGCCCAGACCGACCTGCGCGACGAGCGCCACCGCAATCGCGTACGCATACGGCCGTGTCGGCGCGTAACGCAGGGCGTGCTGGATCACTGCGAACGCGACGTGGCCGAACACGAGCAGCGCACCGATACGGTGCGCGAGCTGGATCGCGGTGCGCGCGGGCGCGTCGAGCACGCCGCCCTCGTAGTTGACGCCGATGCCGCGCCACAGGACGAAAGCCTCGTGGAAGTCGGTCTGCGGCCACCACACGCCAAGGCAGGTCGGGAAATCGACGCCGCAGGCGAGCGAGGCGTAGTTCGTCGAAGTCCAGCCGCCGAGTGCGATCTGCAGCGCGACGAGACCAATGCCGACAAGCGTCAGTTTGTGCACGCGTGTTTTATCTGCGACAGAAAATTGCATGCCAGTCGGCGCAGCGGGCACGCTGAGTCGCAGCGCGGTGTAGGCAAGCAATGCAAACATGCCGATGCCGCCAAGCAGATGCGCGGTGACAACAGCGGGCAGCAATTTCATGCTGACCGTCCAGGCTCCGAGCGCTGCCTGGAAGAAGATCAATGCGACAGCCGAAACCGGCACCCAGGCCAAACCGCCGAGATCGCGGCGACGCCACCATGCCCAGCCAGCCAGGGCGAAGGTCAAGAATCCCAGGCCGCCGACGAGGATGCGGTGCACCTGCTCGCGCCAGGCACGCGTCGTATCGACCGCGCGATCGGGAAACGCCGCGTTGGCGCTCGCGATTTCGCTCGCGTGCACGGGCCAGGTGATCTTGCCGTAACAAGTCGGCCAGTCCGGACACGACCGGCCGGCGTAAGAACAGCCCACGAAGGCCGCGAACAGCATCATGCAGCGTGCCTACG
>CAZDWH010000334.1:0-1876 GCA_964509025.1 uncultured Rhodanobacteraceae bacterium
GATGATCGTGGACCCTGTCGGCCAGCGCCGCAGCGTCGGAGAAGTCGAAGGTCGCTCGCGCTATGCGCGCATGCTCGACTACTCGGCGCAGCTCAAGGCGCGCGGCGTGTTGAGCGCAAGCCAGTCGCTGCGTTCGGAAGCCGATGGCGTGCGTGTACAGGTGCGCGGCGGCAAGAAGACGCGCGTCGACGGACCGTTCGCGGAGGCCAAAGAAATGGTCGGCGGCTATTTTCTGCTGACCTGCAAGACCAGGGACGAAGCGGTCGCGATCGCCGAGGACTGTCCCGCGGCGGAATGGGCGACGGTTGAAGTGCGCGAATTCGGACCTTGTTTCACTTGAGCGACCGGTACGTCAGCGGAGTGGACGCGTGAACACGCACGCAGCGCATGCGCACCGCACGGTCGAAGCGGTCTGGCGCATCGAGTCGGCCAAGCTGATCGCGAGTCTCGCGCGTATGCTGCGCGATGTCGGCCTCGCCGAGGAACTTGCGCAGGACGCGCTCGTCGCGGCGCTCGAACATTGGCCGAAAGAAGGCGTGCCGGACAATCCGGGGGCATGGCTTATGACCACCGCGAAGAATCGAGCGCTCGACCGCCTGCGCCGGCAGCAGCTGATCGAGAACAAGCATGCAGAAATCGGCAGCGACGACGATGCGCAAGTGACGCGGCCGAATTTCGAGGAGATCGCGGGCGACGACATCGGCGACGACTTGCTGCGCCTGGTTTTCACCGCCTGCCATCCGGTGCTGTCGACCGAGGCGCGCGTCGCACTGACGTTGCGCTTGCTCGGCGGCCTCACCACCGAAGAAATCGCGCGCGCGTTTCTCGTCCCAGAGCCGACCATCGCGCAGCGCATCGTGCGTGCCAAGCGTGCTCTGAGCGAGGCGCATGTGCCGTTCGAGGTGCCGCGCAAGGAGGATCTCGCCGAGCGCCTCGCCTCAGTGCTCGACGTGATCTATCTGATCTTCAACGAAGGTTATACGGCAACGTCGGGCGAGCACTGGATGCGCCCGGCGCTGTGCGAGGAAGCGCAGCGTCTCGCGCGCATCCTCGCCGGCCTGATGCCGCAGGAGTCGGAAGTGTTCGGCCTGCTTGCGCTGGTCGAATTGTCGGCCTCGCGCACGCGTGCGCGCGTCGGTGCCGATGGCGAGCCGATCTTGCTGCTCGAGCAGAATCGCGCGCGTTGGGATCGCGTGCTGATCCGCAACGGCTTCGCCGCGCTCGCGCGCGCGGAAAAACTCACCGGTACGCTCGGGCCCTACACGCTGCAGGCTGCAATCGCCGCGTGCCACGCACGCGCGCGCAGCGCGGACGAGACCGAATGGCCGCGTATCGTCGCGTTGTACGACGCGCTTGCCGCGCTAACGCAGTCGCCGGTGGTCGAATTGAATCGCGCGGTCGCGGTCGGCATGGCCTTCGGTCCCGCCGCCGGGCTCGAACTTGTCGATGCGCTGCACGGCGAGTCGGCGCTGGCGAGCTATCACCTGCTGCCAAGCGTACGCGGAGATCTATTGTTCAAGCTCGGTCGCCACGCCGAGGCGCAAGCCGAGTTCGAGCGCGCCGCTGCGATGACGCGCAACGAGCGCGAGCGCGCGCTGCTGCTGAAGCGCGTTTCCGAGTGCGTGCAGCCGGCATCGGCGACGCGTAATTAGCGCAACACCGAGCGCATTTCGCCTCGCGCCGATCGAAGTCCGGTGGCTCGGGTACACTCTGTCCTGCATCGATCGCCAATCCTAAATGGAGGAACAAGTGCACTCCGACTCCGGCGCAGCCATCGTCGAGATCCGTGGCATCAGCAAGGTCTATGCGAGCGGCCAGCATGCGCTCAAGCACGTCGACCTCTCGATCCGGCGCGGCGAGATCTTCGCGCTGCTCG
>CAZDWH010000335.1:0-1862 GCA_964509025.1 uncultured Rhodanobacteraceae bacterium
GCGGCATCGCCTGGCCCGGATCGAAGATGAAGGGCGTGCCGCGCTCGGCGAATTCGCGCGCGTGCTGCAGCATGCCATCGCGGCTGTCCGGCGCGACGATGCCGAAGCTGACGCCTTCGACGTCGCGCACATGATGCTCGTGCGAATTGAGCATCGCGCCCGGATGGAACGCGGTGATCTGGTTGTTGTCGAGGTCGGTCGTGATGAAACACTGCGGCGTGAACAGCTCGTCGAACACGCTGACGTGATCGAGGCGGATGCCGCACTGCTGCATATGCGCGCGATACGGTCCGAAATCCTGCCCGACCGCGGCGAACGGAATCGGATCGTCGCCGAGCAATTTGAGGTTGTACGCGATATTGCCCGCGCAGCCGCCGAACTCGCGCCGCATCTGCGGCACCAGAAACGACACGTTCAGGATATGCACCTTGTCCGGCAGGATGTGATTCTTGAACTGGTCGGGAAACACCGCGATGGTGTCGTAGGCGAGCGAGCCGCAAATCAGTGCAGACATGGCAATCCGGTTCTGTTCGTTTGTGGAAACGCGGGCGTATTGGCCGCGTTTTGCGGCGCGCATTGTCGCAGATTCGGTGAGCTTGCGCGCCCTCTGGCCGCGGATGCGGCGAAGAACCGGGCTTTCTCAGCCCAACTTTTCTCTCAGCAGCGCATTGAGCTGCTGCGGATTGGCCTGACCGCGCGTGCGCTTCATCACCTGGCCGACGAAGAACTGCAGCAGCTTGTCGTTGCCACCGCGGTAGTCGGCGACCTGGCTCGGGAATTCGGCGAGCACGGCATCGATCGCCGCGGCGAGCGCGCCGGAGTCGGAGATCTGCTTGAGCCCGCGCTTCTCGATGATCGCATCGGCATCGCCTTCGCCGGCCCACATCGCGGCGAACACGTCCTTGGCGGTCTTGCCGGAGATCACGCCCTCGCGCACGCGCGCGAGCAGGTGCGCGAGCGCGGGCGCGGGCACGCGCACGGCGTCGAAGTGCTGATGCTCGGTATTGAGTGCAGCCGAGACTTCACCGAGCACCCAATTAGCACAAAGTTTAGCTTGATCGTGCGCTGCCTTCGGGGTGCTTAGGGTTTCTGCGGCGATCTTTGCGTCAGACTGGCCCAGCCCCGCCAACACCGCCTCGAAGTACTCTGCCGTCGCGCGGTCGTGACAAAGCTGCGTCGCGTCTATTTCCGGCAGCTGCAGCTGTTCGACGTAGCGCGCGCGGCGCACTTCGGGCAGTTCCGGCATCGTCGCGCGCACCGCTTCGATCTCGGCTGGCGTCACCGCGAGCGGCGGCAGGTCGGGATCGGGGAAGTAGCGATAGTCGTCGGCGGATTCCTTGCCGCGCATCGAGCGCGTCTGGTGGCGCGCGGCGTCGTACAAGCGCGTCTCCTGCACGATCGTCTCGCCGTTTTCGAGCGCGCGGATCTGGCGCTCGATTTCGTATTCGATCGCCTTCTCGACGAAGCGGAACGAGTTGACGTTCTTGATCTCGGCACGCGTGCCGAGTTTGGTCGCACCCTCGGGCCGCACCGACACGTTCGCATCGCAGCGGAACGAACCTTCCTGCATATTGCCGTCGCAGATGCCGAGCCAGCGCACGAGCGTGTGCACGGTGCGCATATAGGCGACGGCTTCCTGCGCCGAATGCAGCACCGGCTTGGACACGATCTCGAGCAGCGGTGTGCCGGCGCGATTCAAGTCGATCCCGGTCGCGGCATGGAAAGCATCGTGCAGCGACTTGCCCGCGTCCTCTTCGATATGCGCGCGCTCGAGTTCGACTTCGAGCTTGCGCCCGTCGTCGAGCCATACCGGCAAACGCCCGCCACTGACGATCGGCAGTTCGTACTGGCTGATCTGGTAG
>CAZDWH010000336.1:0-1843 GCA_964509025.1 uncultured Rhodanobacteraceae bacterium
TCGGGCGTGAGCGGATACATGCGGTCTTCGCATAGCGTGCGGATCATCGCGTTGGATTGCGTATAGCCCCACTGCGCGCGCGGGGTCGGATTGATCCACACGAGCTTGCGGAAATGCGCGTGGATGCGGCGGAACCAGGTTTCGCCGGACTCGCGCATATTGGCGTCCTCACTAAAGTAATCGATATTGCCCCCGCGCATCGTGATCTCGTACGGCGCCATTGCTGCGTCGCCGACGAAGATTACTTTGTAGTCTGGATTGAAGCGGCGCAGCAGCTCGCGCGTCGCGATGCGCTCGGTCGGGCGCAGGCGGTCGCTGCGCCAGAGTTCTTCGTAGACGAAGTTGTGGAAGTAGTAGTGTTCGAGGCGCTTGAACTCGCTCTTGGCCGCGCCGAACAGCGCCTCGCAGGCGTGCACGTGGTCGTCCATCGAGCCACCGATATCGAGCAACAGCAGCACCTTGATCGCGTTGTGGCGTTCGGGCCGCATGCGGATATCGAGCATCGCCTCGCGCGCGGTCGCGTCGATCGTGCCGTCGAGATCGAATTCCTCTGCGGCGCCTTCGCGCGCGAAGCGGCGCAGACGGCGCAGCGCGAGCTTGAAATTGCGCGGCGACAGATCGGCATCGCCGTCGAGCGAGCGATAGTTGCGTTGGTCCCATACGTTGACCGCGGTACGCGCGCCGCCTCTCGGCCCGACGCGCATGCCCATCGGATTGGCGCCGCCCGCGCCGAACGGACTTGTGCCGCCGGTGCCGATCCACTTGCTGCCGCCGGCGTGACGTTCTCTCTGTTCTTCGAGCCGCTTGCGGAATTCTTCGAGCAGTTTGTCGAGCCCGCCTAGCGCGGTGAGCTTGGCCTTGTCCTCTTCGCTGAGCAGACGCTGCAAGCTCTGGCGCAGCCAGTCTTCGGGAATCTGCGCGAGCAGGGCGGGATCGATCTTCGCCACGCCCTCGAAATACGCGGCGAACGCGCGCTCGAACTTGTCGTAGTGGCGCTCGTCCTTGACCAAGGTCGTGCGCGCAAGATGGAAGAACGCGGTCGGATCGGCGAAAGCGAAATGGGCTTCAAGCGCGGCCATCAGGTCGAGCCACTCGCGCAGGCTGACGGGGACGCGTTGCGTGCGGAGGGATTCGAAAAGGCCAACCAACATGGACGTGACTCGCTACCCGCGCGTCGTGCGCCGATGCATGAACGCCAGTCGCTCGAGCAGCTGCACATCCTGCTCATGCTTGATCAGCGCACCGTACAGCGGTGGGATCGCCTTGGCCGGATCGCGTTCGTGCAGGGCCGACGCTGGAATATGATCGGCCAGCAACAGCTTGAGCCAGTCGATCAGTTCCGAGGTCGAGGGCTTCTTTTTCAGCGCCGGCACCTCGCGCAGCTCGAAGAACATGTCGAGCGCACGCGCGCACAGATCCTGCGCGATATTCGGGTAATGCACCGCGACGATGCGCTCGAGCGTCGCGCGATCGGGGAATGCGATGTAGTGGAAGAAGCAGCGGCGCAGGAAGGCATCCGGCAGCTCCTTCTCGTTGTTCGAGGTGATGACGATAATCGGCCGGTGCTTCGCGCGCACGGTCTCGCCGGTTTCGTAGACATGGAACTCCATGCGATCGAGTTCGTGCAGCAAATCGTTCGGGAACTCGATGTCGGCCTTGTCGATCTCGTCGATCAAGAGCACCGCGCGCTGGTCGCTCGCGAACGCCTGCCACAGCTTGCCGGGCTTGATGTAGTTGCGCACCTCGGCCACGCGCGGATCGCCGAGCTGCGAATCGCGCAAGCGGCTGACCGCGTCGTACTCGTACAGGCCCTGCTGCGCCTTGGTGGTCGACTTGATGTGCC
>CAZDWH010000337.1:0-1810 GCA_964509025.1 uncultured Rhodanobacteraceae bacterium
GCGAGATGGTGCGCGAGGCGATCCGCCTTGGATACAAGGTCGTCGCCTACGATGCCGAAAACGCCGGCGTCGGCGATCCGCGCGAAAAGGAAGGCGCGCAGACCCTGGCCAACCTGTTCAAACGCGATGCGAATACGCGGCTCGTCGTCAATGCCGGTTTCGCGCACATCCAGAAAAGTGGCGTGTATCTGCGCGGATCGAGCGTGGCGACGTTCTTCCGCAAGCTGTCGGGCATCGAGCCGCTCGCGATCGAGCAGACGATGATGATCGAGCATGCACGCGAGGATCAGAATCATCCGTACTACAGCGCCGCCAAAGCCGCCGCGCATCCGAACCACCCGTGGGTTTTCGTCAACGACACCGGCGCGGCCTGGACGCTCAAGTCCGGGCTGTACGACGTGAGCGTGTTCTTCCCGCCGCCCAACGTCATCGACGGTCGCCCCGACTGGGTCGGTCTGGACGGAACCCGCCAGGCGTATTCGGTGGCCAGCGATACCTGCCGCGAACAGTTTCCGTGCATGATCGAAGCGCGCCACGCGAACGAGAACGAGGAAGCGGTCGCGGCCGATCGTGTCGTGCTCAACGTGATCGATCCGAACACGCCGCTCAACGAGCGCCTGCTCTCGGCCCACAGCAATGTGCAATCGCGCCTGTACCTCTACCCCGGCGACTACCGCCTGAGCGCGCTGGATCGTTACGGCCACACCATCACGGCGCGCAATATCCACGTCGGTGCGGAGTCGACGACGGTAAGAGCGAAATCGCCATGAGCGAACGAGCCCGAACCGACCAGATCTACTCGGAGCAGGCGCCGCGTCCGGTCGGCGCCTATCCGCACGCGCGCCGCGTCGGCGACCTGCTGTTCCTGTCCGGCGTCGGTCCGCGCGACCCCAAGACCAATGCGATCATCGGCAACGCCTACGACAGCGACGGCCGCCTGATCAGTTACGACATCGAAGCGCAGTGCCGCGCAGTGTTCCACAATGTCCGCGTCATCCTCGAAGCGAGCGGCGCGCGCTGGGAAGATCTCGTCGATGTGACCGTGTATCTCACCGACATGACGCACGACTTCGCGACCTATAATCGCGTCTACGCAGAATATTTCACCACGGCGCAACCCTGCCGCACGACGCTTGGCATCACCGCGCTGCCGACGCCGATCGCGATCGAATTGAAGTGCATCGCGGCCCTCCCGCGCGCGTAGACCATCCAAGACCGCCCGATCAATCGGCCGCGACAACCGGTCTAGCGACGCGCATACGCGATGGTGGCGCCGCTCTCGGCAGCGCGCAGTAGCTCATCGTCTTTTTCAATTCGCGCGCGGCGTCGAGCCGGTTTGCTCGCGCCAGAGCCTGCGCAACTGCCGCGCCGAGCCGACGCCGGCGAGCGTTGCCGCAGCCTCGACGCTGCAGCCCGAATCGAGCGCCTGGCGCGCGAGCGCGACGCGCAGGCGCGCGTGATAGTCGCGCACCGACAATCCGGTTGCCGCACGAAAATGCCGCGTCAGCGTACGCACGCTCACGTGCGCGCGCGCGGCGAGGCGCGGCAGCGGCCAGTCTTCGTGCGCGGCGCGCGTGAGCACATCCTGCGCGCGGTGCACATCGTCGTTCATGTGATTGCGCGCTTCGAGCCACGGCGACAGCGCCGGATCGTCCGCCGCGCGGCGCAGATACACGACCATGTGCCGTGCGACTTCGGCCGACAGTTGCGGCGAGACGAGTTCGGCAATGAGATACAACGCGAGATCAATGCCGGCGGTGATGCCCGCACTGGTGTAGCAGCCGCGATCCTCGACAAACACGCGGCTGTC
>CAZDWH010000338.1:0-1808 GCA_964509025.1 uncultured Rhodanobacteraceae bacterium
CCGGTTTCATTTCCTCGCTCGGCTGGGGCGTGGGGCGGTCGATCGCACGCAGCATGCCCTTCTGGCGCGGGGTGATGAACAGGATCGCCTCGCCGCTGCGGCCGGCGCGGCCGGTGCGGCCGATGCGGTGCACGTAGCTTTCCGTGTCATACGGAATGTCGTAATTCATGACGTGGCTGATGCGCTCCACGTCGAGACCGCGCGCGGCCACGTCGGTGGCGACCAGGATGTCCAGCTTGCCGTCCTTCAGCTGCTGGATCACGCGTTCGCGCTGTGCCTGTGCGATGTCGCCGTTGATCGCCGCGGCCGAAAAGCCGCGCGCCTGCAGCTTCTCGGCGAGTTCCTCGGTCGCCTGCTTGGTGCGCGCGAACACGATCATCGCGTCGAACGGCTCGACTTCGAGGATGCGCGTCAACGCATCGAGCTTGTGCATGCCGCTGACGTTCCAGTAACGCTGGCGGATATTCGCCGCGGTCGTGGTCTTGCTCTTGATCTGCACCTCGGCCGGGTCGCGCAGATACTTTTGCGCGATGCGCTTGATCGGCGCCGGCATCGTTGCCGAGAACAGCGCGATCTGCCGCGTCGGTGGCGTCTTCTTCAATACCGCCTCGACGTCGTCGATGAAACCCATGCGCAGCATCTCGTCGGCTTCGTCGAGCACGAGGCAGCGCAATTCCGACAGATCGAGCGAACCACGCTCGAGATGATCGATCACGCGCCCCGGCGTGCCGACCACGACATGCGCGCCACGGCGCAGGCCGCCGAGCTGCGGGCCGTACGCCTGACCGCCATAGATCGGCAGCACGTGGAAACCAGGCAGGTGCTGCGCGTACTTCTGGAACGCCTCGGCGACCTGGATCGCGAGTTCGCGCGTCGGCGCGAGCACGAGTGCCTGCGGCTTGACCTTGCGCGTGTCGATGCGCTCGAGGATCGGCAGCGCGAACGCGGCGGTCTTGCCGGTGCCGGTCTGCGCCTGGCCGAGCAAGTCGCGCCCGGCGAGCAGATGCGGAATCGTCGCGGCCTGGATCGGCGAGGGCGATTCGTAACCGACCGCGGCGAGCGCGCGCGTCAGTTCCTCGCGCAGAGCGAGTTCGGAAAAGGAAGAAATGGCGGGGGATTCGGCTGCGGACATCGGACCTTCTTTGCATCGTTCCGCAGCGAAACGAAACGATGGGTACGGGAAAGGCCGACATTATCCCCCGTTTTGGCGAGATCGCGCGAATCGCTTCTCGCGCTGCAGCCTCCCCGCAGCCTGGACCCCGGCGTTGCTGCCGGGGTCACGAGCGCTGGTCAGCTGGCCGGATCCGGCACAAAGCCCTGCGGGAACGGCTGCGGGTCGCGATGCGGCGGCGGGGGCGGCGGCACCACGCCACGCGCGACGAGGTTGCGATAGCTGTCGTACCAGACCGAGACGACCTCGTCCGCATACGCATGCGCGCGTTCGAACTTGGTGTAACTCACATTCGAGGTTTCGCGCGCGCCGTGGCCGGTGCCGAGTGATTCCTCCTGCTTGGCTTCGCGGCGCATCGAGCTTTCTGCGTCCGCGCGCGCGAGGCTGCCGGCCGGTGCGGCGGCCGATTTCGCCATCGTACCGACCTCGGCGGCAGCGGAGTCGGATGGCTGCGCCGGTCGTGGGGCTGCCTGCGCAGCAGGCGCGGGCGGCGGCATGTAGCGATCCGCCAGCGGTGTGCCGGGGCCGACCTGATTGAGCACGCTGCTTTCGCGCGGGTATTGCGGCTTCTCGCGGAACACCGCCACGCCGATCACGCCGACGTTGTCCGGCCGCCCGGTGCGCGCGGCGTAGCTGT
>CAZDWH010000339.1:0-1754 GCA_964509025.1 uncultured Rhodanobacteraceae bacterium
TAGGCCCCCCCGCTCTCCCCTTTTGCTGGACCGTTTTGCCCTCCGTCTGCCTGGTAAGTGATTGCTCGTAGTCAGCGGCGGCGCCAACACCCGAATTCCAAAATCTCATTCCCACAATTGAACGACTCCGCAGGAGACCCGACATGTCCGACAAACTGATCATATTCGACACCACGCTGCGAGACGGCGAACAATCGCCCGGCGCGTCGATGACGAAAGAAGAGAAAATCCGTATCGCCAAGCAGCTCGAGCGGATGAAGGTGGACGTGATCGAGGCAGGCTTCGCGGCGAGCTCGAACGGCGACTTCGATGCGATTCATACGATTGCGGGCCTGATCAAGGACAGCACGATCTGTTCGCTCGCCCGCGCGAACGACAAAGACATTCAGCGCGCGGCCGACGCACTCCAGCCGGCTGGTCGTTTCCGCATCCACACGTTCATTGCAACGTCGCCGCTGCACATGGAAAAGAAGCTGCGCATGACGCCGGACCAGGTGTTCGAGCAGGCGAAACTGGCGGTGCGCTTCGCCCGCAAGTTCACGGACGACGTCGAGTTTTCACCCGAAGACGGCAGCCGCTCGGACATGGATTTCCTGTGCCGCGTGCTGGAA
This sequence comes from uncultured Rhodanobacteraceae bacterium, assembly GCA_964509025.1. Lineage (GTDB taxonomy): Bacteria > Pseudomonadota > Gammaproteobacteria > Xanthomonadales > Rhodanobacteraceae > Rudaea. Next base: position 612 of record CAZDWH010000339.1, read on the forward strand.
GCGGTGATCGCGGAGGGTGCGACCACCATCAATATCGCGGATACGGTTGGTTATGGCGTGCCGGAGCTGTACGGCAATCTCGTGAAAACGCTGCGCGAGCGCATTCCGAACTCGCACAAGGCGGTGTTCTCGGTGCATTGCCATAACGACCTCGGCATGGCGGTGGCGAACTCGCTCGCCGGCGTGCAGATCGGCGGCGCGCGTCAGGTTGAGTGCACCATCAACGGTCTCGGTGAGCGTGCGGGTAACACATCGCTCGAAGAAATCGTGATGGCCGTGAAGACCCGCAAGGACTACTTCGGGCTGGATATCGGTCTCGATACGACGCAGATCGTGCCGGCGTCGAAGCTGGTCTCGCAGATCACCGGGTTCGTCGTGCAGCCGAACAAGGCGGTGGTCGGCGCGAACGCGTTTGCGCACGCGTCCGGCATCCATCAGGACGGCGTGCTGAAGGCGCGCGACACCTACGAAATCATGCGTGCCGAAGACGTGGGCTGGAGCGCCAACAAGATCGTGCTCGGCAAGCTGTCGGGCCGTAACGCATTCAAGCAGCGTCTGCAGGAACTGGGCATTGCGCTGGATAGCGAAGCAGAACTGAACACCGCGTTTGCGCGCTTCAAGGAGTTGGCCGACCGCAAGGCGGAAATCTTCGACGAAGACATCATCGCAATCGTCACGGAAGAATCGGCGGAGGCGCAGGAGAAGGAGCACTACAAGTTCCTGTCGTTGTCGCAGCACTCGGAAACCGGCGAGCGGCCGCACGCGAAGATCGTGTTTTCCGTGGAAGGCACGGAAGTGACGGGCGAGGCGAGCGGCAACGGCCCGGTCGACGCCACGCTCAATGCCATCGAAACGGAAGTGGGCAGCGGCTCGGAACTGCTGCTGTATTCGGTGAACGCGATCACCACCGGCACGCAGGCGCAGGGCGAAGTGACCGTGCGTCTGTCGAAGAGCGGGCGCATCGTCAACGGCGTGGGCACCGATCCGGATATCGTCGCGGCTTCGGCGAAGGCCTATATCTCGGCGCTCAACAAGCTGTATTCGAACGCGGACAAGTTGAATCCGCAACGTTCGGAGTGAGCGGCGCGAACCCGGCACTGAAGGTGTGATTGTGGATTGAAGAAGCCCCGTGCCTTGAATGGC
>CAZDWH010000340.1:0-1690 GCA_964509025.1 uncultured Rhodanobacteraceae bacterium
TCCTCGATCTCCGCCGCGAGAAGGTCCACCGCAACATCATGCTGCGCGCGCAAGTTATCGCCAGCATACGTCGGCGCATGATCGAGCAGGGCTTCACGGAGTTCCAGACGCCGATCCTGACCGCCTCGAGCCCCGAGGGCGCGCGCGACTACCTCGTGCCCTCGCGCGTGCATCCCGGCACGTTCTACGCGCTGCCGCAGGCGCCGCAGATGTTCAAGCAACTGCTGATGGTCTCGGGCTTCGATCGCTACTTCCAGATCGCCCCATGCTTCCGCGACGAGGACGGCCGCGCCGACCGCTCGCCGGGTGAGTTCTATCAGCTCGATTTCGAGATGAGTTACGTGACGCAAGACGACGTGTTCGCGGCGATCGAGCCGGTGCTCGCGGGCGTGTTCGAGGAGTTCGCGGGCTTCGCGAAAGCGAAGCCGTGGTCGGTGACCAAGCCGCCGTTCCCGCGCATCCCGTTCGACGAGGCGATGCTGAAATACGGCGTCGACAAGCCCGACTTGCGCAACCCGCTCGTCATCGCCGACGTCACCGAGATCTGGCGCGGCACCGGCTTCAAGATCTTCGCCGGCGCCATCGAGAAGGGCGCCGTCGTGCGCGCGATCCCGGCCCCCGGCGCCGCCGCGCAGCCGCGCTCCTGGTACGACAAGCTCAACGAGTGGGCGCGCGAGCAGGGGCAGGGCGGGCTCGGCTACATCGTGCTGGAGGGGGGCGCGGGGAAGGGGCCGATCGCGAAGTTTCTCGACGATGCGCGCCTGGCGAAGCTCAAATCGGCGATGGGATTGAAGGACGGCGACGCGGTCTTCTTCGTCTGCAATCCGAAGGACCAGGCCGCGAAATTCGCAGGCGAGGCGCGCATCCGCATCGGGCGCGAGCTCAATCTCTACGAATCCGGCTGCTTCAAGTTTTGCTGGATCGTCGACTTCCCGATGTACGAGCTGAACCCCGATACCGGGAAGATCGATTTCAGCCACAACCCGTTCTCGATGCCGCAAGGCGGACTCGAGGCGCTCGCCTCCAAGGACCCGCTGACGATCAAGGCGTTCCAGTACGACATCGTCTGCAACGGCGTGGAGCTGTCGTCGGGCGCGATCCGCAACCATCGTCCCGACATCATGTACAAGGCGTTCGAGCTCGCCGGCTACACGCGGGAGCAGTTGGAGGCACAGTTCTCGGGGCTGCTCAACGCGTTCAAGTACGGCGCGCCGCCGCATGGCGGCTCGGCGCCCGGCATCGATCGCATCGTGATGCTGCTCGCCGACGAGCCGAACATCCGCGAGGTCATCGCGTTCCCGATGAACCAGCAGGCGCAGGACCTGCTGATGGGCGCGCCGTCGCCGGTCGAGGAGCGCCGCCTGCGCGAGCTGCATATCGCGCTACGGCTGCCGGCGAAGAAGGCCTAAATCGCGCATTCATTATCGTCATCATGAGCGAAGCGAAGGATCTGGCCTACGCGGTCATGACAGCGGCACCCGCGCGTGGCGCTGCATGCCGCATGGGCCGCGGGTTCAAGATCCTTCGCTTCGCTCAGGATGACGGTTGCGGGTACTCGCACCCATGACCGATATCCCCGCCGGCTTTGCCGCCCTCGATCGCACATCTCCTTATATCGAGGCGATGGGGCCGTTTTATTGGAAGGTGGACGGCAAGCAGCGCATCGTTGCGATCCGCGCCGGTGAGAGGC
>CAZDWH010000341.1:0-1663 GCA_964509025.1 uncultured Rhodanobacteraceae bacterium
GGTGCCCGAAATATACTTCGTCGAGCACCAACGTCATCGGGTGTGCGGACCAGAGGAAATGCAACCCGGCCGACAGCAACAGCACGCCCGCGAGGGCGAGCGGCAAAAAACGACCGTCAGTTTCCTTTTCTATCATCTATCGCCTCGCGAAGCGCCATAGCCGCGCGCGCGGCAGGCATCCGGCTATCTGGATTCTCGCCCAATCGGGACGAGGCCGCTACGCCACGCGCCTCGCCTCGATCACGTTCGGCACCGCGGACAGGCGCCCGAGCAGCGCGGATAGTTGCTCGAAGTCGCTCACACGCACGGTGAAATCCATCGTCACTAGTGCGGTCGAGGCATCGACGCGTGCATGCACCGCAAGCAGGTTGATGTTGGCCGCCGCGATGACATTGGTGACGTCCTTGTGCAGACCCTTGCGGTCGTAGCCGCGCACGACCAGATCGATGTCGTAGCTCGCGCTCTGTGCGCCGCCCCATTCGACCACGATCACCCGGCTCGGATCGCGCGCGGCGAGGCGCGCGAAGCTGGTGCAGTCGGCACGATGGATCGACACGCCCTTGCCGCGCGTGATGTAGCCCGAGATCGCGTCGCCGGGCAGCGGCTGGCAGCAGCGCGCGATCACAGTGAGCAGATTGCCGACGCCTTCGATCACCACCGCGTCCTTGCCGCGCTTCGGCGGCGCGCGCGTCGCTGGCGCCGGTGCAGGCGCGGGTTGGGGCGGTGCGAGCGTTTCGTGCAACACGCGCGCGACGTGACCCGCCGTTACATCGCCGAGCGCGAGCGCGACGAGCAGATCGTCGAGCGTCTTGAGCTGAAATTTCGCCGGCAGCGATTCGAGGTCAACATTTTGCAGCGCGAGTCGCTTCAGTTCGCGTTCGAGGATCTCGCGTCCCGCAGCCAGATTCGCGTCGTGGTCGATGCGCTTGAACCACGCGCGCACGCGCTGGCGCGCGCGATGCGTGGTGAGGAAGTGTGCGTGCGCGCTGATCCAGTCGCGCCGCGGCTGGGCGGTCTTGCCGGTGAGTATCTCGACGCGATCGCCGGTCGCCGGCTGATGGCTCAGCGGCACGATGCGGCCGTTGACCTTGGCGCCGCGGCAGCGATGGCCGACGTCGGTATGCACGGCGTAGGCGAAATCGAGCACGGTCGCTTCGCGCGGTAGGTCGATCACCTGACCCGCCGGCGTGAGCAGATAAACACGATCTTCGAGCAAGTCGGTGCGGAAGCCCGCGAGCAGCGCGGATTCATCGTCGCCGTGCTCGTCCTTAGCATCGAGCAGCTGGCGCATCCACGTGATCTTGCGCTCGAAACTGGCGTCGGCGTTGGCGCCGCCTTCCTTGTAACGCCAGTGCGCGGCGACGCCGCGTTCGGCGAAGGCGTGCATGTCGTGTGTGCGTATCTGCACTTCGAGCGTCTTGCCCTGCGGTCCGACGACGGCGGTGTGCAGCGATTGGTAGTTGTTGCCCTTGGGCCGCGCGATGTAGTCGTCGAATTCGCTCGGCACCGGCGGCCACAATGTATGCACCACGCCGAGCGCGGCGTAGCACGCAGCGACGTCGTTGACGAGCACGCGCAGCGCGCGGATGTCGTACAGCGCAGAGAAATCGCCGCCCTTGCGCTGCAGCTTCTTCCAGATCGAATAGATGTGCTTGGGCCGGCC
>CAZDWH010000342.1:0-1622 GCA_964509025.1 uncultured Rhodanobacteraceae bacterium
GCACCGGCGTCTCATCGGCATGCAGCACGCCCTGCTGCAAGATTTCCTGATGCAGCGCGTCGACCAGCGGCTGCAACCGCACGCCGCATACGCCTACCCAGGCTCCGAGCGTCGACCGCGGGATCGCCAGACCGGCGCGCGCAAAGATGCGCTCCTGTCGGTATAGTGGCAGGTGGTCTCCATATTTGGAGACCAGCGTATGGGCCAGCAGGCCGGCGGTAGGAATGCCCTTGTCGATGACGTGCGGCGGCACCGGCGCCTGGATAAGCGTCTCGCACGTCTTGCAGGCCCACTTTCCGCGTATATGCCGTTCGACCGTGAACACACCTGGCGTATAGTCCAGCTTTTCGCTGACGTCCTCGCCGACACGAACTCGCTGACAGCCGCATTGGCACGTCACATCATCTGGCTCATGATGAATGTCGGTACGCGGCAACTGCGGCGGCAACGGCGCCCGTTTCGGCTGCTGACGTTGCTTTTGCTCAGGTGCATTTGATTGGAGCTGTTCGAGCTCGGTTTCGATCGCGGCCAGATCCGCGTCAATTGTCTCATCAAGCAGGCTCGCCTGCTCGGGATTGAGTTGCTCGCTGCGCTTATCGAATTTCAAGCGCTTGAGGATCGAGATCTCGTGCGTAAGCTGGTCGATACGCGTCTGGCGGTAACGCAACTCACGATCTTTCTCACCAACCTGTGCGATCAACTCGGCAGCCAGTGTCCGAAGCTGTTCCGGGCTGAGGTCGTTGAGGTCTGTTGGCGAGTTCATACGGCCAGTTTGCCAGAACCAAAGCCACCACGGAATCGAAACTGTTTACGTCCTCACGCGCTCCATTACACCACGCAGATCGCGTGATCGTGGGTCAGTGTCTGCCACGGCAGGCCTGTCACGAGCGCCCGGAGTTGTTCAGGATTCAGCGCTACTGCGATCGCCGTCTGACCATTCGTCCATACGAATCGCCCCTTGTTCAGGCGACGCGCGGCCAACCAGATTCCGAAACCGTCGTACACCAGCACCTTCATCCGCGTTGAGTTCTTGTTGGCGAACAGGTACGCATGGTGAGGACGCGCGGCCCCGAACACTTTCACTACGCGGGCCAGGATCGTATCGGTGCCTGCGCGCATATCCAGTGGTTCCGTTGCCAGCCAAATCGCGTCGATCCGGATCACCGAAGCCACCCTTGCAGCCACAGTGCACAATCGCTCGCGGCCGATAGCGGCCAGCGGACGGTAACCGTCGCCGCACCTCGGCGCACTTCGATCTGGATCTCCGCAGGACCGGGTGCAACGCTCGGCGTCTCGAACTGCAACGGCACAAACTCCACTGGCGGCGCCCCCATCTGCTTCCGGGCTTCCTCTGCCGCATCCAACTCCTCCTGCGTAGCGACCCAACTCCGCACCATGTTCGCATTCAGGCGGTAGTGCAGCGCCACCGCCGCAATCGACACGTTCGGCTGCATCGCCGCACGCACCACTTGCGCCTTGAACTCCTTGCTATGTCGTCGACGTCGCGCCGGCTGCACTACATCCTGGACTACCTCGGCCTCTTCCATCGTGTACATGTGTCCATGCCAAATTTAGATGGACACGATCCTCGCGCTCAATATTCCCCCGATCAAGGCGTGTTC
>CAZDWH010000343.1:0-1615 GCA_964509025.1 uncultured Rhodanobacteraceae bacterium
CCGTTCTCCAGAACCTACGCAAACCGCTGCATAGCTGATTAAAGCCACGCAGCGAGTTTGCTGTCTGGTTTCTGCTTCACCGAGGCCGGTTTCGCCGCACGCTTGCGCGCTCGGCCAGAGCCGTCCTCTCCACAGACTGACACCGCGGAACTCGCGGCCATGATCTTCAAATTTGTTGCTGCGTTCACGTCGCGGTCGTGGACCGTGCCGCACGACGGGCACACCCACTCGCGCACGGGCAGTGGCATCGATTCGACTTTGTGGCCGCAGCCCGAACACGTCTTGCTGCTCGGGAACCAGCGGTCTGCAACGATCACCCGGCCACCACGCATGTCCGCCTTGTACTCAACCTGCCGGCGGAACTCGTAGAAGCTCATGTCGGCAATCGAGCGAGCCAGGCGGCGATTCGCCATCATGCCGCGCACGTTCAGATCCTCGACGCCGATCGTATCGAAGCGGCGCGCTAGTTCAGAGGTGAGCTTGTGCAGCGCGTCCGAGCGGATGTCGGCGATGCGAGCGTGGAGCCTGGCGAGCTTCGCGCGAGCCTTGTGGCGATTCGCGGAGCCTTTAACCTTGCGCGACAGGCTACGCGACAGGCGGCGCAGCCGGTCGAGCAGAGCCGTGTGCGATTTCGGACCGACGATCTTCTCGCCGGTCGAGAGCGTCGCCATCGCGCAGACACCGAGATCCACACCTACCGTGCCTTGGTTTTCGGCTTTGGAAAGATGGGAAGCGTCGGGGACCTCGACGGTGATGCTCACGAACCAGCGGTCGGCCTTGCGCGAGACGGTGGCCGACATGATCTTGCCGGTGAAGCGCAACGGCTCTCGCATGCGCACCCAGCCAAGATTGGGGATGCGCATGCGCGAACCATCGACGGAAAACTGATCGTTGGACAGGCTGAATCGATCATCGACGCCTTTCTTTCGAGACGTCGGATACCGATTCTGGCCGCAGAAGAAGCGCTTGAACGCCTCGCCGAGCTGGATGATCGCAAGCTGTGGCGCGCACTTCGTCACGTCGAGCATCCAGGGAAATTGCTCGCGCTTGATCGCGTTGAGTTGGCGGCGTAGCGCCATTTGCGAGGGCTTAGGCAGGTTCTGGTCTGCCTTGTGGGCCTCGTACTGCTTCTTCCACTCGGCCAGCGCCCAGTTGTACGCGAAGCGCGCCGTCCCGGCAGCGCGCGCGAAATACGTCTGCTGCGCGTTGTTCGGATCGAGTGCGATTCGGTGGGCGAGCATCATTGCTGCGCATTCTCCACAGCCTGGCGCACGCCGTCGAGCAGTTTCTGGTTCTTGCGCGAGCGGGAGCCATACAGGCGCGCACTGAACACCGTGATGATCTCAAGCACGTCTTTGGCGAGGTCTTCCTCGAACGTCGTGTCTGCGCCCTTGTTCAGGATGACAACCTCAACGTTCTTCGCCTCGCAAATGGCGAACACCAACTCCGCACCAAAGCGGAGAAGGCGATCTTTGTGCGTGATGACGAGGCGGCCAACGCTACCATTGATGACGGCATCTAAAAGGCGCTTGAGGCCCTTCTTCTGGTAGTTCATGCCGCAGCCGAGGTCGGCAATTACCTCGAATGTCCAGCCCTGCTGGGCGCAGTACAACTC
>CAZDWH010000344.1:0-1572 GCA_964509025.1 uncultured Rhodanobacteraceae bacterium
GGCTTCGGCCAGACCGGACCGTATCGCGAGCGACCGGGCTACGACTTCATGATCCAGGGCATGGGCGGGATGATGAGCGTGACCGGCGAGCCCGACGACGCGCCAGGCGGCGGCCCGCAGCGCGCCGGCGTGCCGATCGCCGACATCATTACCGGCATGTACGCATCGATCGCGATCTGCGCCGCGCTCGCGCATCGCGAGCGCTCGGGCAAGGGCCAGCATCTCGATCTCGCGCTGCTCGATTCGCAGATCGCGCTGCTCGCCTACCAGAACACCAACTACTTCGCGACCGGCAAGCCGCCGAAGCGAATCGGCAACCTCCACCCGAACATCGTCCCTTATCAGCCGTTCCGCGCGTCGGATGGCGAAGTGATCCTCGCCTGCGGCAACGATAACCTCTATCGGAAATTCTGCGAGGCGGCGGGATGCGCAGAGCTCGCCAGGGACGCGCGATTCGCGACCAACGGCAAGCGCGTAGAGAACCGGGCCGAGCTGACGAGGTTGCTGGGCGACGTGTTCAAGAAGCGCAGCAAGCGCGCATGGCTCGAGCTCCTCGAGGCAGCCGGGGTGCCCAATGGGCCGATCAACGATGTGGCACAGTTGTACGAGGAGCCGCAGGTCAAGGCTCGGGGCATCCGCATGGAGCTGCCGCATGGCGCAGGCGCAAGCCTGCCGCTGGTGGCGAGCCCGATGCGCTTCTCCGATACCGCGCTCGAGTACCGCTCCGCCCCTCCGCTGCTGGGCGAGCACACCGATGAAGTGCTGCGCGGCCTGCTGCACAAGAGCGAAGGCGAAATCGCCCGGCTGCGCTCGACGAAGGTGATATAGCTTAGGATACGCAGCGAAATTTCCCGGAGGAGGAAAGTATGACCCGGTTCAAGCTTGGACTGATCGTCACGGCGCTCGGCGCGATTTCAGCTGCTAGCGCGATCGCGGCACCGACCACGCTGAAGGCATCGCACCAGTTCCCCGGCGGGCGCGGCGACGTGCGCGACGAGATGGTGCAAATCATCGCCCGCGAGGCGAAAGCAGCGAACGTCGATCTGGAGGTGCAGGTTTATCCCGGTGCGTCGCTGTTCAAGCCGAATGAGCAATGGAACGGGCTGGTGAACGGCCAGCTCGACATCTCGTCGTTCCCACTCGACTACGCGAGCGGAAAGGTGCGGGCCTTCGGCGCCACGCTCATGCCCGGCCTCGTGCGCAGCCACGACCGCGCGCAGCGCATGAACAATTCGCAGTTCATGAAGGACATCAAGGCACAGATCGACAAGGCCGGCGTCGTGGTGCTGGCCGATGCATGGCTCGCGGGAGCCATCGCGTCGAAGAAAGCCTGCATCCGCAAGCCCGACGACATCAAGGGCCTGAAGGTGCGCTCGGCCGGCCCGACCTTCGCCGCCATGTGGCAGGCGGCCGGCGCCTCCATCGTGTCGGTTCCCTCCAACGAGGTCTACAACGCGCTGCAGACCGGCGTTGCCGAAGCCACCGACACGAGCTCGGGCAGCTTCGTCTCGTTCCGGATCTACGAGCAGGTCAAATGCCTGACGGCGCCCGGAGACAACGCGCTGTGGTTCA
>CAZDWH010000345.1:0-1566 GCA_964509025.1 uncultured Rhodanobacteraceae bacterium
GCCGGGCGCGCCGGTCAGCGCGTCCTGCGCGCGGCGCGGACTGGCGCAAGCGACGAGAAAGGCGTGTCCGGGCAGCGCATCCATCAGTTGCTGCGGACTGCCGTCGGCGACGATGCGGCCGTGATCGAGAATCGCGAGACGATGACAGCGCTCGGCCTCGTCCATGTAATGCGTCGATACAAGAATCGTCGTGCCGGCGTCGGCCAACGCGAACAGCGAGTCCCAGAACTCTCGCCGCGACTGTGGATCGACCGCCGAGGTCGGCTCGTCGAGCAGCAGCAGATCGGGTTCGTTGAGCACGGCTGCAGCGAGTGCGAGACGCTGCTTCTGCCCGCCCGACATCGTGCCGGCAAGTTGATCGCGCTGGCGCGTGAGCCAATAGCGCTCGAGCAATTCTCCGATGCGCTGCTGCGTGCGCGCCGCTGGCAGCTCGTGCACGGCAGCGACGAAGTCGAGATTCTCGTACACGGTCAGATCGTCGTAGAGCGAGAACTTCTGCGTCATGTAGCCGATGCGGCGCTTGAGCGCTTCGGCCTGCGCGGGGATCGCGAAACCGAGCACATCGATGTCGCCGCTGCTCGGCAGCATCAGCCCGCAGAGCATGCGGATCGTGGTCGATTTGCCCGAGCCATTGGGACCAAGAAACCCGTAGACCTGTGCGCGCGCGACCGTCAGGTCAACGTGATCGACCGCAACCAGATCGCCGAAGCGCTTGGTCAGGCCGCGCGCAACGATCGCGTTGCCGCTGTTGTCCTGCGTGTGCACGATCACGATGCGTTCCTACTTGCTCACCGCGACCGTCGCCTGACACGGCAGGCCCGCCGGCAGCTTGCGCGTTGCGTCGGTTGTGTCGAAGGCGAGTTCCGCGCGCCAGGCAAGACGGCTCGCGTCGTCGCCGGACAACGCGTAGTAAGGCGTGAAAGTCGGCTCACTCGCTATACGCGCGAGCGTCGCATTGAACGGCTGCGCCACGCCATCGACGTGTACCGAAAATTTCGCGCCGGGCGCGAGACCCGCGCGCGCAGGCTCGGGTACGTATACGCGCGCGTACGGCGCGTCGCCGACAAGCAGGCTCGCGACACTGGCGCCGACCGGCGGCTTGTCGCCGAGCTTGAACGGCAAAGCGTCCACTCTCCCCGCGCGAGTTGCATGCACGCTGAGGCGCGCGAGCGTGACCTGCAACGCGGCGAGATTTGCCTGTGCCTGCTTGAGCGCTGCCTCACCTTGTGCGATGTCCTCGACGCGCGTGCCGCGCAGCAGCTGCTCCAGGTTCGCGCGCGCGGCATTGACGTCGGCGATCGCGCTGCGCAGCGCGGCGTTCGCATTGTCGAGATCGGCTTGGCTCGTCAGCCCTTTCGCGCGGATCTGCGCGGCACGGTCGCGCGCGAACTGCGTATTCGTCGCGGCCGCCTGCGCGCGTGCCAGCGCCGCGCCCGCGGCGTCGATCGTTTCCGCGCGCCCCCCGCCACCCAACCCCTCCAGCGCAGCCTCGCGCCCCGCGACCTCCGCCTTCCCCCCATCGACCTTCCCCCGCCTGCCCGCCGGGACCAGCGTCAGCCGCACCTC
>CAZDWH010000346.1:0-1512 GCA_964509025.1 uncultured Rhodanobacteraceae bacterium
CATGCTTGCCAGCAGCAATCTGCAGGATCGAAAGCACGGAATCAACCGCGTTGCACCGGCGCGCAGCGGGTGAACAGCTCGAACGCGTACTTGGCAACTGCGTCGCATCCGATGCGCGAGCCGGCGCCGACTCTGACGAACGTCTGCTCTTTCCAGGTTGGCCGTCGGCCTATGAGGCAGTACCGAGGACGGCTTGGGGGTCGATTTCAGTCACTCATCAATCGATCAGACTGCCTCACGCTCTGGCTGTGAGCCTCATGCAATCGCTCGCTCGCCAATTCTCTTTGACGTCCTGACAAGAAGATCGACCTGCAATCCGGCACGCGTGGCAACGTTCACTAGTGCGTCAAGGCTGAACTGCTCAATCTTCCCCTTCAGCAGCGCATTCAGCCGCGGTTGAGTAAGACCAAGGCGTTCCGCCGCCCGAACCTGAGTGAGCCCGCTTTTCTCAACGAACTCCTCAATCCGGATCATGATTTCCGAGCGCAATACGAGACTGCGTGCCTCAGGGTCTCGGAAACCGAGATCCCGGAACACGTTCCCACTGCTTCGCACCATCTTCACTCGTCTCGCCATTACCGCCGTCTCCTCAACTCCTCGACGACCGCACGGAATCGATCCGCCGCAAGCTCAATCTCCTTCTTAGGGGTCTTGCGACTCTTCTTTTGAAATGCGTGCAGCACGAAACCCGATTCCGCGAGTCTTGCTATGTACAGGACACGAAACTCACCGCCCTGGTGGATGCGTATCTCGCGCACTCCTGCGCCGACCGAAGACATGGGCTTCCAATCATTCGGCTCCAGGCCGTGTTGAACGCGATTCAGCTGGTGACCGGCGTCGCGCCGCGCGTCCTCGGGGAAAGCGCGAATTTCTTCGCAGACTGTCGCCACACCAGCCGATCGATTTCACAGAGTGTCCTTATACTAATACTGAGATAATCGGCCAGCAACCCCGATCGAGGTGGTCGGTCGAGCGATTGGGAGCCGCAGCGCACCTGGGCGAACTGCGTCGGGAGCCCTTTGTGTTACCCGCTACCTTCTTGCCCGAAAGGCGCGTCAAAGCCGGCATCTGTCAATGGGCAATTTAGCTGTCACTACAACTATGCACAGCATCTGCGGGAGCGGCGTATCATAATGCAGGCTTGGGCCGACTACCTGGACGGTCTGCGCTCGGCGCAAGATGAGCAGACGTCCACCGCCCTCTTCTCACGATTCGCGTCGGCTCATGTAGTAGCCGAACAGACGCGCGTCGATGCGCTGCAGCTCAGCGCGCGCGGAAATCAGCGCGGCGCCGTGACCGCCGGGTTCCACGGCCAGCAGTAGCTTCGTCGCCTGAAATGCCCTCGCCGGCAGCGCGTCCGGGTCCGCCGCGGTAACGGCCTCGTCGATGCGCGTCGCAGGGTGCTCGATCAAATACCACGCCGGAAACCAGGCGCTTGCCGTGGTGTCCCGCGGATTAAGCCAGACACAGTCCAGCCAGAACCGCTCCCAGTCGCCGTGCAAGGCCGGATCG